>CALALV010000094.1 GCA_937925605.1 uncultured Woeseia sp.
GCAGTTGCCTTATCCCATCACGTCCAGGCAGAGCTTCATCAGCCAGCCGGGGACAATGCCGAGCGCCAGGATCGCCATGCCGTTCAGGCTCAGCACCAGCCGGGTGTCCGCGCCGGCGCGGAATAGCGAGCGGTCGGTCGGCTCGTCGAAATACATGTACCAGATGACGCGCAGGTAGTAGTAAGCCCCGACCACGGATGCCACGACCATCAGCACGGCGTAGCCCGTGAAACCGGCCTCGAGCACGGCGCTGATCACGTTCAGCTTGGCAAAGAAGCCCACCCAGGGCGGGATGCCGGCCATGCCGAACATACAGAACATCATGATCAGCGCGAACCACGGGCTGCGCTCGTTCAGGCCCTTGAAGTCGCTGATCGCCTCGGCCTCGTAGCCCTGGCTCGAGAGCAGGATCACCATGCCGAAGGCGCCGGCCGCCATGACCACGTAGGTCAGCGTGTAGAAGATCGCCGCCGCGTAGCCTTCCGTGCTGCCGGTGAACACGGCCAGCAGGATGAAGCCGACGTGCGCGATCGCCGAGTAGCCGAGCATGCGCTTGATATTGCTCTGCGCGATCGCGACGACGTTGCCGACGACCAGCGACAGCACACCGACGACCATCAGCATGCCCTGCCACACGCCGTGCAGGTCGCCGAGCCCGTCGACCAGCACGCGCAGCGCGAGCGCGAGTGCGGCGATCTTCGGCGCGGATGCGATGTACAGCGTGACCGGCGAGCGCGCGCCCTGGTAGACGTCGGGCAGCCACATGTGGAACGGAACGCCGCCGAACTTGAACGCGATGCCGACAATCAGGAACGCAAGCCCGAACCACAGCGGCAGCGCGTTCAGGTCGGGGTTCGCGCGCAGCGCCGCGGCGATCTCGTCGAACTGCAGCGTGCCGGTAACGCCGTAGATCCAGGAGATGCCGTACAGCAGCGCGCCGGAGGCGATCGCGCCCAGCACGAAGTACTTCATCGCCGACTCGGCCGCTTGCGCCGAGTTCCGGTCAAAAGCCACGAGCGCGTACAGCGACAGCGACAGCGTTTCCAGGCCGAGGTACATCGTCAGCAGGCTGTTCGCCGAGATCATGACCAGGATGCCAAGCACGCCGAACAGGCCGAGCAGGTAGAACTCGCCCTTCAGCAGGTCGTTCTGCTTCAGGTAGTCGCGCGCGTACAGGAAACCGGCGGCCGTGACGATGACGGCGCTGAGCTTCAGCAGCTGCGACAGCGGGTCGCTCACGTAACTGCCGTCGAACAGCTCGAGGCGCCCGGCCGGCGCGGTCAGCACGATCGCGACCGCGGTCAGGGCCAGCGAGGCCAGGCTCAGCCAGACCGTGGCTTGGCGCTGCTCGTCGGAGATGAACAGGTCCGCCAGCAGCACGACGCAGAGCATCGTCAGCAGGACGATTTCCGGGGCGGCGGGGGTGAATGATCCAAACATTCGGCGTCAGTCCTAGAGTGCGGCCAGTTTCGGCTGGCCTAAGCGTTCGACCAGCCGGTCGACGGTGACGGTCATCATGTCGACCAGCGGCGCGGGCCACAGGCCGACGATCAGCACGGCCAGCGCCAGCACCCCGAGCACGACGAACTCGCGGCGGTTGAGATCCGTGAGCGCCTCGACCTTCTCGTTGGCCACGCCGCCGTAGACGACCCGCTTGATCATCCACAGCGTGTAGGCGGCGCCGAGGATCAGCGTCGTCGCGGCCAGGAATGCATACCAGAAGTTCGCCTTGAAGCTGGCGATGATGACCATGAACTCGCCGACAAAGCCCGAGGTGCCGGGCAGACCGGAGTTCGCCATCGCGAACAGCACGAAGAAGGCCGCGAACACCGGCATCGTGTTGGCCACGCCGCCGTAGTCGGCAATCTGCCGGCTGTGCACGCGGTCGTAGAGCACCCCGACGCAGAGGAACAGCGCGCCCGAAATCAGGCCGTGCGAGACCATCTGCACCATGCCGCCGGTGACCCCGAGTCCCGCGCCGGTGCCCTCGCCCACGCCGTAGACGATAAAGAAGCCGAGCGTAACGAAGCCCATGTGCGCGATCGACGAGTAGGCGATCAGCTTCTTCATGTCCTTCTGCATCAGCGCGACCATGCCGATGTACACGACGGCGATCAGCGACAGCGCGATCATCAGGCCGGCGAAGTAGGCGCTGCCGTCCGGCAGCATCGGCAGCGACAGCCGCACGAAGCCGTAGCCGCCCATCTTCAGCATGATTGCGGCCAGGATTACGGAACCGCCGGTCGGCGCCTCGACGTGCGCGTCCGGCAGCCAGGTGTGCACGGGCCACATCGGCACCTTGACCGCGAACGCGAGCAGGAAGGCGATGAAGATGAGCTGCTGCTCGAACAACGTCAGCGGCACGTCGTTGAACGAATAGAAACTGAAGTCGCCGGTCTTCGTGTACAGGTAGATGAAGGCCACGAGCATCAGCACCGAGCCGAGGAACGTGTACAGGAAGAACTTGATAGTCGCGTAGATACGCCGCGCGCCGCCCCAGATGCCGATGATCAGGAACATCGGTACCAGCATCGCTTCCCAGAAGACGTAGTACAGCACGGCGTCGAGTGCGCAGAACACGCCGATCATGACGCCTTCGAGGATCAGGAACGCGGAGAAGTACTGCGCCGGGCGCTGGCGAATCGAATCCCAGCCCGCCACGATCACGAGCGGCGTGATGAAGGCCGTGAGCAGGATCAGCGGCGCCGAGATGCCGTCGACACCGAGGTAATACTCGACGTTGAAGGTCTCGATCCAGCTCGCGCGCTCGACGAACTGCATGCCGGCGGTCGAGTTGTCGAAATTCGCGTACAGGAATCCGCCGAGCAGCGCCGTCAGCAGTGACACGACCAGCGACAGCATGCGCATGCCGTGCGCGCGCGGGGAGTCCGCGTCGCCGCCGTCACCGACGGCCAGCACCGCCAGGCCGCCGACGATCGGCAGCCAGATCAGCATGCTGAGAATGTTGTTCGTCAAATCCATGTGTGCCCGAATGCCCCGATGCCTGCCACGCAGGCGTTCTGGTTCTTATCCGCGTGCCGCTACAGCCACAGCAGCCAGCCAAGGAACAGCGTCAGCGCGATGATCATCGCGAACGCGTAGTGATACAGGTAGCCGGTCTGCAGGTGGCGCAGCACGCCGGCCAGCCGGCCCACGCTGTGCGCCGTGCCATTGACCATCAGCCCGTCGATCAGGAACTGGTCGCCCTTCTGCCACAGGAAGCTGCCGGCGCGCCGCCCGCCGGCGGCGAAGCCGTCGATCCACAGGTCGTCGAAGTAGTACTTTCTGTCGAGCAGCGTGTACAGCGGCTTCAACTTCGCCGCGAGTGCCTCCGGGATGTCCGGCCGCTTCAGGTACAGGAACCAGGCGACCAGTACGCCGGCCGCGGCCAGCCAGATCGCCGGCCCCTGAGCGGCGTGCAGGATGAAGCCGGCGCTGCCGTGGAAGGTCTCGCCGAGCCGCGCGAGCACGTCGTGTGCCTCGCTCACGTACAGGGACTCGGCGAAGAACCCGCCGAACAGCACGGGCCCGATCGTCAGCCAGCCGATGGTCGCCGACGGGATTGCGAGCAGGATCAGCGGCACTGTCACGACCGCCGGCGTCTCGTGCAGGTGCGAGCGGGTCTTCTCGTCCATGCGGCCCTTGCCGTGGAATACCAGGAAGAACATGCGGAACGAGTACAGCGCGGTCACGAACACGCCCAGCAGGACCGACAGGTAGGCGATCCAGTAGACGGCGCCCTGCCCCTGCCAGTGCGAGTACTTGACCGCCTCGATCAGCGCGTCCTTCGAGAAGAACCCGGAACTGCCCGGGAAGCCGATCAGCGCGAGCGAGCCGATCAGCGCCGTCCAGTAGGTAATCGGCATGTATTTCTTCAGGCCGCCCATCTTGCGAATGTCCTGCTCGTGGTGCATCGCGATGATCACCGAGCCGGCAGCGAGGAACAGCAGCGCCTTGAAGAAGGCGTGGGTCATCAGGTGGAAGATCGCCGCGCCGTACGCCGATACGCCGAGCGCCACGGTCATGTAGCCGAGCTGGGACAGCGTCGAGTAGGCGACGACCCGCTTGATATCGTTCTGCACGATACCGAGCAGGCCCATGAAGAAGGCCGTCAGCGCGCCGATCACGAGCACGACAGCCAGCGCGGTCTCGGACAGCTCGAACAGCGGCGACATGCGCGCGACCATGAAGATGCCGGCCGTGACCATCGTCGCGGCGTGGATCAACGCGGAGATGGGCGTCGGGCCTTCCATCGAGTCCGGCAGCCAGACGTGCAGCGGCGCCTGCGCCGACTTGCCCATCGCTCCGATGAACAGCAGGATGCAGATCAGCGTCATCGCGTTCCACGGGTCGAATCCCGCGACCCGGATCGTCTGCGCGGCGATGTTGTCGGCCTGCGCGAAGACCTCGGCGTAGTCCAGCGAGTCGGCGAAGTACACGACGCCGGCGATGCCGAGGATGAAGCCGAAGTCGCCGACCCGGTTGACCAGGAAAGCCTTCAGGTTCGCGAAGATGGCCGTCTCGCGCGTGTACCAGAAGCCGATCAGCAGGTAGGACACGAGCCCGACCGCCTCCCAGCCGAAGAACAACTGCAGGAAGTTGTTCGACATGACCAGCATCAGCATCGCGAACGTGAACAGCGAGATGTAGCTGAAGAAGCGCTGGTAGCCCGGGTCGTCGTGCATGTAGCCGATCGTGTACACGTGCACCATCAGCGACACGAAGGTGACCACGACCATCATGAGCGCGCTGAGCCGGTCGATAAGGAACCCGATCTCCATGCGCAGCCCGTCGCTGACCGCCCAGGTGTACACGCTGTAGTTCTGCGTCGTCCCGCCGTCCCAGTACAGGTGCTTCAGCACGACGAGCGACAGCAGGAACGAAAGTCCGACCGCGAGGATCGTGACCCAGTGAGCGCCCGCGCGGCCGATCTTCTTGCCGAACAGGCCGGCGACGATGGCCGCGGCCAGCGGGGCGAGGACGATGGTCAGGTGAATGGATTGCATTGCCGTCAGCCCTTCATCGAATCCAGCTCCGCCACGTTGATGGAGCGTCGGTTGCGGAACAGGACCACGAGGATCGCGAGGCCGATGGCGGCCTCCGCGGCCGCCACGGTCAGGATGAAGAACACGAACACCTGCCCGGTCTCGTCCCCGAGGTAGCGCGAGAACGCGACGAAGTTGAAGTTGACCGCCAGCAGCATCAGCTCGATGCACATCAGCAGCAGGATGAGGTTACGGCGATTGATGAAGATACCGGCCACGCTGAGCGTGAACAGGATCGCCGAGATCGTCAGGTAGTGCGGCAGCCCGATGGTCGACAGCATTACTCCGCCCTCTCCGCGTCCATCTTGACCACGCGGACGCGGTCTTTCGGATCGACCGAGACCTGTTTCGCGATGTTCTGCTGCTTGAGGCCCGGCCGGCGGCGCATCGTCAGCGTGATCGCCGCGACGATGGCAAGCAGCAGAATCACGGCCGCGATCTCGAATGCGTAGACGTGCTCCGTGTACAGCACCGAGCCGAGCGCCTTGGTATTGCTGTAGCCTTCGGGCGTGGCCGCGAAGCCCGTCTGCCCGAGCACGTCCTGGCTCTTGACCCACACGAGGTTTACGAGCTCGATGATCATGAGCCCGGCGATCACGAGCCCGAGCCACAGGTAGCGCGTGAAGCTCTCGCGGACCTGCTCGACGTTGATGTCGAGCATCATGACGACGAACAGGAACAGCACCATGACCGCGCCGACGTAGACGAGCACCAGCACGATGGCGAGAAACTCAGCCTCGGCCAGCAGCCAGAGCACCGCGCTCTGGAAGAACGCGAGCACGAGGAACATGACCGCGTGCACCGGGTTCTTCGAAAAAATCACGCCGAGCGCGGCGCCGATCAGCACCGCGGCAAAGGCATAGAACAGAATGGCGTGGAACAATCCCCTCTCCCCTAGCGGTACTTGGCGTCCGCGGCCTTGTCGGCCGCGATCATGGCGTCGTACCGGTCGCCGACGGCGAGCAGCTTGTCCTTGGTCATGATGTTCTCGCCGGGCTTTTCCATGTGGTACTCGTGCAGCCGGGTTTCGACGATCGCGTCGACCGGGCAGGCCTCCTCGCAGAAGCCGCAGTAGATGCACTTGAACAGGTCGATGTCGTAGCGCGTGGTGCGCCGGGTGCCGTCGTCACCGACCGCCGACTCGATCGTGATCGCGAGTGCCGGGCACACGGCCTCGCAGAGCTTGCAGGCGATGCAGCGCTCCTCTCCGTTCGGGTAGCGGCGCAGCGCGTGCAGTCCGCGGAAGCGATGCGACTGCGGCGTCTTCTCTTCCGGGTAGTAAACCGTGACCGGCTTGCGGAAAAAATTGCGGAAGGTGACGGACAGTCCCTGCCACAGCTCCCACAGCGCAAAGGTCTTGATGTAGCTCTTGAGAGTGCTCATGCGTTCAACCTGCCAGGCCCGACCAGGGACCGATCTGCATCCAGGCCATGATGCCCTCGACGACAATCCAGATGATCGTCACCGGGATGAAGACCTTCCAGCCGAGCCGCATGATCTGGTCATAGCGGTAGCGCGGGAACGTCGCGCGCAACCAGAAGAAAGTGAACATGAAGAAGGCGATCTTGGCCGCAAGCCAGAAGAAATGCGGCTCGCGCAGGAAGCTGCCCTCGCCCAGGAAGCTCCAGCCCTCGAAGGGCGAGGCCCAGCCGCCGAGGAAGAAAATCGCGGTCAGCGCCGAGATCAGCACCATGTTGGCGTACTCGGCGAGGAAGAACACGGCGAACGCGACGCCCGAGTACTCGACGTGGAAGCCCGCGACGATCTCCGACTCGCCCTCCGCAACGTCGAACGGCGCGCGGTTGGTCTCGGCGACGCCCGAGATCCAGTAGACCAGGAACAGCGGCAGCAGCGGGATCAGGAACCATTGGCTTACGCCGCCGGCCTGCGCCTCCACAATGTCGCCGAGGTTCAGGCTGCCGCCTGCCATCAGCACGCCGACCAGCGCGAAACCCATCGCGATCTCGTAGGCGACGATCTGCGCCGCCGAGCGCATCGCGCCGAGAAACGCGTACTTGGAGTTCGTGGCCCAGCCGGCGAGGATCACGCCGTAGACGCCGACGGAGGTGAGCGCCAGTACGTACAGCAGCCCGGCGTTGATGTCGGCGATGACGAACTCTGGATGCAGCGGTACGACCGCCCAGGTGGCGAGCGCCGGAACGATCGACAGCAGCGGCGCAATGACGAACAGGAAGCGGTTCGAGCGCGTCGGCACGATCACTTCCTTGATCAGCAGCTTGATGACGTCCGCGAACGGCTGCAGCAGGCCGCGCCAGCCGACCCGGTTCGGACCGATGCGGCCCTGCATGAAGCCGATCACCTTGCGCTCGAAGTAGGTCGAGAACGCGACGGTCAGGATCACGCCGACCGTGACCACGAGGATCTGCGTCGTCGAGATCGTGACGGTCTGCACCGCCTGCGGCAGGCCGTTCCAGAAGTCGACCAGGAACTGCGGGATCAGCGCCTTCATGCCCCGGCGTCCCCTTGCCGGCTGCGCTTCGCCTCGGGCGTGAGCTGCAGCGCCTGCGAGCGGCGCACCAGCGCGTCGACCTGGTACATCGGCACGTCGAGCTCCGGACCCGCGGCGTCGGCACCGTTGACGGCCGGCAGGGTCGCGCTGCCGCGGTACTGCGCACCCGGATCCTTGTCGCCGAGCGCGGTCATGATCTCGTTACGCACGTCCTCGGCGGCCTCGTAGTCGAAGCCCTCGGCGTCGAGCAGGTTGCCGAGTACGCGCAGGACCTTCCAGCCCGGGCGCGCTTCGCCGACCGGGTTCGCGAAGCCGTTGAAACTCTGCCAGCGACCCTCGCAATTGACGTAGGTGCCGGCCGACTCGGCGAAACTGCCGATCGGCAGCAGCAGGTCGGCGGTCTCGCGCAGCGCGGGCGTGTCGTAGCTCGTACACGCGATGACGTAGTTCTGCTCGGCGAGCTTGTCCGCCGCTTCCGGCGTCGCGAGGTCCTTGTCCGGCTCGATACCGAAGAGCAGCAGCGCGTCGAGATCGGCGTCCAGCATTCGCCCCGCGTCCAGCCCGGCTCGCTCGCGTGCCTGGCCGCCGGCCGCGCGGTGCGGCAGCAGGCCGGCGAGGCTAGCGCCCGCGGAATTCGGGCCCTCGGACAGGCGGCCGAAGCCGCTGCCCGACAGCTCCGCGACGGCCGCGGCGAGCGCGCGCAGCGCGGAGAAAGCCGGATGCCGGCCGGCGAGGTTGCCGAGCAGTACGTGGCCCTGTTCTGCATCGCGCAGCAATTCGGCGACCGCGCGCTGCTCGTCCGTCGGCGTGACGCCCTCGCAGAGCACGCGCACCGACTCCGGCAGCTTGCCGCCGGCGGCCAGCGCCGCAGCGATTCCGGACAGCGCTTCCACGAGGCGGTCGGTCTCGAGGTACTCCGCGACGTCGAAGTGGTACTCGTAGCGCGCCGGGTTGATGAAAGTGACTTTCGCTCCGGAGAGCGCGGCCTTGCGCACGCGGTGCGCGATGATCGGAACCTCGCGACGCAGGTTGGAACCGACGACGAGGATCGCGTCGCGACTCTCGAGCTCGGCGATGTCCGCGCCGAGCGCCGGGAACAGCGGGTCGTTCTCCTGGTCGGCAAAATCGCGCTGGCGCACACGGTGGTCGAGGTTGGCGGTGCCGAGGTGCGCCGCGATGCGCGCCAGCAGGTGCGCCTCCTCGACCGTCACCCCCGGTGACGCCAGGATGCCGAGCTTGGCCGCGTCCGCGCCCGAGAGCTGCTGCGCGGCACGTTCGAGCGCCGCTTCCCAGCCGACGTTTTGCCATTCGCCGTCGACCTTCATGCGCGGCCGCGTGAGCCGCTCGTCGGCGTAGATGCCCAGGTAGCTGAAACGGTCGCGATCGGCGAGCCAGGTCTCGTTGATGGCCTCGTTCTCGCGGGGAACGATGCGCTTCACGGTGCCGCGCAGCGTGTGCGCGAACATGTTGGAGCCGACGCAGTCGTGCGGCGACACGGCCGGGCGCTGCAGCATCTCCCACGAACGTGCGCTGTAGCGGTACGGCTTGTTGTTCAGGGCGCCGACCGGGCACAGGTCGATGATGTTCGCCGAGAGTTCGTGATCCACTGCCCTCTCGACGTACATGCTGATCTTCATTTCCTCGCCGCGGCCGATCGTGCCGAGCTCCTGCAGGCCCTCGATCTCCTGCCCGAAGCGCACGCAGCGCGTGCAATGGATGCAGCGGGTCATGTCGGTCGACACCAGCGGGCCGATGTCCTTGTCCTTAACGACCCGCTTGCCATCGTTGTAGCGCGAGACGTCGCGACCGTAGCCCATCGCGATGTCCTGCAGTTCGCACTCGCCGCCCTGGTCGCAGATCGGGCAGTCGAGCGGGTGATTGATCAGCAGGAATTCCATCGTCGCGCGCTGGGCGGCGATCGCTTTCGGCGAGCGCGTGAAGACCTTCATGCCGTCGCCGACCGGCGTCGCGCAGGCCGGCAGCGGCTTCGGCGCTTTCTCGACCTCGACCAGGCACATCCGGCAATTCGCGGCGATCGACAGCTTCTCGTGGTAACAGAAGCGCGGCACGTAGGTGCCGAGCCGGTCGGTGACCTCGATCAGCATCTGCCCCTTGCGGGCCTCGACGGGCTTGCCGTCGACTTCGATCTTGACCGTATCGTCGCTCATGCGGCGGCCTCGGTGCTGCCGTCGACCACGCTGCGGCCGTGGTTTTTCACCATGTACTCGAACTCGTTGTAGAAGTGTCGCAGGAAGCTCTGCACCGGCCACGCGGCGGCATCACCGAGCGCACAGATCGTGTGGCCCTCGATCTTGTTGGCGACCGCGACCAGCTTGTCGAGGTCTTCCATCTGGCCCTTGCCGTCGATGATCCGCGTCAGCATGCGGTACAGCCAGCCAGTACCTTCGCGGCAGGGCGTGCACTGGCCGCAGGACTCCGACATGTAGAAACGGGAGATGCGGCGCAGCACGCGGACCATGCAGGTCTGGTCGTCCATCACCATGACCGCGCCGGTGCCGAACGACGAGCCGGCTTCCTGCAGCGAGGTGTAGTCCATCGTGCAGTCCATGATGATGTCGGCCGGCAGCACCGGCACGGACGAGCCGCCCGGAATCACGGCCTTCAGCTTGCGCCCTTTCCAGACGCCGCCGCACAGCTCGAGCAGGTCGCGGAACGGGATACCCATCGGCAGCTCGAGATTCTGCGGCTTCTCGATGTGACCCGAGACCGAGAACTGCGCCGTGCCGCCGGACTTCTCGGGGCCGAGGCCCGCGAACCAGGCGCCGCCCTTGCGGATGATCGTCGGCACGCTCGCGATCGACTGCGTATTGTTGATCGTCGTGGGCATGCCCCAGAGGCCGAAGTTCGCCGGGAACGGCGGCTTGAAACGCGGCTTGCCCGGCTTGCCCTCCAGCGACTCGATCAGCGCCGTCTCCTCGCCGCAGATATAGGCACCCGCGCCGACGAACGTGAATATGTCGATGTCGATGCCGGAACCCTGGATGTTCTTGCCGAGCAGGCCCGCGTCGTAGGCTTCCTTGACGGCCGCCTCGAAGCGCGGCACCGGTTCATCGATGAACTCGCCACGGATGTAGTTGTAGGCGACCGTCGCGCCCATCGCGTAGCTGGCGATGGCCATGCCCTCGACCAGCGCATGCGGGTTGCCGCGCAGAATCTCGCGGTCGTGGCAGGTGCCCGGCTCGCTCTCGTCGGAGTTGACCACGAGGTACTTCTGCCCGGGTGCCGTGCGCGGCATGAAGCTCCACTTGAGACCGGTCGGGAAGCCCGCGCCGCCGCGGCCGCGCAGGCCGGAGGCCTTGACCTCGTCGATGATCTGCTCGGGCGTCAGTTCGCCGGCCAGGACCTTGCGCCAGGCCTCGTAGCCGCCGTGCTTCTCGTAGGTCGAGAGCGCGTACGACTTGTCGGCGCCGAAGGTATTCCAGCAGACGAGGTTTTGTTCGTAGGCCATCAGTCCAGACCGTCCAGGATCTCGTCGACCTGCTCGATCGAGAGATTCTCGTGATACACGTGATCGACCATCATCATCGGCGCACCGACGCAGGCGGCCAGGCATTCCTCTTCCTTCTTGAGGAAGATGCGGCCGTCCTCGGTGCTCTCGCCGAGCCTGATGCCGAGTCGCTTTTCGCAGTGGGCGACGATGTCGTCGGCGCCGCGCAGCATGCAGGAAACGTTGGTGCAGATCGCAACGTCGTGCCGACCGACCGGCTTCGTCTGGAACATCGAGTAGAAGGTGGCTATCTCGTAGACCTGGATCGACGGCACGCCCAGGTACTCCGCCACGCCGTCCATCAGTTCGGTGGACAGCCAGCCCTGGTTCTCGTGCTGCGCCGCATGCAGCCCGCCGATGATCGCGGAACGCTGCTTGCCTTCCGGGAAACGCGCGCGCCAGCGGTCGATTTCCTCGCGGATGTGGGCGGACAGTTGCTTGCCTTGACTCATTATCGCTGCGACCTCACCGGTCGATTTCGCCGAATACGATATCTTGCGTTCCGATGACCGCAACGACGTCGGCCAGCATGTGGCCCTCGACCATCTCGGACATCGACGCCAGGTGCGAAAAGCCGGGCGCGCGTACCTTGACGCGGTACGGCTTGTTGGCGCCATCGGAAATCATGTAGACGCCGAACTCGCCCTTCGGCGCCTCGACGGCCGCGTAGGCCTCGCCCGCCGGCACGCTGTAGCCTTCCGTGAACAGTTTGAAGTGATGAATCTGCGACTCCATGTCGTCCTTCATCTCGATGCGCTTCGGCGGCACGATCTTGTGGTCGTCGATCATGACCGGGCCCGGGTTGGCGCGCAGCCAGTCCACGCACTGCTTGATGATGCGGTTCGACTGGCGCATTTCCTCGACGCGCACGAGGTAGCGGTCGTAGCAGTCGCCGTTGACGCCGACCGGAATGTCGAAGTCCATCTTGTCGTAGACGGCGTAGGGCTGTTTCTTGCGCAGATCCCACTCGATGCCGGAGCCGCGCAGCATCGGGCCCGTGAAGCCGAGATTCAGCGCCCGCTCAGGCGACACGACGCCGATGTTGACCGTGCGCTGCTTCCAGATGCGGTTGTTCGTCAGCAGGGTCTCGTACTGGTCGACGCAGCCGGGAAATTTCTCGGTGAAGGCCTCGATAAAGTCGAGCAGCGAGCCCTCGCGCGCCGCGTTCAGCCGGTCGACGTCCTTCTGGCTGCGCCATTTCGAGGCCTGGTATTTCGGCATCGAGTCCGGCAGGTCGCGGTACACGCCGCCCGGGCGGTAGTAGGTCGCGTGCATGCGCGTGCCCGAGACCGCCTCGTAGCAGTCCATCAGGTCCTCGCGCTCGCGGAAGCAGTACAGGAACATCGTCATCGCGCCGATGTCGAGCCCGTGTGCGCCGAGCCACATCAGGTGATTCAGGACGCGCGTGATCTCGTCGAACATGACGCGGATGTACTTCGCGCGCTCCGGGATGTCGATGCCGAGCAGCTTCTCGATCGCGAGCACGTAGCCGTGCTCGTTGCACATCATCGAGACGTAGTCGAGCCGATCCATGTAGCCGACGCTCTGGTTGTACGGCTTCGATTCGGCGAGCTTTTCGGTCGCTCGGTGCAGCAGCCCGACGTGCGGGTCCGCCTTCTGGATGACCTCGCCGTCCATCTCGAGGACGAGACGCAGCACGCCGTGCGCCGCCGGGTGCTGCGGGCCGAAGTTCATCGTGAAATTCTGTATCTCAGCCATCGCTTGCGGCGTCCCTCAGGTCGTGCAGTTCGTCCCGGTAGCGGTTGTCGTCGCGAATCACTTTCGGCACCAGCGTGCGCGGCTCGATGCTGACCGGCTGGTAGGCGACGCGGCCCTTCTCGGCGTCGTAGTGCACCTCGACGTTGCCGGACAGCGGGAAGTCCTTGCGGAACGGGTGGCCGATGAAGCCGTAGTCGGTCAGGATGCGGCGCAGGTCCGGATGCCCTTCGAACAGGATTCCGTAGAGGTCGAAGGCCTCGCGCTCGAACCAGTTCGCCGCGTTCCATACGTCGACGACCGACGGGATGACCGGCGGATTGTCGGCACCCGCGTAGACGCGCAGGCGCACGCGGCGGTTGTGCTGCACGGACAGCAGGTGATAGACGGCCGCGAAACGCTTCGGGTCGAAGGACTCCGCCTCGTCGAGGATCACGTCCTCGCGGATCACGCCGCGGCTGTAGCCCGAGTCGGTCGCTTCCCGGGTCTTCCATTCGGACTTGCCGTAGGTCAGGTAGTCGACGCCGCAGACGTCGATCAGCTGCTCGTAGCCGAAGTCGTCCCGCAGCGCGGTGGCGACCTCGAGCAGCGCGTCCTTGTCGACCTCGAAGGTCAGTTCGCCGCAACCGGATGCGACTCGCGCGACCTTGTCCCCGAAGCGCTCGGCGATCCGAGCCGCCTGTGTCTCGTGCCTGTCAGTCATGTAGCTGTTGCCTTACCGGGCAATCGTGTTGGTGCGACGGATTTTCTTCTGCAGTTGAATAAGCCCGTACACCAGGGCCTCCGCCGTCGGCGGGCAACCGGGAACGTACACGTCCACGGGGACGATGCGGTCGCAGCCGCGCACGACAGAGTAGGAATAATGGTAGTAGCCGCCGCCGTTGGCGCAGGAACCCATCGAGACGACCCAGCGCGGCTCCGGCATCTGGTCGTAGACCTTGCGCAGGGCCGGCGCCATCTTGTTGACCAGCGTGCCGGCGACGATCATGACGTCGGACTGGCGCGGACTCGGCCGGAAAATGATGCCGAAGCGGTCGAGGTCGTAGCGGGCTGCGCCCGCGTGCATCATCTCGACGGCGCAGCAGGCGAGACCGAAAGTCATGGGCCACAACGAGCCGGTACGCGCCCAGTTGATGACGTTGTCGACGCCGGTGACGACGAAGCCCTTCTTCTGCAGGCTTTGTCCGTCGGCCTCGGCCGCGGCGGGCGACGCCGCCCTGGCAGCGGTGTTCAATCCCATTCCAGCGCCCCTTTCTTCCATTCGAAGGCGAAGCCGACGACCAGGATCGCGAGGAAGATCCCCATCGCGATCAGCCCGAACGCGCCGAAAGTGTCGAGCGACACGGCCCACGGAAACAGGAACGCGATCTCGAGATCGAAGATGATGAACAGGATCGCGACGAGATAGTAACGGACGTCGAAGCGCGACCGGGAGTCCTCGAACGGCTCGAATCCGCACTCGTAGGCGGACAGCTTCTCGGCGTCCTTCTGGCCGCGGCCGAACAGGAAACCGAGACCGAGCAGCACGAGACCGATACCGGTCGATACGCCCAGGAAGATCAGGACTGGCAAATATTCTTCAAGCATCGGGTAGTCGGGCGGCGCAAAGCCACCGCGTGGAGTTCGCTTAAGCGGCCGTATTGTATCAGCCCGCACATCAGGGTTAATACCCCCGGCCGTCCCGACCGCCTCTTTTTCGTAACTTTTCGGCCCCGATCGCATCGCGATCCCTGCAGCGGCCCCTTCGCAGGCACCCTGCCGCGAAGTTCGACCATCGCTATCGATCCAGGCGACTCTCCCCGCCTCGCCCATACCCAAAAAGAACCCGGTGCCGACGGCCGGACTCGAACCTCCTCAACAGCACCGCCCGGCGCACCGAATCCACTGCGGCCGGTCCACGAGGGGTACCCAAGGCGTCACAGACAACGGCGCACGACCGGGGCGGCAGCGCCCCCTCCGCAGGCACCCTGCCGCGAAGTTCGACCATAGGCACCAAATAAAAAGGGGGTCCCCGGCTCGGCCGGGGACCCCCTTTTTATTTGGTGCCGACGGCCGGACTCGAACCGGCACAGCTCGCGCTACTGCCCCCTCAAGACAGCGTGTCTACCAATTCCACCACGTCGGCAATGTACTCTCGGGCGCCGCAGATTCTACTGCGGTTCGTCCCCGGATTCCGGGCTTTCGAGCTCGGGCATCGCGTCGTCGGTTGCGGCCGGCTCGTCGGTCGGCAGCGCCGGCAGTTCGTCGTCGGCCGCGGCGGGTGCCGCGTCGGTTTCCTCGACCGGCGCCGACTCGATCAGGCTCTCCGGCGCCTCGGTGCGCTGGCTGCTCATGAACGCCAGCGTCAGGCTGGTCGCGAAGAAGGCCGTCGCGAGAATCGCGGTCATCCGCGAAAAGAAGCTGGACGACCCGCGCGCGCCGAACACGGTGCCCGACGCGCCGGCACCGAACGCGGCGCCGGCGTCGGCGCCTTTCCCGCGCTGCAGCAGCACCAGGATGATGATCAGCAGGGCAATCGCCGTGTGGCCGATCAGAACTACGGTCTGTAACGTACTCATCTTGTCCTCAGTCTTGGGCGGCCGCCGCGTCGGCGATCGCCAGGAAGTCTTTCGCTTTCAGCGACGCGCCGCCGATCAGGCCGCCGTCGATGTCCGCCATCGCGAACAGCCCGGCCGCGTTGTCGCCCTTGACGCTGCCGCCGTACAGGATCTGCAGGCCGGCCGCGACCCCCGCATCCTGCGCCGCGACCCTTGCGCGGATGTGCGCATGCACCGCCTGCGCCTGTTCCGGGCTCGCCGTCAGGCCGGTACCGATGGCCCAGACCGGTTCGTAGGCCACGACCGCCTCGGCGAAGGTCGCCACCCCGGCCGTGTCGAGCACTGCGTCGAGCTGTGCGTCGATGACGGCCTCGGTCCGCCCGGCCTCGCGCTCCTCGAGCGTCTCGCCGACGCACAGGATCGGCCTGAGCCCGGCGGCCAGCGCCGCCAGGTACTTCGCGGCGACGACGTCGCTGCTCTCGCCATACAGTGTGCGTTGCTTTGAGTGACCGACGATCACATATTCACAGCCAACGTCCTTCAGCATGACCGCCGACACCTCTCCCGTGTAGGCGCCGGATTCGTGCTGGGACAGGTTCTGCGCCCCGACCGCGACTCCCCGCCCGGCCAGAGCCTTGGCAGTGGCGGCCAGGTACGGGTACGGCGGGCAGACCAGCAGCTCCGCTGCGGCCGCGCGCTCGCGGCCGGCCAGGATGCCATCCAGCAGCGCGGCATTGTCGCCGCGGCTGCCGTTCATCTTCCAGTTACCGGCTACGAGGTACTTGCGCATGGGCCCGGGCCCCGCAGGGTCCTCCAAAAAGGCGCGCAAGGATACCCGCCGGGTCGGCCAGAATCAACGCGCCGGGACGCAGGTAGCGCGGCTCTCAGGCTGCGGAGCGGGCCACGACCTCGGCCAGCCGATCGGCCAGCGCCGAGACCTGGCCTTCGTTGCGCCCCTCCACCATGACGCGGATGACCGGTTCGGTGCCCGAGGCGCGCAGTACGACGCGCCCGGTTTCGCTCAGCTCCTGCTCCGCGGCGCTGACGGCATCCCGGATCTGGCTGGAGCTGGCCGGGTCGATGCGCTGGTCGACGCGGACGTTGACCAGCTTCTGCGGGTACTTGCGCATGCCGCCGGCCAGCTCGGACAGCGGCCTGCCGGTCTCCTTCATGATCGCGAGCACCTGCAGCGCCGCGATCAGGCCGTCACCGGTCGTGGTGCGGTCGAGGCAGATCATGTGGCCGGAGGTCTCGCCGCCGAGAATGCCGCCGGACTCGCGGAGCGCCTCGAGGACATAGCGGTCGCCGACCTGCGCGCGCCGGAACGGTATGTCGAGCTCGGCCAGCGCGTGCTCGAGGCCGAGATTGCTCATGACCGTGCCGACGACTGGACCGGTCAGCGCGCCGGCCTGCCGCCGGGCCGCCGCCAGGATGTACAGCAGCTGGTCGCCGTCCAGCAGCGCGCCGTGCTCGTCGACCATGACGACGCGGTCGCCGTCGCCGTCCAGCGCGATACCGACGTGCGCCTGCACGGCCGGCACGGTCTGCTGCAGCAGTGCGGGCTGGGTCGACCCACAGCCCTGGTTTATGTTGCGGCCGTTCGGCGAACAGCCGATCGGGATCACCTCGGCGCCGAGCTCGCTCAGCGTGCGCGGCCCGACCTTGTAGCCCGCGCCGTTGGCGCCGTCGAACACGATCTTCATGCCCTCGAGGTTCATGCCGCGCGGGAAGGTCGAGGCGCAGAAGTCCTGGTAGCGGATTCTCGCCGTGTCGATACGCTTGGCCTTGCCGAGCTCGTGCGACTCGCGCGTGATCGCGGCGACGTCGAGGTGCTTCTCGATCGCCAGCTCGTCGTCGTCAGTGAGCTTCGCGCCGCGACCGTCGAAGAACTTGATGCCGTTGTCGTAGTAAGGGTTATGCGAGGCGCTGATGACCACGCCGAGATCGGCCTCGAGCTGCTGCGCCAGCACCGCGATGCCGGGCGTCGGCAGCGGTCCCAGCAACAGCACGTTCGCGCCGGCGGCGACGAAGCCCGCCTCCAGCGCGGATTCGAACATGTAGCCTGACAGCCGGGTGTCCTTGCCGATCAGGACCGTACCGCCGCGCGGCACGAGGGCCTGGGCCGCGGCGCTCGCGAGCCGCAGCGCGAATTCCGCGCTCATCGGGTCGCTGCCGACCCGGCCGCGGACCCCGTCGGTACCGAAGTGTCTTTTTGTCATTGGTTTCCTGCGCGTTCCCGGGGGGCGTCGCCGGCGGCCGCGGCGGTGGCCGCCACGATGCGGAGTGCGTCGGCGGTAGCCGCAACGTCGTGTGTGCGAACTATATGCGCCCCGCGCTCGACAGCCAAGACCGCCGCCGCCAGCCCGGCGGCGACCCGCTCGCCGGGCTCGCGCCCCGTCAGGTTGCCTAGCGTGCGCTTGCGCGACAGGCCGACCAGCAGCGGCAGGCCCAGCCGGCCGAACTGTCCCAGCTCGCGGAGCAGTACGAGGTTGTGGGCGTCCGTCTTGCCGAAGCCGAAGCCGGGATCGACCAGCAGGCGGCCGCGGGCGATGCCTGCCGCCTCGCAGGCGGCGACCCGCTGCTCGAGGAAGCGGAGCACGTCCCCGGGCAGTTCACGGTAGCGGGGCTCGGCCTGCATCGTCCCCGGCGTACCCTGCATGTGCATCAGGCAGATGCCGGCGGGCAAAGCGCCTGCGGTCTCGAGCGCGCCCTCGCGGCGCAGCGCATAGACGTCGTTGATCAGCACCGCGCCGGCCGCGACGGCGGCGCGCATGACCTCGGGCTTGCTCGTGTCGATCGACAGCAGCGCCCCGCCCTGCCCGGCCAGGGCCTCGAGCACCGGCAGCACGCGGTCGAGTTCCTCGGCCACCGGGACCTCGGCCGCGCCCGGCCGGCTCGACTCGCCGCCGACGTCGATGATGTCGGCGCCGGCCTCGATCATGCCGAGCGCATGGCGCACGGCCGCGCCCGGGTCGCGGAAGCTGCCGCCGTCGGAAAAAGAATCGGGCGTGACGTTGAGCACGCCCATGATGCGCGGACGGTCGAGGCTCAACACTGTCGGTCCGAGCGTGACCTGCATGGCGATGCGGCTGGCGCCTCCCGGCCTGGAAAGAAAAACGGGCGGCGAGATGATACCTCGCCGCCCGTCTGCGGTCGGTATGCTGCCGGTAACGGCCGCCTAGTGCTCGCTCGCCGGGCCGCCGATCGCGCCGGTGCTCTCGCCCTCGCGGCGCCGCGGCTTGCCCTGCGGCGGCTTGCGGCCGCTGTCGTCCCAGCCCTCGGGCGGGCGCGGGTCGCGGCCTTCCATGATGTCCTTGATCTGCGCCGCGTCGATGGTCTCGTACTTCATCAGCGCCTTGGCCATCACGTGCAATTTGTCCTCGTGTTCCTTGAGGATGCGCCGGGCACGGTCGTAGTTGCGGTCGATGATCGCGCGGACTTCCTCGTCGATCGTGTGCACCGTCACGTCGGACACCTGCTTGTGCTGCGTCACCGAGCGGCCGAGGAACACCTCGCCGTCGTCCTCGCTGTAGGTCAGCGGGCCGAGCTTCTCCGACAGGCCCCACTTGGTGACCATGTTGCGGGCGATTTCGGTCGCGCGCTCGATGTCGTTCGAGGCGCCGGTCGTGACGCCGTTCGGTCCGAGTGTCATTTCCTCGGCAAGCCGCCCGCCGAACAGCGACGAGATCGAGCTCTCGAGGCGCTCCTTGGACACGCTGTACTTGTCTTCCTCGGGCAGGTACATCGTGACGCCGAGCGCCCGGCCGCGCGGGATGATCGTGACCTTGTGGACCGGATCGTGGTCCGGCACGCAGTAGCCGACGATCGCGTGGCCGGCCTCGTGGTAGGCAGTGTTGAGCTTCTCTTTCTCGCTCATGACCATGGAGCGCCGCTCGGTGCCCATCATGATCTTGTCCTTCGCCATCTCGAACTGCTCCATGCTGACGACGCGCTTGTTGGCGCGCGCCGCGAACAGTGCGGCCTCGTTCACGAGATTGGCGAGATCGGCGCCGGAGAAGCCCGGCGTGCCGCGCGCGATGACCGCGGGATCGACGTCGTCGTCCAGCGGCACCTTGCGCATGTGCACCTTGAGAATCAGCTCGCGGCCGCGGATATCCGGCAGCGGCACGACAACCTGGCGATCGAAGCGGCCCGGCCGGAGCAGTGCCGGGTCGAGCACGTCGGGCCGGTTCGTGGCGGCGATGACGATGATGCCCTCGTTGCCCTCGAAGCCGTCCATCTCGACCAGCATCTGGTTGAGCGTCTGTTCGCGCTCGTCGTGGCCGCCGCCGAGACCCGCGCCGCGGTGCCGGCCGACGGCGTCCAGCTCGTCGATGAAGATGATGCAGGGCGCCTGCTTCTTCGCCTGCTCGAACATGTCGCGCACGCGCGAGGCACCGACGCCGACGAACATTTCGACGAAGTCGGAACCGGAAATCGTGAAGAACGGGACCTTGGCCTCGCCGGCGATCGCGCGGGCGAGCAGCGTCTTGCCGGT
>CALALV010000095.1 GCA_937925605.1 uncultured Woeseia sp.
CGGAGCGCGCGGTGGACCAGCCGTTCCTGATGCCGATCGAGGACGTGTTCTCGATTTCGGGCCGCGGCACGGTGGTGACGGGCCGTATCGAGCGCGGCGTGGTGAAGGTGGGTGACGAGATCGAGATCGTCGGCATCCGCGACACGGGCAAGACGACCTGCACGGGCGTGGAGATGTTCCGCAAGCTGCTGGACCAGGGCCAGGCGGGCGACAACGTGGGCGTGCTGCTGCGCGGCACGAAGCGCGAGGAAGTCGAGCGTGGCCAGGTACTGGCGAAGCCGGGTTCGATCACGCCGCACACGAAGTTCGAGGCGGAGGTCTACATCCTGACGAAGGAAGAGGGCGGCCGTCACACGCCGTTCTTCAAGGGCTACCGTCCGCAGTTCTACTTCCGGACGACGGACGTGACGGGCGCGGTGGAGCTGCCGGAGGGCACCGAGATGGTGATGCCGGGCGACAACGTGCAGATGACGGTCGACCTGATTGCGCCGATCGCGATGGAAGACGGCCTGCGCTTCGCGATCCGCGAGGGTGGCCGCACCGTCGGCGCCGGCGTCGTCGCGAAGATTATCGAGTAAGTACTATGGCAACGAACCAGAACATCCGCATCCGGCTGAAGGCTTTCGACCATCGGCTCATCGACAACTCGGCCCGCGAGATCGTGGACACGGCCAAGCGCACCGGCGCGACCGTGAAAGGCCCGATCCCGCTGCCGATGAAGATGGAGCGCTACACGGTCCTGATTTCGCCGCACGTCAACAAGGACGCGCGGGACCAGTACGAGATCCGGACCCACAAGCGCCTCATGGACATCATGGATCCTACCGACAAGACCGTGGATGCCCTGATGAAGCTCGAGCTGCCTGCTGGCGTGGACGTACAGATCAAGCTGAATTAGGCAAAAAAACAGGCGATTTCAGACACTTGGATCGCCTCGAGCTCGCCCCCGAAACTCCTTGCCAAGGCAAGGAAGGTCGGTATAATGGCGGGCTCGTTTGAGCCGGGCCGTCCCGGGAGTCGGCCAGGTTTCAAATGCACGGGATACCCCTTCAGGGCCCCGTGCTGGCACACCGCAACGCCGGATAACGATGGCGTTCTCGGCAAATCCCGGACCGCCGGCCTCGGCCGGAACCCAGGGTCAGCTCCAGGGCAGTCGAATCAGGACGATTCGCGCGACAGCTGGCCCTTTCGCGTGTTCAGACGATACGTGAATGCAACGTCGGCCAACCGAAGTCGGCGCCAAGCCAGTACTGCAGACAGACGAACAAACCGTATTTGGAGGCGCCGGCCAATCGAAGTCGGCGCGAGGTTTCAGACATGACAATGGGTCTCGTAGGCCGCAAGCGCGGCATGACGCGTGTCTTCACGGACGAGGGAATTTCCATCCCCGTCACCGTGATCGAGGCGCAACCGAACCGCATCACCCAGGTGAAATCCGTGGAGACGGACGGCTACGCCGCGCTCCAGGTCACCGCGGGCAGCCGCAAGGCATCGCGCGTAACGAAGCCGGAAGCCGGCCACTTCGCCGCGGCGAAGGTCGAGGCGGGCGACGTCGTCACCGAGTTCCGTCTCGACGGCAGCGAGGAAGGCGAGTTCGCGCCGGGCGGCGAGCTGAAGGTCGACCTGTTCGAGGCCGGCCAGAAGGTCGACGTCATTGGCACCTCGATCGGCAAGGGCTTCGCCGGCACCGTCAAGCGCCACAACTTCCGTACCCAGGACGCGACGCACGGCAACTCGCTGTCGCACCGCGCGCCGGGTTCCATCGGCCAGAACCAGACGCCGGGCCGCGTGTTCAAGGGCAAGAAGATGTCCGGGCACATGGGCAACGTGCGTACGACCGTGCAGAACCTCGAGGTCGTGCGGGTCGATGCCGAGCGCAACCTGCTGCTGATCAGGGGCGCCGTCCCGGGTCACAAGGGCGGCAGCGTCATCGTGCGCCCGGCGATCAAAGCCAGGAACAAGGGGGCCGCCTGATGAAACTGAAGATGCAGGGTTCGGGCTCCGTGGACGTGGCGGACGCCGCGTTCGGCGCCGAATTCAACGAGCCGCTCGTACACCAGGTCGTGACCGCGTTCCTGGCCGGTGCGCGCGCCGGGACGAAGGCACAGAAGAATCGCTCCGCGGTCCGCGGCGGCGGCGCAAAGCCGTGGCGCCAGAAGGGCACCGGCCGCGCCCGCGCCGGCACGATCCGCAGCCCGATCTGGGTAGGCGGCGGCCGCGCGTTTGCCGCGAAGCCGCGTGACTTCAGCCAGAAGGTGAACCGCAAGATGTACCGTGCCGCGCTGCGCTCGGTGTTCTCCGAGCTGGTGCGCCAGGACCGGCTGGTCGTGACCGATGAGATCCGCCTCGACAAGCCGAAGACGAAGGACATGGTCGCGATCCTGAAGAAGCACGACGTCGACAACGTGCTGATCGTGAACGAGGCCTTCGACGAGAACGTATTCCTGTCGGCGCGCAACCTGCCGGACGTCGGCATCTGCGACGCGTCGTCGATCGACCCGGTGGTGCTGATGCGCTTCGAGAAGGTGCTGATCACGCTGCCGGCGCTGAAACTCATCGAGGAGCGCCTGTCATGAGCCGGGCAGCACACCAGGAACGGCTGATGACGGTCATCCAGGGGCCGCACCTCTCGGAAAAGAGCACCGTCGTCGCCGAGGAAAACAACCAGGTGGTGTTCCGGGTCCGTCCGGACGCGACCAAGAGCGAGGTCAAGAAGGCCGTCGAACTGCTGTTCGAGGTCCAGGTCGAGCGCGTCTCCGTGGTCAACGTCCGCGGCAAGATCAAGCGCCACGGCCTGCACTCCGGCCGCCGCGCGAGCTGGAAGAAGGCCTACGTCACGCTGGCGGAAGGCAGCCAGCTGGACTTCATGGGCGTCGAGTAAGCGCCGCGCACACAGACGGTAGATAGCCATGCCATTACAGAAATCGAAACCGACTTCCGCCGGGCGCCGTTTCCAGGTCGCGGTCAAGACGCCGGAGCTGCACAAGGGCAAGCCGGTCAGCGCGTTGCTGGACAAAAAGTCGAAGTCCGGCGGCCGCAACAACTACGGCCGGATCACGGTCCGGCACCAGGGCGGCGGCCACAAGCAGCGGTACCGCATCGTCGACTTCCGGCGCAACAAGGACGGCGTGCCGGGCACGGTCGAGCGGCTCGAGTACGACCCGAACCGTTCCGCGCATCTCGCGCTGATCAAGTACGCCGACGGCGAGCGTCGCTACATCCTGGCGCCGAAGGGCATCGTGGCCGGCGACCCGGTGATCAGCGGCGAGGAAGCCCCGATCAAGCCGGGCAACGCGCTGCCGCTGAAGAGCATCCCGGTCGGTACGACGGTGCACAACGTCGAGATGAAGCCCGGCAAGGGCGGCCAGCTGGCCCGCTCGGCCGGCGCCAGCGCCCAGCTTGCGGCCCGCGAGGGCATCTACGCGACGCTGCGCCTGCGCTCCGGCGAGATGCGCCGCGTGCACGTCGACTGCCGGGCGACGGTGGGCGAGGTCGGCCACGGCGAGCACAACCTGCGCAAGCTCGGCAAGGCCGGTGCCAAGCGCTGGCGCGGCGTGCGGCCGACGGTCCGCGGCGTCGCGATGAACCCGGTAGACCATCCGCACGGCGGCGGCGAGGGCAAGACCTCGGGCGGCCGGCATCCGGTCAGCCCCTGGGGCCGGCCGACGAAGGGCTACAAGACGCGCGCGAACAAGCGCACGGACGGCATGATCGTCCGTCGCCGCAAGCGCAAGAAATAAGCAGTTGAGGAGCTGACAGGCAATGCCACGTTCAGTACGCAAGGGGCCGTTCGTCGATACGCATCTGGCCAAGAAAGTCACCGCGGCCGCCGCGAAGAACGACCGGCGCCCGATCAAGACCTGGTCGCGCCGCTCGATGGTGCTGCCGGACATGGTCGGCCTGACGATAGCCGTGCACAACGGTCGTCAGCACGTGCCGATCCTGATCTCGGAGAACATGGTGGGCCACAAGCTGGGCGAGTTCGCCGTGACGCGGACTTTCAAGGGTCACTCCGGCGACCGCAAGACGTAAGGACCAACGGACATGCAAGTTGCAGCGACATTACGTTACGCGCGCATTTCGCCGCAGAAGTGCCGCCTGATGGCGGACGAGATTCGCGGCAAGAGCGTGGATGAGGCGCTCCGCACCCTGACGTTCACGCCGAAGAAAGCGGCGCGAATCGTCAAGAAGGTGCTGGAGTCGGCTATCGCCAACGCCGAGCACAACCACGGCGCGGACATCGACGAGCTCAAGATCGCGACGATCGAGGTCAACGAGGCGCCGACGTTCCGCCGCTACCGCGCCCGCGCGAAGGGGCGTGGCGCGCGCATCATCAAGCGCAACAGCCACATCACGATTCGCGTCGGCGACGAGTAAGCGGGAAGAAGCGAGAGACTTATGGGTCAGAAAGTACATCCGACAGGTATCCGGCTCGGCATCGTCAAGGACTGGTCGTCCAAGTGGTATGCCGACTCGCAGACGTTCCCCGAGTACGTCCGCACGGACCACCAGCTGCGCGAGTTCATCAAGACGAAGCTGAAGGACGCGTCCGTCAGCCGGATCACGATCGAACGGCCGGCGAAGAAGGCGAACATCACCATCTTCACCGCGCGCCCGGGCATCGTGATCGGCAAGAAGGGCGAAGACATCGAGAAGCTGCGTGCCGAAGTCGCCAAGATGGTCGGCATGCACATCAACGACGTGCGCATCAACATCAACGAGGTGCGCAAGCCGGAGCTCGACGCCCAGCTGGTCGCCGAGGGCATCGCGCAGCAGCTGGAGCGCCGCGTGATGTTCCGTCGCGCCATGAAGCGCGCCGTGACGAACACGATGCGCGTCGGCGCCGAGGGCATCAAGGTCAAGGTCGGCGGTCGCCTGAACGGCGCCGAGATCGCGCGCTCGGAGTGGTACCGCGAGGGTCGCGTGCCGCTGCACACGCTGCGTGCCGACATCGACTACGGCTTCGCCGAGGCGCGCACGACCTACGGCGTGATCGGCGTGAAGGTATGGATCTTCAAGGGTGAGGTCTTCGACAAGCCGGAGCCGGCACCGCAGGCCGAAGAGGCGAAGGAAGCCGCCGCAGGCGGGCGCTAAAGCCAGGACGTAAAGACAATGTTACAGCCCAAGAGAACGAAGTTTCGCAAGCAGATGAAGGGCCGCAACCGCGGCCTGGCGCAGCGCGGCAGCGACGTGTCGTTCGGCCAGTACGGCCTGAAGGCGACCGAACGCGGCCGGCTGACGGCGCGCCAGATCGAGGCGGGTCGTCGTGCCATGACGCGCCACATCAAGCGCGGCGGCAAGATCTGGATCCGGGTGTTCCCGGACAAACCGATCACGAAGAAGCCGCTCGAAGTGCGCCAGGGTAAGGGCAAGGGCAACGTCGAGTACTGGGTCTGCCAGATCCAGCCGGGCCGAGTCCTGTACGAGATGGAAGGCGTGTCGGAAGAGGTGGCGCGCGAGGCGTTCCGCCTGGCCGCGGCCAAGCTGCCGTTCCCGACCACCTTCGTGACGCGGACGGTGATGTGATGAAAGCCAGCGAGTTACGCGAAAAGTCGATTGCCGAGCTGCAGGAAGAGCTCGTGGCGCTGCGCCGCGAGCAGTTCAACCTGCGCATGCAGAAGGCCACGGGCCAGCTCAACCATAATCACGAGCACGGCCGCGTTCGCAAGGACATTGCGCGCATCAAGACCGTCATGAACGAGATGGCGCGCAAAGGTGACGAGAAATGAGTGAAGAAGCAGCGAAGACGACGGAAGGCAAGATCAAGCGCACCGTGACCGGCCGCGTCGTCAGCAACAAGATGGACAAGACGGTCGCCGTGGCGATCGAGCGCTCGATCAAGCACCCGGCCTACGGCAAGTACGTGCGCCGGACCACGAAGGTGCTCGCGCATGACGAGACCAACGATTGCCGCGAAGGCGACCGGGTCATGATCAGCGAGTGCCGGCCGCTGTCGAAGCGCAAGGCATGGCAGGTCGTCAACGTCATCGAGCGCGCAGCCGAAAGCTGAGCGCCGCGACGGAACAACATTACAGATAACGGAATGCAGCCATGATTCAGATGCAGACAGTCCTGGATGCCGCCGACAACTCGGGTGCGCGGCGCGTGCAGTGCATCAAGGTGCTGGGTGGTTCGAAGCGCCGCTACGCGGCCGTCGGTGACGTCATCAAGGTGAGCGTCAAGGACGCGATCCCGCGCGGCAAGGTCAAGAAGGGCGAGGTGTACAACGCCGTCGTCGTTCGGACCCGCAAGGGCGTGCGGCGCAAGGACGGTTCGCTGATCCGCTTCGACGGCAACGCCGCCGTGCTGCTGAACAACCGCCTCGAGCCGATCGGCACCCGTATCTTCGGGCCCGTGACGCGCGAGCTGCGCACGAACCAGTTCATGAAGATCATCTCGCTCGCACCGGAAGTGCTGTAAGCGAAGGACGAAGGTCGGAAAGCTATGAACAAGATCAGGAAGGGCGACGAGGTCGTCGTGACCACCGGCAAGGACAAGGGCCGCCGCGGCACCGTCCTGCAGGTATTGCAGGACGGCCGGGTGCTCGTCGAGGGCATCAACATCGCGAAGAAGCACCAGAAGGCGAACCCGAACATGGGCGTGGAGGGCGGCATCGTGGACCGCGCGATGCCCGTCGACATCTCGAACGTCCAGGTCTTCAACCCGAAGAGCAAGAAGGGCGAGCGCGTCGGTATCCGGGTCAACAAGGACGGCAGCAAGGAACGGATCTTTCGGCAGAGCGGCGAGCCCGTCGATATCTGAGTGAGCCCAGGAGACAGTTTCAGGCAGTACACGCGTGAGCGGGCTGCCCGGTGAGTTAAAGAAATGGCCAGATTGCAGGAACAGTACAACGCAGAGCTGCGCGGACGGATCCAGGAGAAGCTGGGTCTCCAGAACGTGATGGAGGTGCCGCGCATCACGAAGATTACGCTGAACATGGGCGTAGGCGAGGCCGTGGCCGACAAGAAGATCCTCGAGAACGCCATGCGCGACATGGAGATGATCTCGGGCCAGAAGCCGGTCAAGACGCTTGCCCGCAAGTCCGTCGCGGGCTTCAAGATCCGTGACGGCTACCCGATCGGCTGCAAGGTGACTCTGCGACGCGAGCGCATGTACGAGTTCCTCGACCGGCTCGTGAACATCGCGATCCCGCGTATCCGCGACTTCCGGGGCCTGAACCCGAAGTCGTTCGATCGCCAGGGCAACTACTCGATGGGCGTCGGCGAGCAGATCATTTTCCCGGAAATCAACTACGACCAGGTGGACGCGATCCGCGGCATGGACATCACGATCTCCACGACCGCGCGCAACCCGGCGGAAGGCAAGGCGCTGCTCGAAGCGTTCAACTTCCCGTTCAAGAAATAAGAGACAGACTGACTATGGCTAAGAAGTCGATGATCGAGCGCGAGCTGAAGCGCGCGAAGCTGGTACAGCAGTACGCAAAGAAGCGTGCGGCGCTGAAGGAAGTCATTCGCAGCCCGCAGACCGGCGACGAGGAGAAGGCGGCCGCGCAGGCGAAGCTGAATGCGCTGCCGCGCGATTCCAGCCCGACGCGCATGCGTAACCGCTGCTCGATCACGGGCCGCCCGCACGGCGTCTACCGCAAGTTCGGCCTGGGCCGCAACAAGCTGCGCGAGGCTGCCATGAAGGGCGAGATTCCGGGCCTGACGAAGGCGAGCTGGTAGGCGGAGTAACGACGATGAGTATGACTGATCCCATTTCCGACATGCTGACGCGCATCCGCAACGGCCAGCATGCGCGCAAGACCAGCGTGTCGATGCCGGCGTCGAAGGCGAAGATCGCCATCGCCAAGGTGCTGAAGGACGAGGGTTACATCCTCGACTTCAACGCCGAGGGCAAGGGCGCGAGCGCGACGCTGATCATCGAGCTGAAGTACTTCGAGGGCTCGCCGGTCATCGAGCGCATCAAGCGCGTCAGCAAGCCCGGCCTGCGCATCTACCGCGGCAAGGAAGACCTGCCGAAGGTGCTGGGCGGCCTGGGCGTCGCCATCGTGTCGACCTCGGCCGGCGTCATGAGCGACCGCGAGGCGCGCGAGAAGGGTATCGGTGGCGAGGTGCTGTGCGTCGTCAGCTGATGACGCGGGCCGCGAACTAACGAGTTACGACTATGTCCAGAATTGCTAAATACCCCGTCGAGCTGCCGAAGGGCGTGGAGTTCAGCCAGAGCGGGCTGCAGGTCACGCTGAAGGGCGCGAAGGGCACGCTGTCGATGGAGCTGAACCCGGAAGTGACGCTCAAGAGCGAGGACAACATGCTGTCCGTCGCCGCGCGCTCGGGTTCGCGTTTCTCGGCCGCGATGTCGGGCACGACCCGCGCGCTGCTCGCGAACATGGCGCAGGGCGTCTCCGAGGGCTTCGAGAAGAAGCTCGAGCTGGTAGGCGTCGGCTACCGCGCGCAGGCGCAGGGCAAGAAGCTGAACCTGACGCTCGGTTTCTCGCACCCGGTCGAGTACCCGGTGCCCGAGGGCATCACGATCGAGACCCCGAGCCAGACGGAAATCGTCGTCAGGGGCGCGGACAAGCAGCAGGTCGGCCAGGTGGCCGCCGAGATCCGTCGCTTCCGTCCGCCCGAGCCCTACAAGGGCAAGGGTGTCCGCTACGCCGGTGAGCGCGTGGTGATGAAGGAAGCGAAGAAGAAGTAAGGCCGTAAGGGCTTATCGAGACAACGGACGAGAACGTCATGAAACTGGACAAGAAGCAGAACCGCCAGCGCCGTGCCCGCAAGGCGCGCGCGCGTATCGCGGAGCTCAGGGTCAACCGCCTGACCGTGCATCGCACGCCGCGGCACATCTACGCGCAGGTGGTGGCACCGGACGGCGGCAAGGTCCTTGCGGCCGCGTCGACCGTCGAGCAGGACGTGCGCAAGAACACGAAGAGCACCGGCAACATCGAGGCCGCTGCCATCGTCGGCGCACGCATCGCGGAAAAGGCGAAGGCCGCAGGCATAGACACGGTCGCCTTCGATCGCTCCGGGTTCCGTTACCACGGCCGCGTCAAGGCGCTGGCCGATGCGGCCCGCGAAGCCGGACTGAAATTCTAGGATTCACGCTAATGGGTTAGCCCCCGTGGGCGAGCCGGGACTTGGAAATGGCAAGAAACGATCAAAACCAGAGTGCTGACGACCTGCTCGAAAAGCTGGTCACCGTCAACCGCGTGGCCAAGGTGGTCAAGGGCGGCCGCCAGTTCGGTTTCACCGCGCTGACCGTCGTCGGCGACGGCGCCGGCCGGGTCGGTTTCGGCTACGGCAAGGCGCGCGAGGTGCCGGTCGCCATCCAGAAGGCGATGCAGGCGGCGCGCAAGAACCTGGTCAAGGTGAACCTGAACAACGACACGCTGCAGTACGCGATCAAGGGCCGCCACGGCGCGACCAAGGTCTACATGCAGCCCGCGTCAGACGGTACCGGCGTCATCGCCGGCGGCGCGATGCGTGCCGTGTTCGAGTGCGCCGGCGTGCGCAACGTGCTCGCCAAGAGCTATGGCTCGCGCAACCCGATCAACGTCGTGCGCGCGACCATCGCGGCGCTGAAGGGCATTCACTCGCCGCGCTCGATCGCGGCCAAGCGCGGCAAGAAGATCAAGGAGATCCTGGCCTGAGGGCCGGGTATCCCGGGAACAACGGTAAGGAACGATGGCGAAGTCCAAGCAGCTCAAAGTGACTCTCTTGAAGAGCCGCCACGGCCGGTTGAAGAACCACAAGGCCTGCATCGCGGGCCTCGGCCTGCGCAAGATCCGCCAGAGCGTGACCGTCGAGGACACGCCGGAAAACCGCGGAATGATCAACAAGGTTTCGTACCTCGTTCAAGTTGAGGAAGTGTGACATGCGCCTGAACGAACTCTCGCCCGGCAAGGGCGCCAAGCCGGCCGGCAAGCGCGTCGGCCGTGGCCACTCCGCGGGCCAGGGCAAGACCTGCGGCCGCGGCCAGAAGGGCCAGCACGCGCGTTCCGGCGGCTACACGAAGGTCGGCTTCGAGGGCGGCCAGATGCCGCTGCAGCGCCGGCTGCCGAAGGTCGGCTTCCGCTCGCAGATGGCGAAGAACACGGCCGAACTGCGCCTGTTCGAGCTCGGCCTCGTCGACGCCGACGTCGTCGACATCGACGTGCTGAAGAAGGCGCACCTCGTGCCGGCGCGGGTCTCCAAGGTCAAGGTGATCCTGTCCGGCGAACTGAAGAAAGCGGTCAAGCTCAAGGGCCTGGCCGTGACCAGGGGCGCGCGCGCGGCAATCGAAGCCGCGGGCGGCAGCATCGAAGCGTAAGGACGGCTAGTCAAGGCAATGGCGAAAAAGCCAGGAACCAATCCGGCAGACGCAGCAAAGGCGGCCAGCAGGCTGGGCGAGCTCAAGGCTCGCATCGGCTTCCTGATCGGCGCGCTGATCGTGTTCCGCGCTGGCACCTTCATACCGGTGCCGGGCGTGGACCCGGCTGCGCTCGCGAACTTCTTCGACCAGCAGGCCGGCAACATGCTGGCGCTGTTCAACCTGTTCTCGGGCGGCGCCCTGGCGCGCTTCGGCATTTTCGCGCTCGGCATCATGCCGTACATCTCGGCATCGATCATCATGCAGATGGCCAGCATGATCCTGCCGAGCCTGCAGCAGCTGCGCAAAGAGGGCGAGTCGGGCCGGCGCCAGATCACGCAGTACACGCGCTACGGCACCGTGCTGCTGTCGCTGTTCCAGTCGGTCGCTGCCGCGAGCTGGCTGCAGAGCCAGCCGGGCGTGGTCGTGAACCCGGGCCCGGGCTTCCTGATCACCGCCTGCATCACGCTGGTGACCGGCACGATGTTCCTGATGTGGCTCGGCGAGCAGATCACCGAGCGGGGCGTCGGCAACGGCATCTCGATGATCATTCTCGCCGGAATCGTCGCCGGCCTGCCGGCCGCGGTCGCGGGCACGGCGGAGCTGGTACGCAACGGCGAGATGTCGTCGGCGACGGCGATCCTGCTGCTGCTCGGCGGCATCGCGGTCACCGTGTTCGTCGTCTACATGGAACGGGCGCAGCGGCGCATCACCGTCAACTATGCGCGCCGGCAACAGGGCAGGCGCATGTACGCGGCACAGTCGACGCACCTGCCGTTCAAGATCAACATGTCGGGCGTGATCCCGCCTATCTTCGCCTCGTCGATCCTGCTGTTCCCGGCGACGATCGCGCAGTTCTTCGGCCAGGCAGCCGAGCCGAACGCCGCGCAGCAGGCGCTGCAGACGCTGGGCGCGAACCTGGGGCCCGGACAGCCGGTCTACGTGCTGCTGTACGGCGCGATGATCATCTTTTTCTGCTTCTTCTACACCGCGCTGGTCTTCAACTCGCGAGACACCGCGGACAACCTGAAGCGATCAGGCGCGTTCGTGCCGGGTATCCGGCCGGGTGCGCAGACAGCCGACTACATCGACAAGGTGCTGACGCGCCTCACGTTCTGGGGCGCGATCTACGTCGCCGGCGTGTGCCTGCTGCCGGAAGTGTTCCGGATGTTCTACCCGAGCATCCCGTTCAACTTCGGCGGTACCTCGCTGCTGATCCTTGTCGTCGTCACGATGGACTTCATGTCGCAGCTGCAGGCTCACGCGATGAGCCACCAGTACGAAGGCATGATGCAGAAGGCCAACCTGCGGAATTACGGCCGCAGCGGCACGGTACGCTGACCCGGTCAGCGCGATAGCGGAGCAAGCTCATGAAAGTCAGAGCATCGGTCAAGAAAATGTGCAGGAACTGCAAGATCATTCGCCGTAACGGCGTGGTCCGCGTGATCTGCACGGACGCCCGTCACAAACAGCGTCAGGGCTAAACGGAAGGTATCTCAAGTGGCTCGTATAGCAGGCATCAACATCCCGTTGAACAAGCATGTCGTGATCGCACTGACGTCGATCTACGGCATTGGACGGACGCGCGCGCGGCAGATCTGCGGCGTCGCAGGCGTCGCGCCGGAGACGCCGGTCAAGGACCTCGCGGAGCCGGAGGTGGCGAAGATCCGCAACGCCGTCGCCCAGTTCGAGGTCGAGGGCGATCTTCGTCGCGAAACTTCGATGAATATCAAGCGCTTGATGGATCTCGGCTGCTACCGCGGCATCCGTCACCGGCGCGGCCTGCCGGTGCGCGGACAGCGTACGCGGACCAACGCTCGGACCCGCAAGGGACCGCGGCGGCCGATCAAGCGTTAATCATTTACATCGCGGCCGGCATCACTGACGTCGATGCAGCACCGGCAGCGGTAAGAGAAGAGCAGCTAGAGACATGGCAGAAACCAAAGTACGCAAGAAGGTCAAGAAGCATGTGGTCGACGCGATCGCCCACATCCACGCGTCCTTCAACAACACGATCATCACGATCACCGATCGCCAGGGCAACGCGCTGTCGTGGGCCACGGCCGGCGGCTGCGGCTTCCGCGGTTCGCGCAAGTCGACGCCCTTTGCCGCGCAGGTCGCCTCGGAGAAGGCCGGGCGCGCCGCGCTGGAGTTCGGCGTGAAGAACGTGGACGTACGCGTGCGCGGGCCGGGCCCGGGCCGCGAGTCCGCGGTGCGTGCACTGAACGCGCTCGGTTTCCGCATTCAGCACATCGAGGACGTGACGCCGATTCCGCACAACGGCTGCCGTCCGCCGAAAAAACGCCGCGTATAGAGGCGAGGATCCAATGGCAAGATATCTCGGACCAAAGTGCAAGCTGTCCCGCCGCGAGGGGACGGACCTGTTCCTGAAGAGCGGCGTACGACCGCTCGAGTCGAAGTGCAAGCTCGAGGTGCCGCCGGGCGGCGCCCCGCAGCGGCGCCCGCGCCTGTCGGACTACGGCATGCAGCTGCGCGAGAAGCAGAAGCTGCGCCGCATGTACGGCGTGCTCGAGCGGCAGTTCCGCAACTACTACAAGAAGGCCGCCCAGCTGAAAGGCTCGACGGGTGAGAACCTGCTGCGCCTGCTGGAAGGCCGTCTCGACAACGTCGTTTACCGGATGGGCTTCGCGACGACCCGCGCCGAAGCGCGCCAGCTCGTCAGCCACAAGAGCATCGAGGTCAACGGCAAGGCCGTGAACATTCCTTCGCTGCAGCTGGCCGCCGGCGACACCGTCGCGGTCCGCGAAAAGGCGAAGAAGCAACTGCGCATCCAGAACGCGATCGAGATCGCCGGCCAGGTAGGCCTGCCCGAGTGGGTCGAAGTGGATGCCAAGAAGATGGCGGGCACGCTGAAGTCGTTGCCGGACCGGGAAGACATCTTGCCGGACATCAACGAAAACCTCGTCGTCGAGCTGTACTCGAAATAACCTGGAGTGTGAACCCATGCAGGGATCTGTTAACGAATTTCTGAAGCCGCGCGTCGTCAAGGTCACGCCGGTGGACGATCTGCACGCCAAGGTGACCATCGAGCCGTTCGAGCGCGGCTATGGTCATACCCTCGGCAACGCGCTGCGCCGCATCCTGCTGTCGTCGATGCCGGGCGCCGCGATCGTCGAGGCGGAAATCGAGGGCGTGCTGCACGAGTACACCAGCATCGAGGGCGTGCAGGAAGACGTCGTCGACATCCTGCTGAACCTGAAGCAGGTTGCCGTGCAGATGCACAACCGCGACCACGCCGAGCTGCGCCTGTCCAAGAAGGGCCCGGGCGCCGTCACGGCGGGCGACATCCAGCTCGACCACGACGTCGAGATCATGAACCCCGACCTCGTCATCGCCAACCTGACCAAGGCCGGCGAGCTGAACATGCTGCTCAAGGTCGAGCGCGGCCGCGGCTACCGCCCGGCGACGCAGCGGCCGACCTTCGAGGAGCAGGCGGGCCCGATCGGCCGGCTGATGCTGGACGCCTCGTTCAGCCCGGTGCACCGCGTCACTTACGACGTGGAGGCCGCGCGCGTGGAACAGCGTACCGACCTCGACAAGCTGATCATCGACATCGAGACCAACGGCACGATCGACCCGGAAGAGGCGATCCGCCGCGCGGGCTCGATCCTCAAGGACCAGCTGTCCGTGTTCGTCGACCTGCAGGGGCAGGAAGAGGGCACCGGCGCCGCCGCCGAGAACCAGGTCGACCCGATCCTGCTGCGGCCGGTCGACGAGCTGGAGCTGACGGTGCGTTCGGCGAACTGCCTGAAGGCCGAGAACATCATGTACATCGGCGACCTGGTGCAGCGCACCGAAGTGGAGCTGCTGCGCACGCCGAACCTCGGCAAGAAGTCGCTGACCGAGATCAAGGAAGTGCTGGAAGGGCACGGCCTCGGCCTCGGCATGCGCCTCGAGAACTGGCCGCCGCCGAGCCTGCGCCCGGAACACGAACTGGCGATGTAATTCACAGGGACAGGCGCGACGCCTGACCCGAAGAGACTTTAAGGTTTACGACCATGCGTCACAGAAAATCCGGCCGCAAGCTCGGCCGCAACAGCTCTCACCGCAAGGCCATGTTCCGCAACATGGCCGCGTCGCTGCTGCGTCACGAGCAGATCTCGACGACGCTGCCGAAGGCCAAGGAACTGCGCCGCGTCGTGGAGCCGCTGATCACGCTGGCGAAGGAAGACGGCGTCGCCAACCGGCGGCTGGCCTTCGACCGCCTGCGCGACAAGGAAGCCGTCGGCAAGCTGTTCACCGATCTCGGCCCGCGCTTCAAGGAGCGCCCGGGCGGCTACCTGCGGATCCTCAAGACCGGCCCGCGTCCCGGCGACGCCGCGCCGATGGCGATCGTGCAGCTGGTGGACAAGCCGGCCGCGGCCGCGGGGTCCGACGGCGACGAGTAGCCGCAGGACGACCGCAATACCAGGAAAGCCGGGGCTCGCCCCGGCTTTTTTGTATCCGGATCAAGCTTTTCCGCCGGCGGACGATAACCTCGCTATCCGCAGCCCGGAATAGCGCGATGTTCCAGAGCCCGCCGCTCGCCGCCCCGTCGGCCGACGCGCCCGCGGCCGCCGGCGGCCTG
>CALALV010000096.1 GCA_937925605.1 uncultured Woeseia sp.
TCGCGCGCACCGGCGGCCGTGCGACCGTTCTGCACGGTGACGCATCCACGCCGGGGGACTGGTGGGACGGCCGGCCGTTCGACCGGGTACTGGTCGATGCCCCGTGCTCGGCGAGCGGCGTGATCCGCCGGCACCCCGACATCCGCCTGCTGCGGCGCGACACGGACATCGCGGCGCTCGCGGCGCGCCAGGCGGCGATGCTGGACGCGCTGTGGCCGCTGCTCGCGCCGGGCGGGCGGCTGCTGTACGTGACCTGCTCGGTGTTCGCAGACGAGAACGACGGCGTGACGAGCGCCTTCCTGGCGCGTACCGGCGACGCCCGCGAAGAGCACTTGTTGCCAGATAACAACATCCGCGATCTAATGGAGCGCAAGGCCTGCGGGTGGCAAGTGTTGCCTGGAACCCGCAGCCTCGACGGCTTCTATTTCGCCTGCCTCGGCAAGGTGTCCGACACGCGCTCATGACCGCATCGCCGACATTCCGCATCGCCGCCGCGCTGGCGCTGCTCGTCGCGCTCGGGGCCGCGGCGCTGGCACAGGACAACCGCGAGCGGCAGGGGTACTTCAACGTGCGCTCGGCGGACACGCGGCTGGTCGACGGCGTGCAGGTGCTCGACGCGCGGCTGCAGCTGGTGCTGTCCGACGAGGCGCTGGCCGCGCTGAACAGCGGCGTGCCGCTGATCATCGAGCTCCGGCTCGAAGTCATTCGCATGCGCCGCTTCATGCCGGACGCCGTGGACGCGGAGCTCGACGTCCGCTACGAACTCGAATACCGCCCGCTGTCGCAGCGCTACATCGTGCGCAACCTGAACAGCGCCGACCAGGATTCGTTCGCCACGCTGTACGCGGCGCTGAACAGCCTCGGCCGGATCGAGAGCCTGCCGGTCGTCGACGACTCCATCCTCGAGGCGGACGCGCGCTATCGCATGCGCCTGCAGGCACTGCTCAGCACGCAGCAGTACCCGGCGCCGCTGCGCATCCTGTTTTTCTGGCGCGATCAGTGGCAATTGCGGAGCGACTGGTTCGAATGGCGACTCGACCGCTGAAGCGACTGTTGTACGGCACGCTCGGCGCGCTCGGCGTCGCGCTGACGCTGGTCGCCCTGTTCCTGCTGTCGCGCACGGCGCAGGACTCGCAGGAGTTCGACCGGCTCTACGTCTACATCCTGCTGATCAACGTCGCCGGCGTGCTGGTGCTGTTCGCGCTGTTCGTCGGCAACCTCGCCCGACTGTTTCGCGAGTACCGCACGCACGTGCCGGGCTCGAAGCTGAAGGCGCGCATGGTCGGCATGTTCGTCGGCCTGGCCGTCGTGCCGCTGCTGGTCGTCTTCTATTTTTCGATGCAGTTCATCAACCGCGGCATCGACACCTGGTTCAACGTCGACGTCGAGGCCGGCCTGGACGACGCGCTCGCGCTGTCGCGTGCCGCGCTCGAACTGCAGATGCGCGAGCACCTGCAGTCGACGACGGCGATCGCCGAGCACCTCGAACAGGTGAGCTACGGCCAGATCATCTTCGAGCTGTCGAACCTGCGCCGCCAGGCCGGCGCCAGCGAGATCACTCTGTACGGGCGCAGCCGGCAGATCATCGCGACCAGTTCGGACCTCGCCGCCGGGGCGGTGCCGGAGGCGCCGAGCGACGAAGTGCTGTTGCAGATCCAGCAGGCGCGGCCCTACGTGCGGCTGTTCCCGCTGCAGGAGGGCCGCTACGAGATCCGCACTGCCGTGCCGATGGGCAGCCGCAACCGGCCGGAACTGGCCGGGCTCCTGCAGGCGCGCTTCCCGGTTCCCGAGCGCATCAGCCGCATGGCCGACAGCGTGGACTCGTCCTACAGCGACTACAAGCTCGCCGAGTACCTGCGCGAGCCGCTGAAGCGCACGTTCACGATGACGCTGTCGGTCGTGCTGCTGCTGTCGCTGCTCGCGTCGATCTACGGCGCCTTCGTGCTGACGCGCCGCATGGTGGCGCCGATCCAGGACCTGGTGGCCGGTACCCGCGCAGTTGCGAAGGGCGATTTCGACATGCGCCTGCCGGCGCCGTCGCGCGACGAGATCGGCTTCCTGATCAGCTCGTTCAACGACATGACGCAGCGGCTGTCGACGGCGCGCCGGCAGGCAAGCCTGAGCCAGGCGCTGGTCGAGGCCGAGCGCGCGAACCTCGAAGTCATTCTCGCGCGCCTGTCGACCGGCGTCGTGTCGCTCGAGTCCGACCTGCGCATCCGCACCGCCAACCAGGCCGCCGGCGCGATCCTGAACGTCGATCTCGAGAACCGGGTCGGCGAATACCTGCCCGAGGTCGCGAAGGACGCGCCGCTGCTCGAACAGTTCGTCGACGTCGCGCGGGTGCATCTCGACGCCGGCGACCGCGAGTGGCGCGAGCAGATCGTGCTGCGCGGCGAGGTTGGCCGGCGGGTGCTGACCTGCGCCTGCACGACGCTGCCGGGCGACGAGGATCACGACCCGGGCTTCGTCGTCGTCTTCGACGACATCACGGCGCTGCTGCAGGCGCAGCGCGACGCGGCCTGGGGCGAGGTGGCGCGCCGGCTCGCGCACGAGATCAAGAACCCGCTGACGCCGATCCAGCTGTCGGCCGAGCGGCTGCGGCGCAAGTACCTGCGCTCGATGCCGGCGGACGAGGCGCAGATCCTGGACCGCGCGACGCACACGATCGTGCAGCAGGTCGAGGCGATGAAGGAGATGGTGAACGCGTTTTCCGAGTACGCGCGTGCGCCGGACCTGGATATCAATCATTTCGACCTCGCGCGCCTCGCGCACGAGGTCGTCGACCTGTACCGCAGCCAGGAGACCGGCGGCATCGAGCTCGGGCTCGAAACGGAACCCGGGCTGCCGGAGATCGAGGCGGATCAGGGCCGGGTCCGCCAGATGCTGCACAACCTGCTGCGCAACGCCGTCGAGGCGCTGGACGGCACGGCCGGCGGCCGCATCGACGTGCACGTGCAGAGGGCACGCTACCTCGATACCGACGTGGCCGAGATCACGGTCGCGGACAACGGGCCCGGCTTCAACGCGGTGGCGCTGAGCCAGGTCTTCGATCCGTACGTAACGACAAAACCTAAGGGCACCGGGCTCGGGCTGGCCATCGTCAAGAAGCTGGTCGAGGAGCACGCGGGAATCATCGAGGCGGAAAACGGCGAGGACGGCGGCGCGGTCATCCGCATCCGCCTGCCGGTGTCCGAAGCGGCACGCGAAGCCATCATCGCGAGAATGCCGGGACGCGGGGAGAAACGGAGGGAAAGAGCATGAGCACTGCACACGTGCTGGTCGTCGACGACGAGGCGGACATCCGGGCGCTGATATCGGAGATCCTGACCGACGAGGGCTACAGGGTCACGGCGGCGCGCGACGCCGCGGCGGCGCGCGAGGCGCGTGCCGCAGGCGGCCACGACCTCGTGCTGCTCGACATCTGGATGCCGGATACCGACGGCATCAGCCTGCTGCGCGAGTGGTCGGAGCAGGGTTCGCTCGACTGCCCCGTCGTCATCATGTCCGGGCATGGCACGGTGGACACGGCGGTCGAAGCGACGCGGCTCGGCGCCTTCGACTTCGTCGAAAAGCCGCTGTCGATCGCGAAGCTGCTGCGCACGGTCGAGCGCGCGCTCGAGGAAGCGCGCCGCCGCGCCGGCTCGTCGCGCAACCTGCTGCCGTCGCTGCTGGCACCGGTAGGCCGCAGCCAGCTCATGAAGGGACTGCGCGAAACCGTGCAGCAATACGCCGGCCACGACTCGGCGGTGCTGCTGTCGGGCGAGCCCGGCACCGGCCGCGGCGCTTTCGCACGCTACATCCACGCGATGAGCAAGCGCGCGGACGGCGAGCTCGTGACGCTGCTCGCGGCCTCTCTGACCGACTCGAACGCCGAGGAACAGCTGCTTGGCAGCGAGGAGGGCGGCAGCGTTCAGCCGGGGTATTTCGAGCGCGCGGCGAACGGCACGCTGATCATCGAGGAACTGACCGACCTGTCCGAGTACGCGCAGAAGCTGATCATCGGCGTGCTCGAGCAGGGTCGCTTCGTGCGCAAGGGCGGCCACCAGCCGGTCGAGCTGCAGGCGCGCGTGCTGGCGAGTGTCAGCGCCGACTACGAGTCCGCCGTGGAAGCGGGCGAGCTGCGTCGCGAGCTGCTGGCCAACCTGAACGTCCTGCAGCTGCGGGTGCCGCCGTTGCGCGAGTACTCCGAGGACGTGCCGGAACTGCTGAGTTACTACGTCGACAAGCTGGTCGACGCCGAGAGCCTGCCGTTCCGGCGTTTCAGCGTCGCGGCGCAGAACCGCTTGCGCAACTACCCGTGGCCGGACAACGTGCGCGAGCTGAAAAACCTCGTGCGGCGGCTGCTGATGACGGGGACCGGCGAGGAAGTGACGCTCGACGAGGTCGAGCGCGAAGTTTCGGCCGGCGCGCGCGCCGACGAGCCGCTGGTCAAGCAGGACCTGCTGTCGCTGCCGCTGCGCGAGGCGCGCGAGCAGTTCGAGCGCGCCTACCTGCAGCAGCAGCTCGTGCTCTGCGATGGCAAGGTCGGCAAGCTCGCGAAGCGCGTCGGCATGGAGCGCACGCACCTGTACCGCAAGCTGCGCTCGCTGGGCGTGGATTTCCGCTCGGTGGCGGCCGGGGATGACTGAGCGGCTCCGCCGCGGTCGCGGCTCCGCGTGCATGCCGGGCAGCAGGGAAGAAGCACAGGCGGGCTCGGCGCCGCTAGCGGGCCAGCAGGGCGAGGACGGCGCCGAGAACCAGCGCGAGTAGCAGCGCCGTGCGCCACCGGTCAAGCAGCGCTTCGGCCGAGCCCGATACCTCGATCAATGCCCAGGCACGCCTGCGCCCGGCGGCACCTGCGCGTTTGACGCGTTCGCCGAGCGGGCGAACGGACGCCGCGGTCGCGGCCAGCGCACGCTGTGCACGCAGCATCAGCCGTTCCACCGGCAGCAGCAGGTCTCCCGCAGGGATTTCCGGCAGCGCCGGTCGACCTGCCCTGCGCCACAGGCCGATCGCGACCAGCGCCACGGCGAGAGCGAGACCCAGCGGCCATGCGCTGTCGACGAAGGTCGGGGGAGCCCAGGCATAGCCGACGGTTGGCGCCAGCCACAGGGGTAGGAGCAGCACCAGCGCCAGCGATGCGCACCACGCGAGCCAGGGCCCAGCCGATGCCCGCGGACGCGTACCGGCGGGCAGCCCGCGCACCAGGACCAGGAATCGGGCCATGAGCAGCGCGGTCGCCACCGACGTCAGCGGCAGGAGATAGAACAACGCGCTCGCCCATGGCGGCGGCAACTGCGCCTCGGCGGCGACGATGGCGGATTTCACGACCATGCCGCTGGTGAACGGCGCGCCCGCCAGCGCCAGCGAGGGCAGCGCGAGGCCGGTGACCAGCCAGCGTCGTGCCCGCGCATGCACGACGCTGTTGGCGAGGCCGGCGCCAAGGAACAGCGAGCACTTCGCGAGGCCGTGATGCAGGGCGAAAAACGCGATGGCCACGCGCAGGGCGGGCGCCAGCGCAGGCTCCATCAGCAGCATGCCGACCCCCGCGGTCATGATCCCCATCTGGCTGATGCTCGAGTAGGCCAGCACGACTTTCGGCCGTCGCTGGTCCATGCCGACGATCGCGCCGTAGAATGCCGCGGCCAGCCCGAGGCCGATGCACGCGGCGCCCCAGCCCGGGAGCGCCCATTCGCCGACCGGCAGGATGCGCAGCCAGCCGACGAGGCCCGTGACGATGATCGTTCCCGAGAGCACCGCGCTGGCCGCGGCCGGGGCTACCGGGTGAGCCAGGGGCAGCCACACGTGCAGTACGAGGACGCCGGCCTTGATGCCGAAACCGACGAACGCGAGCGCGATGACGAAATGACGCAGCGGGACTGCTTCCAGCCCGGCCCGGACCGCGAGGAAGTCGCTGGAGCCGGTCGCCCCGGCAGCAATGATCATCCCCGCGGCCAGCGCGGCCTCGCCGATCACCACGAGCACGATGTAGATCTTCGCAGCGTGCCGCGCTTCGCGGGTCAGTTCGTGGACGATAATGCCGAACGCGGCGAAGCTCATCAGCGCATAGAACGCGTAGAAGCTCGGCATGTCCTGTGCCACGAGCGCCCCGAGGTTGCCCGACATCGTCAGCAGGAACAGGCCGAAGAAACGCTCTCGTCCCGACTCGCGCCGGATCGTGCCGAGCGCGTACACGCTCGCGAGTATCCAGACGATGGCTGCAAACGAAAGGAAGACGGCGTCCGCCCGATCGAGTCCGAGGCGAGTGCCGAACAGCAGCCAGGGGTACGTTTCCTCTCGGTATGCCCCGGCATTCAGCGCGACGAGGAGCGCGGGTGCGGTCCCCGCGACTGCCAGCAGGCCGCCGAGACGGCGCCCGTGCAATGCCAGTGACGTCAGCGCGAGGAGTCCCGGCCACAGGGGTACGAGCAGCAGCATTGCGTTCCTCAGCATGGCCAGCACCATTGCCCGGTGATCCACAGCGTCGCGTTGATCATCATGGCCGGAAATACTTCCCGACGATCAGCTGCGTCCATTCGAGCGGGCTGTAGGGCGCAGAGGCAAACAGGCCGACGATGAGCGCGGCACCCGCCGTGAACAGGGTCGGCAGCAGCAGGACCAGCGAGGTCTCCGCACGCGGGAACGAGCGCTCCTCCGGCCAGACGGACAGCGGGGTCGCGAACCAGGCGCTGTAGAGGATCGGCAGGAAATACAGAGCGTTGAGTACGCTCGACGCAACGAGAATCCAGACCGCCCAGCCCATGTCGCCGTCCAGCGCGCCGACGCCGATCGTCCACTTGGTCACGAAACCGGCCAGCGGCGGCACGCCGATCATGCCGAATGCGCAAAGCGTGAAGGCCGCCATGGTCCATGGCATGCGGCGCCCGACGCCGCGCAGGTCGCGGATCTCGTGGATTCCGAGCGTGACCGCCAGGTTGCCGGCCGCAAAGAACAGCGTGACTTTCATCAGCCCCTGGTGCACAAGGTGGACGATGCCGCCGGTTGCGGCAACCGGGCTGCCCAGCGCCGCCCCCAGCGCGATGAAGGAGAGCTGGCTCACGGTCGAGTACGCAAGCAAGCGCTTCAGGTTGCTTTGGGCGAGTGCGCGCAAGGACCCGTACAGGATCGTAATGGCCGCGACCACGGCCAGGCCCTGCGCGAGTCCCTGGGAACTCGTGACGCCGACGCCGTAGACATCGAAGACCAGGCGTACCAGGCCGAATGCGCCAACCTTGACGACGGCGACCGCATGCAGCAGCGCGGACACCGGCGCCGGCGCGATCATCGCTCGCGGCAGCCAGCCGTGCAGCGGCACCAGCGCCGCCTTGACACCGATGCCGGCGACCAGGACGGCGAAGATCCCGGCGAGCGTGCCGGTATGCGCAGGAACGAAAGGCGCGACGAAGCCGCCCGTTGCGAAATCCAGCGTGCCGGTCACGTAGTACAGCCACAGCGTGCCTAGCGTAGCGAGCGCGCCGCCGCTGAGCGTGTAGGCCAGGTAGACCCGGCCGGCACGCCGTGCCTCGTCCGTTTCCCGGTGGACCACCAGCGGATAGGTCGAGAGCGTGAGCAGCTCGTAGAAAATGAGAAAGGTCAGGAGGTTGCCTGCCAGCGCCGCGCCGACCGTTGCCGTTACGCAGATGCTGAAAAAACCGAAAAAGCGACTGCGGTGCGGCGAGTCCTCCAGGTAGCCGACCGCGTAGATCGTCGTGACCAGCCACAGCAACGCCGACAGGCCCACGAAGAACAGCGCCAGCTCGTCGCTGCGCAGCACGAAGTCGAGACCGGGCAGCAGCTCGGTGCGGAACTCGTAGTGCACGCCTGCGCCCGCTTTCCAGATCATCCAGGCGACCAGCAGGAGCTTGACGGTCGCGCCGCCGATGTTGAGCGTCGATCGCAGTACGTGGCTGTCCTCGGGCAGCGCGAAAATGATCAGCCCGGGCACGAACGAGCTGGCAAGTACCAGCAGCGGCATGAGTTCCGGCCAGCTCATCGGCCGACTACCGTCGCTGCGCCAGGCAGCGGCGAGTCGACGAGCTCGACGAGCGGCGCCGCGATCAGCCCGAGCAGCAACGCCAGCAGCGCCAGCAGGAACGGGGTGACGCTCATCGATGCGGAGATGGCAGCGCCGCCCTCGCGTGCTTGCTCTGGGGTGAACGCGTGGCCGACGACCCGGAACACGTAACCCGCGGACAGCAGGCTTCCCGCGATGACGACGAGCGACCAGCCCCACTCGCCGCTCTCGAATGCAGCCGCGACGAGCAGCCACTTGGCGACGAAGTTACCGCTCGGCGGCATGCCCATCAGGCAGGCGCCCGCGACGCCGAATGCGGCAAGTGAAACGGGCAGGCGTCCCGCGACGCGGTCGAGTTCCTTGATGCGGTCGTGACCCAGACAGGCGAGGATGTTGCCCGCCGCGAGGAACATTGCGGCCTTCGCCAGCGCATGCGCGAGGACGAACAGCGCGACGGCATCGAGTACCGCGGTCGCCCGCGCCAGTGGAAAAAACAGGAACAGGTAACCGATTTGCGCCACGGTCGAGTACGCGACCAGGAGCTTTAGCCGTTCCTGGCGCAGCGCCTGCACGGATCCCCACAGAATGGCCGCGCAGCCTAGCAGCCCCAGCAACTCGCCCACGGCCTGCGGCACGTCCGCGAAGGGGCCGATCCAGAGGCGCAGCAGCACGTAGAGCGGCGCCTTGACGACGAGCGCCGACAGCAGCGCGCTCACCGGGGCCGGTGCCTCCGCGTGCGCGCGCGGCAGCCAGAAATGCACCGGGAACAGCGCGCCCTTGATCGCGAGTCCGGCCGTCATCAGTGCAAGTGCCGCCCACGGGAAAGCTCCGTGGCGGCCGGGTTCGGCGAGCAGCGCGAGGTCGAGCGTGCCGTAGCCGTGGTACAGCAAGCTGACGCCGAGCAGGTAAGACAGCGACGCGACCAGGCTCGCCAGCAGGTAGCGGAATGCCGCGGCCACCGCTGCCGCCTCGTTGCCGAGCGCCACGAGCGCGACCGCGGCGAGGCTCAGCAACTCCAGCGCGACATACAGGTTGAACACGTCAGCGGACAGGAAAATGCCATTAAGGGCGGCGTGCAGGAACAACACCAGCGGCCAGAACGATGAGCGGATCGCGCTACGGGCGAAGTAGCCCCGCGCATGCACGGTGACGCAAGCGAGGATGACCGCCGTCGCCAGCAGCAGGATGCCGCTCAGCGAGTCGGCATAAAGCCTTATGCCGAGCGGTGCGCCCCAGTCGCCGAGCGCGTAGCTCAACGGGCTCTCGGCGACAGCGGCGAGCAGGCCGGCAGCGGCCGCCGGCATCAGCGCGGCATTGACGAAGCCGAATCGGCCGGCGAACCGCGGTGCCAGGAATGCCGCGATGGCCAGGACGAGCGGAGCGACGATGAGCAGGACGGCCAACGTCGGCCCCGTGAGCGTCGCATTCACCGCGCGTCTCTAGCGGCCTGCAGCACCGGATCGCATCCTGCTGGCCAGCACGATCGCGAGCGCCGTCGCCGAGACCGCGACCACGATGCCGGTGATAACCATCGCGTGCGGAACCGGGTCAGGCGACGGTCCGGGCACCCTGCGCGCCAGTGCCACCAGGACGAGGAACACGCCACTGCTCATCACGTTGACGGCGAGAATCCTGCGCAGCGGATCTGCACAGGCAATGACCCAGTGCAGCGCCATGCAGAACAGCGCAACCCCGACGAGTGCGTAGAGCAGCGGCGCGCTCATCGTCGCCCCCGGTCGGCCGCGTCCGCCGCCTTCCCGGGAATGGGGCAGCGAAGCACGCTGACGAACATCTCGAACAGCGTCAGTGCGACAGACACCGCAACGGCGACTTCCAGCAGCGTCATGACGGTCGCCGCCCTGCCGGGCGCGTAGTCGAGAAAGGCACTTGCGACGAGCATCCCCGCGATGCCCGCCGCGACGAATCCCAGCAGGCCGACAGCGAGGCCCAGGCGGACGGCCAGGCCGTCGTCGAGCAGCCGGAGTCCCCTGCCGGCGAGCACCAGCAGAACGCCGGCGGCGGCTGCGATCGCGCCGGCCTGGAAGGCCCCGCCGGGTCCGTCGAGCCCGGCCGCCAGCAGGTAGGCCGCGACCAGCACCATGACCGGTACGAGCACGCGCGCGAGCGCTGCCAGGATCTCGTCGCCCGAGCGCATGACCGGCAGCCGGCCGTGGCGCAGTGCCCGGATAGCCACGGCGGCGAGGAGCAGCACCGCCATCTCCAGCAGCGTGTCGTAGCCGCGAAAGGCGAGCAGAGTCGCGGTGACCGGGTTGTCCGTGCCGACGCGGGGAAGCGCTGCGCCGACGTCCGCCGAGAGCCCCGCAGCAGTGGGCGGCAATGCCAGCACCGCCGACACGAGGCCGGCGAAGACCAGCACGACGAGTAGCGCGAGCGCGGTTGCCGCCAGGCGCCCGGGCCGCTTCGCGTGGCCGTCATTCATCGTCGCCCCCAAGCCGGCCGGCGACGCCGGACGCGGCCAGGAACAGCGCGCCGGTCAGGCCAGCGCCGACGGCGACCTCGGCCAGTGCGACGTCCGGCGCATCGAGCCGGGCCCAGGCGAGCCCCATGGACGAACCGAACGCCACGAACGGGACGATGGCGCGGAACAGCGACCGGCTCGCCAGCGTCTGCCAGCCGAGCCAGAGCAGCAAGGCCGCGAGCAGCAGGTCGACGAGGAAACCGGGCCCGGTCAAGGCCTGGTCCACGGCCGGATGCCGTTCCGCAGGGCCGCGCGGGCGAGCAGGTGGCCCATGGTCGATGACGCCAGCAGTATCAGCAGCCAGACGAGGACGAGCTTGAGCGCGATCGCGAGCGACGCGGCCTGCGGCAGCAGCCCGAAGACGACGAGCCCGAGGCCGACGTTGTCGGCCTTGGTCAGCGCGTGGATGCGGGTGTACAGGTCGGGAAACCTGAGCAGGCCGACGGTGCCGGCGACGAAGAACAGGCTGCCCGCCAGCAGCAGCACGACGGTGAGGATGTCAGCTGCCAGGCTCATCGGCGTCCTCGAGCGGCCATGCGCAGCGTACGAAAGCGACCATCGTGATGGCCGCGAGCAGCGCGAGTACGAGAGCGATGTCCACGAGCGCGGGGTCGTGACCGGCCTCCGCCAGCAGGACGAGCACCGCGACCGCGCCGGTGCCGAGCAGCTGGACGACGAGCATGCGATCGCCGCGCGTCGGACCGCGCAACGCCTGGATCATGCCGCCGCCGAGCGAGACGAGCAGAATCGCTACCACGAGGAGCAGGAAGACCGTCATCGTCTCTCCGGCGGTTCGGCCTGCGGGAAGAAACCGGCGACCCGCTCCTCCAGTGTGTTCAGCATGTCGGCCACCGGGCCGGCGGCATTCAGTACGTGCACGCGCAGGACCTTGCCGTCCAGCTCGGCGCTCAACGTGCCGGGCAGCAGGGTCACGGTGTTCGCCATCAGCACCCGGGCCGCGGGGCTGTCGAGCCGCGTTTCGTATCGCACCACGGCAGGATCGATGGGCAGGCCGCGTTTCAGGGCGCGAACTGCGACGTCGATTGCGCCACGCAGGGAGTTCCAGAGAAAGTAGGGTACGAACCTGGCCGCGCCGGCAGGGGACCAGCGGTTTGCCGGCGCTGCCAGCGGGACCGCTGCCGTTGCGAGCAGCACGGCCGGAATGCCGATTGCCCAGGCCCGGCCGCCGCTGAGCAGGGCCCAAAGGACGCCGAAGGCCGCTGCACGAAACAGCAGCCGAACCGAGCTGACGCGTCTTCGATTACCGGCGCGACTTCGGGAAGGAACAGACATTGCCGGCGCTCCCAGTCCCCGCAGGCAACATATAGCACGCGCTGTCTGCGCGGCACCTCGTGAGAACTACGTACTTTCCTGCCGTGTCCAGCGGGCCACCACTGGCAGCACAACAGCGGAGAGGCAGCGTGTGTCGCAGCGCCCGAGCGACCGCGGTATCCGGGGCGGAGTCAGTCGATACCGAGTTCGTCCATGAGCTTCAGCAGCACGCCGTTCGTCCAGCCGAAGCCGTCCTGCACGACGTACTCGCCGCCGGCGACCCGGCGGCCGACGTCGACGACGTCGTAGCGTTCCATCAGTCGCCCGCTGTCTGCGTAGAGCGCGAGGTTGTTGTCGACCCAGCGGCGCGCGCCTTCGCGCGCCTCCTCATCGTGGCCGTAGCGGGACAGCCCGGCGTAGCAGATCCACTGCAGCGGCGCCCAGCCGCTCGGGGCATCCCACTGCTGGCCGCTGACGACGGTCGAAGTCCGCCAGCCGCCCGCGGCGAGGAACTCGCGCGCGAGTACGCGCGCGACCGACGCCGCCTGCGCTTCGCTCGCGATGCCGCAGAACAGCGGCATCGCGCCCGCCAGCGTCAGGCGCGGTGACGGCGCGAGGTCGTCGACGTACAGGTCCGTGAAGAAGCCGGCCTCGTCCCGGAAGAATCGCCCACGGATCAGCTCGGCGCGCGCCTCGTTAAGCGCCGCGGCCTCGGCCGCGCCGCGCTCGTCGCCGACGGCCGCGCGCGCCCGGCCGAGCACACGCTCGAGCTCGGCGAGCAGGCAGTTCAGGTCGACCGGCAGCAGCCGGGTGGTGCGGATGCTCGAGAACTCGCCCGGATCGGACAGCCAGCGCGAGCTGAAGTCCCAGCCGGACTCGCAGGCGGCGCGGATTTCCCGGTACAAGGTGTCCGGGTTGCCGCCGCTGGTCTCCGCCGTCTCGACGTCCTCGAGCCAGCTCTCGGGCCGCGGCGTCGGCTCGTCGTCCCAGTAGCGGTTCAGGCGAACGTCGCCGTAGCGCAACGCGCGCGATGCCTGGCCGCCGACAGGGTCCCGCATCCAGAACGCGTACTCGGTCTCGAGCTGCGGCCGGTAGCGGGCCAGCACAGCCTGCTCGTCGCCGAGGCCGGCCAGCAGCTCGACCATCAGCGCGAAGAAAGGCGGCTGCGAGCGGCTGCAGAAGTACGAGCGGTTGCCGTTCGGCACGAAGCCGACGCTGTCGATCAGGTACGCGAAGTTCTCGACCATGTCGGCGACCTGCTGCTGGCGCCCCGAGGCCGCGAGGCCGAGCATCGTGAAGTAGCTGTCCCAGTAGTAGATCTCGCGGAAGCGGCCGCCCGGCACGACGTAGGGGCGCGGCAGGGCGATGTGCGAGCCCGGCGTCTCGTCCGGCTTGTCTTCGCGGGTCAGCGCGACCCACAGGCGCTCGATGTGCTCGCGCACCGGCAGCGAGGGGTCGGCGGCGAGGCCGGCGGCGGCCGGTTTCGGCAGGTCGAAGTGCGTCTCGACGAAACGCAGCAGGTCGAAGCCCTCGCGCAGCGACTCCCGCCGGTAGCGATCCATGATCGCCGCGGGCGCCTCGCGCGGCACGGCATCGACGAAGGTCTTCGAGTCGCCGAGCCGGCCGCTTTGCTGCACGGCCTCGAACAGCCCGGCGAAATCGCGCGCCGGATCGATGACCGTCGTCCTGCCGGGTTGCGTCGACCTGCCCATCGGCGCCGCGTTCAGGCCGCCGCGGGCGCGTGCCGCTGCTCGTCCGTGCGGCGGCGCAGCAGCCACAGCATCGCCAGCAGCGCGGCCATCGGCGCGAGCGAAAAGTAGAAGGCCCGCTCGCCGCCGACCACCTCGAACAGCGTGCCGGTGATGATCGAGCCGGTCGTGCCGCCGAGCGCGGAGAACACGACGATGAGCCCGGCCATCGGCGCGTGCTGCGGCGCCGGCAGGGCCGACAGCACGACCGAGTTGATCGCCGGGTAGATCGGCGCGATGCAAAGCCCGATCAGCGGGAACGCGAAGGCCGCGAGCGGCGCGTTGCTCCAGCCGGTCACGGGCACGGGGCTCGCCTGGCGGGCGAGCGGCAAGACGACGATGACGAGCAGCGCGGCCAGCCCGAGCCCGACGACGAGCACGCGGAACCAGTCGACGCGGCGGAAGGCGATGCCGGCGACGAAGCGGCCGAGCGCGGTCGAGGCCGCGAGGATGCTGGCCATCTGGATCGACAGCGAGGCCGGCAGGTTCAGGATGCGGCTGTTGAACGACGGCAGCCAGGACATGATGCTCTGCTCGATCAGCACGTACAGGAACGCGGCCGTCACGAAGATCAGCACCAGCGGCCGCGCGCACAGCCGCAGCATCTCGCCGAACTCCTCGGCCAGCGACTGCTCGCGCGCGACGGACAGCGCGGACTCGTCGAGGCGCGCAACGGACAGCAGCGCGAGCGCGACGACGGTCAGCGCGGCCAGCGGGTAGTAGACCAGCAGCCAGCCGTCACCGCCGGGGTCCAGGTCGTCGACGAACGCGCTGAAGATGAAGTAGCCGGACAGCACGCCGACCATGAAGAAGGACTCGAGGAAATTCATGAGACTGACGTGCTCGCGCCGTGAGGCGGTGACGAGCCCCAGCGTCGCGAACACGGAGACCTTGATCAGCGCGAAGCAGACGCCGGTGGTCGCGAACAGCAGCTTCGCCATCCAGAAGGCCGGCAGCTGTGGCATCGCGAGCAGCATGCCGGTCATCAGGACCAGCGCGAACTGCATGCAGCGCTTGTAGCCGATGCGCGCGACGAAGGACGCGACGAGGAACGACGTGATCGCGATCGGCAGGTCCTTGAAGGCCTCGAGCACGCTGGCGGCCGACTCGCTGACGCCGTAGCTGTTCTGCACCTGCAGGATCACGGTGCCGACGCTGTTCAGCAGGATCGCGAAGACGAAATAGTTCAGGAACAGCGACAGCTTGATCAGCCTGGTCTGCATGGACGCTCCCCGGGTGCGCTCGCCGGCGCGATGCGTGACGATACCCCGCGCCCGCGGCGCGGGGCGAATCGGGCGGCGGCGACCCCCTGGCCGCCGCCGCTCGCCGGCTCAGAACTCGTAGCCGACGGAGAGCTCGAAGGAGCGCGGCATGATGTAACGCCCGTTCGGCGCCGAGATCGTCCGCGGGTCGCTCTCGGTCAGCGCGTCCTCGTCGGTCAGGTTGTCCGCGGAGACCTGCACGCTGAAGCGCTCGTCGATGCGCACGATCACGCCGAGGTCGAGTTTCTCGTAGCCCTGCAGCCGGTTCACGTTTTCCGGCTCGCCCCAGCGGTCGTCGACGGCGGACAGCGTGCCGTACACGACGCCGGTGATGCGGCCCGCTTCGAACTCGTAGCTGGGGGTCAGGCGCAGCTGCCAGCCGGGCTGGCGCTGGGTCTCGTTACCGTCGTTCGGCCCGCTGACGATCTCCGTGTCCTGGATCGTCGCGTTGAGCGAGACCGAGAAGCCGGCGTCGGTGTCCCAGATGGCGTCGAGCTCGACGCCGGTCGATTCCTGTGTCTGGATCGTCGCCTGTTGGCCGGTGAGCTGCACGAAGAAGGTCGGGTCGACCTCGGTGTAGAAGCCGGTCGCGTACAGGCTTACGTAGTCGGTGACCCACTTGAAGCCCAGCTCGTACTGGTCGACTTCCTGGATCAGGTCGTTGCCGCTCGCGAACGCGTTGCGGTTGTCGCGGAAGTCGTCGAAGTAGGGCATCTTGCTGCCCGTGTTGATGCGGCCGAACGCGCTCATCGAGTCGTTGAAGATGTAGTTCGCCGCCGCGGTCCACGAAAACTCGGACTCGTCGAAGTCGACCGCGAGATCGACCTGGCCGTCGAGGCCCTCGTCCACCGAGTACTGCACGTCGTGGCTCTCCGCGCGAATGCCGACGTCGACGGTCAGCTGGTCGCTGATGTCGAAGGTCGTCGCCGCGTACAGCGCCGTCGTGGTCGCGTCGCCGACCGAGTTGATGTCGTAGTTCCAGTTGCAGCTGTCGACGTCGGGCTCGTTGCACTCGATACCGTCGACCAGCTCGCCGTGGCTCTGTACGACCTCGTACTTGTGGTTGCCGAGGCTCCACCAGTCGTTGGACTTCGCGCTGGCCGCGTAGAAGCCGACCGTGACCGTCCCGCGGTCCCAGCCGCGCGCGATGCTCAGGTCGTTCGTGAAGGCCTCGATGTCCTTGCGCACTTCCCAGGCGCCAAAGCGCTGGATGTACTCGCTGCCGCCGATCGCGCGGCCGGTGACGGCACCGGTCAGCGGACCCGTTACGACGGCAAGCGAATCGACGGTCGGGTCGGCGAGCAGGTCGGAGACCAGCACCGCGCCGCCGTCCGGCACGAGGCCGAGCGTGTCGGCGTCGCCCGCCGTGTGGCTGAAGCGGTCCGTCAGCTGCCACTCGTCGGTGATCTCGAGCACGACCGAGCCGCCGGTCATCGAGCCGTCCCAGCCGCGGCCCTCGGCGAGGTCCAGCAGTTTCGGGTCGCTGTTCTCGCCGAAGCGCACCTCGCGCTGGCGGTTCAGTGCGCCGAGCTGGTTGTAGCCCGCGTCGACGCCGGGCACGTTCAGCGCGACCGGCAGGTACCACTGGCCGTGATCGTCGGTGACCCGGTGGAACACGTTAATCGAGCCGTTCGACAGGTCCTTGGTCAGGTTGACCGTCAGCTGGTTGCCTTCCTCGGAGTTGTAGCCGGCGTCGCGCAGGCCGGGCGAACTCGCGATGTAGCCGCCGATCATGTAGTAGAACTCGTCGGCGATCTCGCCGCTGAGATAGCCGTCGAAGCGGCGCAGGTCGTAGTCCGAGGTCGTGTACTTGACCAGGCCCTCGGTCTCCTCGCTGCCTTCGCGAAGAATGAAGTTGGTCGTCAGGCCCGGCTGGCCGTTCGAGAACACCGGATTCGGGCCGCCCCTGAGCGCCTCGACGCGCTGCACGGTCTCGTCGATGCGGAACAGCGTCGTGTTCTCGAGGAAGGACAGCGTCGGCGGCGGGTACAGCGGCGCGCCGTTGACCTGCAGCGAGAAGAACGGCGCGTCGCCGCCGCCCGGGAAGCCGCGCACGAAGACGTTTGCGCCGGAGACGCCGCCCGAGCTCTCCGACCAGACGCCCGGGACCAGCTTCAGCAGGTCCGCCGTCGACTGCGGCTGGTACTTGGTGATGTCCTCGTCGCTCATCGTCGTGATCGCGAAGCTGGCATCGAACTTGCGCAGCTCTGCGCCACCCGCCGTACCGGTGACGACGATCTCCTCGATCGTGCCGGTCCGGTCATCGTCGTCGGCGTCGTCCTGCGCGACCGCCGCCGCGGCCGGCAGCGTCAGCAGCAGCGCGAGCGCGCCGCGTCGTAGCGTGTCTCTAAGCGTGTTCATATCCGCACCTTTTTTTTCGTTCAAGCGAAGGATGGCGGTTGCGGACGCGCTCGGCGGCAGCAGGGCCCGTCGAAGCCGCCCGCCTGGCGGGCGGGTGTGCCGGGCCGCCGAGAGGTCCCCCCCGGGAATTCATCGGACGGGCTAACGTTACTCCCCGGTGAAATGCATTTCAATCATTTTGAAATGCATTGCAGTCATAAGCGGGAATGTACGTTCAATCAGCAACTTACGCGCCTCCGGCGGCGCCGCGGGCCGGCCGCGCTCGCCCCCGGGCCGCCGCCGGCTTGACTTGCCCGCGCACGGCCGGGTACACAGGCTCACGCAGGCCCGCCGTCCTAACGCGGGCCGCGGACGCAGGCAGATGACGGAAAAAACAACGATAACCATGGCCGACATCGCCCGCCTGGCGAACGTTTCGAAGCCGACCGTCTCGCGCGCGCTGTCCAACAACCCGCTGGTCAACCGCGAAACCCGCGAGCGGGTCCTGTCGATCGCCCGCGAGCACGGCTACTCGGTCAACCGCAACGCGCAGAAGCTGCGCAACAAGCGCACGAACACGATCGCCGTGTCGCTGGACTTCCTGTCGCACCGGCAGAACCACATCTCCGACCCGTTCATCTTCGACCTGCTGGCCGGCGTCTCGGAGGCGCTCGGCGACCGCAATCAGGACCTGCTGCTGTTCGCGCCCGGTCACAACGATCTCGACGCGTTCCAGGAGATCCTGAGTTCGAAGGGCGCGGACGGCTTCATCGTGCTGGGCCAGGGCCATCGCGAGCAGATGCTCGACGACTTCGCCCGCAGCGGCGCACCGCTGGTCGTCTGGGGCGCGGCCGGCGAGGACACGCCCTACTGCGTGGTCGGCAGCGACAACCTGCGCGGCGGGCGGCTCGCCGGCGAGTACTTCATCGAGCGCGGGCGCCGGCGCTTCCTGTTCGTCGGCGACCGCACCCACGCCGAGCTGCGCCAGCGTTACGAGGGACTCGCGAGCGTTGCGCGCGAACGCGACGACGTGAGCCTGGACGACGTCGCGATCAGCAACTTCTCCTGGGAGAATGCCTTCGACGCGGCGAACCGCTACATCGACGAGGCCGCTGCCGTGCCGGACGCGATCTTCGCCTACAGCGACACGGCAGCGATGGCCTTCATCAGCGCGTTCGACAAGCGCGGCTACCGCGTGCCGGAAGACGTCACGGTGGTCGGCTACAACGACATCCCGTCGGCCGCGTACTTCAATCCACCGATCACGACGGTCCGCCAGGACACCTACGAGGCCGGCAAGCTGCTGGTCGACAAGCTGATGCTGATGCTGGACGGCGAGACGCCCGAGACCGAGACGCTGCCGACCGAGCTGGTGCGGCGCGCGACCTGAGACGGCGGTCCCGCCCGAACGCCGACCGGCACGGCGACCTGCCGCGCGCCGCGCCCGCAGCGGCGGGCCTGGTCAGCCGCGCATGTACCCCGCGTTCCGCTCGCCCGGGAAACACCCGGTGACAACCAACGCCTGCCGAAGAGATTGGCCGGAGCGCTCAGTGCTATCCATTCGCGCTCGGCGCATGCCGGAGTTGATCGGCCGGCCGCCCTCGCGGGCCGGGAGCCGGCTCAGCGCTGTTCGGCGCGCAGCAGCCGCCCGTCCGCCATGAACTCGAGCCCGGCGCGCTCGCCGAAGTCGAGCCGGGTCAGCTCGGCCAGGCGCCGCAGCGCGCGCTGCTCCGGGTCCGGCACCGGGCCGCCCGGCCTGACCTGCATCGTCGAGACGACCCGGCCCTCGATGAAGCGGCCCTGGTAGTCGAGCTCCGCCTCGAGGATCGGCGCGATGCCGCGGTCGCCCTCGACGCTGATGCCGTAGTAGGTCGCGAAGTTGCCGAGGCTGTAGGCGATCAGCCGGTCGCGGTACAGCTCCGCCGCGCGCACCACGTGCGGACCGTGCCCGAAAACGAGGTCCGCGCCCGCATCGACGGCCAGCCGCCCGAATCGCACGACGTCACCGCGCGGCTCGCCGTAGTAGCTCTCCTCGGCGAACGGCAGCCGATCGACGCCCCGGCCCTCGGCGCCGGCGTGAAAGGTCACGATGACGATGTCGTGGCGCTCCGCGAACTCGCGGATCGTCGTCGCCGCCAGTTCGTAGTCGTGCACCAGGTTCGACTCGCGCGTAACGGCGAAGCCGAGCACGGCGACCGCGAGGCCGTGGACCGTGAAAGTCGCAAAATCGCCCTCGCGACCCGTGTGGCGGATGCCGTGCGCGGCGAGCGCCGCCATGGTGGCCGTCCGTCCGTCCTCGCCGAAGTCCCGCGCGTGGTTGTTCGCGACGCTCAGCACGTCGAAGCCGGCATCGGCGTAGTGACGGGCGTAGCGCGGCGGCGAGCGGAACAGGTAGCAGGCGTCCGGGTTCGTGCAGGCCTTGGCCGGCGTGCCGCCTTCGACCAGCGTCCCCTCGAGGTTGCCGATGGCGAGGTCGGCCGAGCGCAGCACCGGCGCGACCGCGGCGAGGAAGCCTGCGCCGTCGTCGTCCGGCAGCCGGTTCTCCGGGTAGTCGGTGCCGAGCATCATGTCGCCGACCATGGCCACGCGCAGCCGGCGTATGTCGGGCTTGGCCGCCGGCGTCGCAGCAGCGCTGCGGCCGGAACTCCTCGCCGCGCCGGCCGCCGGCGCTGTTGCCGGTTCCCCGGTCTCGGCAGCTGACGGGATCGCCACGCGACTCGCAGCAGCGGCCGGAGTCGACGAAGTCGCCGGGGCAGCTTCGGCCGCGGATGCGTTCGGGGACGCGGAGCCGGCAGGATCGGTGCCGGCACTCGCTGCAGGCGCTGCCCCGTTTCCGTCGGCCCCGGGCTGCCCCGCGCAGCCGCAGAGCGCGAGCAGGCAGAGCGCGGCGAGCCTACTGTTCGTCGAGGCGAATCCGGAGTACATCGATGTTGGCCTGGCGCAGCCGGCTGCGCAGCAGGTTCAGCTCGTCGAGATCGCTGATCGGGCCGATGCGCACGCGGTGGTAGGTGCGGTCGTCGATCGCGACCCGCTGGATGTTCGACTCGATGCCCTGCAGCGCGAGCTGTGCGCGGCGCCGGTCGGCATCCTCGTAGCGCGTGAACGAGCCGGCCTGCAGGATGTAGCTGCCGGGCTCGACCACCGCGCGCGGCTCGCTGTCGGTCGTGACGTCGGGCTCCTGTTCCGGGATCACGACCTCGAAGTTGGGCAGCAAGTCGTAGAAGTCGAAGCGCTGCTCCGGCGGCTCGGCGACTTCGTCGTTGTCGTCGTAGGCGGGCACGGACGGCGCCGCGACGGCGGGCGCCGGCGTCGTCGACGCCGGCTGCGGCGCCTGCGCCGTGCTGCCCGCGCCGGGCGAGTCCGCGAGGTACACGGCGAGCGCGACCGCGAGGCCGATCGCGAGGCCGAACAGCATCCAGGCGAAGCCCGGCAGCTCGTCGCGGCGCGCCGGCCGCCTGCGTCGCTTCTGCGCCACGGCTACATCGAGTCCGGCGCGGACACGCCGAGAATCGCGAGCCCGCTGCCAATGACGTGGCGAGTCGCCGTCACCAGCGCGAGCCGCGCGTTGCGCAGCGCGTCGTCGTCGACGATGAACGTGTGCGCGTTGTAGTAGCTGTGGAACTCGTTCGCGAGATCACGCAGGTAGTGCACGAGGTGCTGCGGCGCGCGGTTGCTCGCGGCCAGCTCGATGATCTCCGGGTAACGCGACAGCGTCGACATCAGCGCCTTCTCCTGCGGCTCGACCGCACGATCGAGCGCGGCGATGCCCGCCTTCGCGTCGAACTCCAGCTCGCGCTCGGCGAGCTGCCGGAACACGCTCGCGACCCGCGCGTGCGCGTACTGGATGTAGTAGACCGGGTTGTCGTTCGAGCGGCTCTTCGCCAGCTCCAGGTCGAAATCGAGGTGCTGGTCGTTCGAACGCATGACGTAGAAGAAGCGCGCCGCGTCGTTGCCGACTTCCTCGCGCAGCTGCCTGAGCGTGACGAACTCGCCGGAGCGGGTCGACATCTGCATCTTCTCGCCGCCGCGGTACAGCGTGACGAACTGCACGAGCTGCACCTCGAGGTCGTCGCCGGCGTAGCCCATGGCCTCAAGGCCCGCGCGCACGCGCGCGACGTAGCCGTGGTGGTCGGCGCCGAGCACGTCCAGCAGGTGGTCGTAGCCGCGCTGGCGCTTGTCGTAGTGGTAGGCGATGTCGGACGCGAAGTAGGTCCGCTTGCCGTTCTCGCGCACGACGACGCGGTCCTTCTCGTCGCCGAAGTCGGTGGCGCGGAACCAGGTGGCGCCGTCCTTCGTGTACAGCATGCGGCGCTTTTTCAGGACCTCGAGCGCGGCGTCGATGCGGCCCTCGTCGGTCAGGCTGCGTTCCGAGTACCAGCGGTCGAACACGACGCCGAATTCGGCGAGGTCGTCGCGGATGTCGTCGAGGATGGATTCAAGGGCCTGCTGGCGCAGCGCGAGGAAGCCGTCTTCGCCGAGCAGCTCGGCCGCGCGGTCGATCAGCGCGCCGATGTGGGCTTCCTTGTCGCCGTCCGGGCCGTCGGCCGGCAGGCCCGAGCTCACGTCGTCCGCCGTGACCTTCGCGAGCGCCGCGGCGTCGACAGCCGCCGCGATGTCGCGGATGTACGCGCCGCGGTAGCCCGCCTGCGGGAACGGTATCGCGATACCTTCGCGCTCGAGCACGCGCAGCCAGACGCTGACGCCGAGGATGTCCATCTGTCGGCCCGCGTCGTTGACGTAGTACTCGCGCGCGACCGGGTAGCCGGCCGCTTCGAGCAGGTTGCCGAGCGTCGCGCCGTAGGCCGCGTGCCGGCCGTGGCCGACGTGCAGCGGGCCGGTCGGGTTCGCCGAGACGAACTCGAGCAGCACGCGCGGCGTGTCGCGGCGCTCGCCGCGGCCGTAGTCGGCGCCCTGCTCGAGGATCGCTTCGACCTCGCGGTGGAACGCGGCGGGTCCTAAGTGAAAGTTGATGAAGCCGGGCCCGGCGATCTCCACCTTCGCGACCAGCTCGCTCGCCGGCAGGCGCTCGATGATCTCGGCGGCCAGCTCGCGCGGCTTGCGCCCGGCGGCCTTCGCGAGGCGCATCGCGACGTTCGAGGCGAAGTCGCCGTGGCGCGGGTCGCGCGCGCGCTCGACGGTCGTCGACAGCGACGCGAACTCCGGCGCGTCGTCGAGATCCGGCAGGCCGTCGATGGCCTGCCGCAGGAGGTCTGCAATGCTGCTCTTCAAGGGTCGGATTCGCACCCGGGCGGCGCCGGCGTGCCCTGCGCTGAAAGCGCGCCATTCTACCCCTGCGCCGGCGGCCAGCCCAAGTGGCAAGGGACCGTGGCCGCGGCGTCGCCGCCGCGGCAGGCCTCCCGCGCCGGACAATCGCCCGAACGATTGCAAGGACGATGGCCATGGCAATCGCGGTAACGGGCACCCGGGCGATGCCGGACCAGGTCGCCCCGGCGTGCCCGACGGGCCGCCGGAGCGCGGCTAGAACAGCTCTACCGGGTCCACGTCCAGCGACCAGCGCACGCGGCGCGCGAGCCGGCTGTCTTCCAGCCGCCTGACGAGCGGCCCGAGCAGCGCGTGCAGCGCCTGGCGGGTGCTGCTCTGCAGGAGCAACTGCGCGCGGTAGCGCCCGGCGCGCCGCTCCATCGGCGCCGCGACCGTCCCGAGCAGGCGCACCTGCGGCACGGCGAGCCGCTCGGCTTCCTCGCGTGCGCGTTCGAGAAAGCGCTGCGCGTGCGCGCGCTCGACGGCCGCGGCGCGCAGCAGCGCGAGCCGCGAGTACGGCGGCCAGGCGGCGGCCTCGCGCTCGGCCAGCGAGTAGTTCGCAACCTCGGCATAGCCCCCCGACAAGAGCCGCGCCCAGAACGGGTGCGACGCGAACGCGGTCTGGATCAGCACCTCGCCCTGCCGACGCTCGCGGCCGGCGCGGCCGGCGACCTGTACGAGGCTCTGCGCGAGCCGTTCGCCGCCGCGGAAGTCGGTGCTGAACAGGCCCTGGTCCGCGTTGACGATGCCGACCAGCGTCAGCTTCGGGAAGTGGTGCCCTTTCGACAGCATCTGCGTGCCGACCAGGATGCGTGCCGCGCCGCTGGTCGCGCGCGCGAGCGCCTCGTCCATCGTGCCCTTGAGGCGGGTCGTGTCGCTGTCGATGCGGGTCACGTCGGCGTCCGGGTAACGCGCCGCGAGCAGGCCCTCAATGCGTTCCGTGCCCTGGCCGAGCGGCCGGCAGGGGCTGCCGCAGTCGCCGCACTCGGTGTCGAGCGGCCGGCTCGCGCCGCAATGGTGGCAGGCGAGCCGGGCCTCGCCGGCGTGCACGGTCATGCGCGCGTCGCAGCGCCGGCACTCGGCGATCTTGCCGCAGGCGGCGCAGATCAGCGTCGGCGCGAAGCCGCGCCGGTTCAGGAAGATCAGCGCCTGGCCGCCCTCGCGCAAATGCCGGTCGAGCGCGCTGGCGAGCGGCGCGGACAGCCCGTCGTCGGCCGGGTGGCGCGCGAGGTCGATGAGGCGCAGGAGCGGCGGCAGTGCCGCGCCGGCGCGCGCGCCGAGCTGCAGGTGCCGGTAGCCGCCGCCGCGGCAGCGGTGCAGGGTTTCGAGCGACGGCGTGGCACTGCCGAGCACGACCGGGATGCCGAGCCGCTGCGCGCGCACGATCGCGAGGTCGCGCGCCGAGTAGCGCAGGCCTTCCTGCTGCTTGTAGGAGCCGTCGTGTTCCTCGTCGACGACGATCAGCCCCGGCCGCGCGAGCGGCGTGAACACGGCCGAGCGCGTGCCGAGCAAGAGCGGCGCGGAGCCGTCGCGCGCCGCGCGCCAGGCCGCGAGCCGCTCCGTGTCGGTCAGCGACGAGTGCAGCAGCAGCGGCTCGATGCCGAGCCGGCGTTTCAGCCTGCGCAGGAACTGCGGCGTCAGCCCGATCTCGGGCACCAGCACGAGCACCTGGCGGCCGGCATCGAGCACGTCGCGGATGCGATGCAGGTAGACCTCGGTCTTGCCGCTGCCGGTGACGCCCTCGAGCAGCGCGACGTCGAAGCCTGCCGCCTCGCGCATCGCGGCGACCGCGGCGCGCTGTTCGGGGTTCAGCGCGGGCCCGGCCTCCGCGGCCGTGCGCTCGGGCGTCAGCGCGCCCGCCGCTACCCGGTCCTCGACGATGAGTCCCTTGTCGAGCAATGCCGTGCGGGTGCGGCGCCAGCCGGGCAGTGCCGCGTCGAGCTCGTCGGCGGTCAGTGCGCCGCGCTCGGCCAGCAGCGCAACGAGTTCGGCCTGGCGCGGCGCCCGCCGTTCGAGTTCGCCCGGGTCGCTCGCACGGCCGGTGTCGCTCAGCGCGAGCCGCTCGACCGCCTCGTCGAGTGCCCGGCCCTGGCGCAAGAGCGGCGGCAGCGCCGCCGCGACGACCTCGCCGAGCGGGTGGTGGTAGTAGTCGCTCGTGAAGCGCAGCAGCTCGAGTTCCGGCTCGCCCAGCAGCGGCTCGTCGTCGAGCCGCGCGTCGGCGCGTTTCAGGCGCTCGGCCGGCAGCTCGCTCGAGTCCGCGACCTCCATGACCAGCGCGGTCTGCCGGCGGCGGCCGAAGGGCACGCGCACGCGCATGCCGGGCAGGACCTCGGGACCCTTCGGCGGCAGGTAGTCGAACAGCCTCGACAGCGGCACGTTGACCGCGACGCGCAGCACCGCAGATTTTTTCATCGGGCCTGCACGGGATACCGTGACGCGCGCCGGCGTGCGGCAATTGGCATATAAAAAACAGTCACTTGCAATAGCCTCGGCGGCGCGGCGCGGTGCTCGACAAAGCCGTTCCCGGCGTCAACCGGGGCGGGCCTCGCGCGTTATGACCCTGACGGACCCGGCTCGTGGCCGGGCCGGCCCATTACACATCATCACGGAGCGACGATGAAAGCGACAGGGAAGCAGGCCGCCCGGGGGTGCAGCGCGTGAGCGCCGCGCTCTTGAGTTTTGCGGTATCGTCGGAGCCGACTCCGGGCACCGGGACGGCTACGCTGCAGCGCGAACAGGCACTGAACCGCTTCCTCAAGGACGTCGAGGGCCGCGCGCTCAGGATCGCGGAGATCGCGGTCCGCGACCGCGACGAGGCGCTCGACCTCGTGCAGGACGCGATGATCCGGCTGGCGCGCCGCTACGCGGACCGCGACAGTGAGGAGTGGACGCCGCTGTTCTACCGCATACTGCAGAACGGCGTGCGCGACTGGCACCGCCGGCGCGCGGTGCGCCGCCGCGTCATGGTGTTCTTCGGACGCGGCGGCGACGACGAGTACGACCCGGTCGCGAGCGCGCCGGACCCGGCAGGCCGCACGCCGGACGAGCAGCTCGAAAACCGGGCGGCGATGGCCGGCCTCGAGGCCGCGATCCGCGAGCTGCCGGCGCGCCAGCAGGAGGCCTTCATGCTGCGCACCTTCGAGGGCCTGGACGTCGCCGCGACCGCTGCCGCGATGGGCGTCAGCGACGGCAGCGTCAAGACGCATTATTCGCGCGCGGTGCACACGCTGCGCGACAAGCTGGGAGAGCACTGGCCATGAACGACGGCAAGAACGAACGGCAGGCGCCGGGCGACGAGGAGTTCGCACGGAAAGCCTCGGCGCTGTTCGACGACAGCGTCGCGGGACTCGACGCGCAAACGCGCTCGCGGCTGAACCGCAGTCGCCAGCAGGCGCTGGCCGCTGCGGCGCGGCCGCCGCTCGCGCGCTGGCAGGCCTGCGTCTGTCGCAGCCTGATCCACGATCGCGATACCCTCAGCTTGATCGATCGCGCCTGCGAGCGCCAGACGTGCAACCAGGCGGCCGAGCGCAAATGTGCGGTTGTTGCGTCCTGTGCCTGCGCCCTTTCCGCCTTCGCCTGCAGCGATCATCGCTCGGCACCGGTGGCGCAGCATCGCCAGCGCAAAAACCCTGCGCCGCTTTTGGTGGTCGTTCATCTGTTCGTTTGCTCGTCCAGCAGTCGCGATCCTGACTGCAGGCGGTTCCGGTGGCGCAGGATATTCCGAGGCGAGCTCCGCC
>CALALV010000097.1 GCA_937925605.1 uncultured Woeseia sp.
CCATGCTGTATTTCATCGACGGGCTGAACCGCCTGTTCGGCAGCGAGCGCGCGCCGCTCGCCACGCTGCGCGGCAGCGGCATGCGGCTGTTCAACCGGAGCGGGCCGCTCAAGCGGCGCGCGATGCGCGTGGCGCTGGGCTTCGACGCCGGCGGCGCGCTCGGCCGGTGATTGCCGCCGCCGAAAACGCTATTATCACGGCTACCGCAGGCAGACCGCCCGCGCCGCCGTCCGAGAACAAGACCGAGGGAAGGTGACGGCGCCGGCGCGGATCGAGAGGCATTCCTTGCAGTTTCCCGAATCCGGATCGCGATCATCCGCTGAACCGGGCCTCGCAGGCCCATGACAAGGCGCTACGTTTTCACGCTGGCGATACTCCTGACCGTTACCGGTGTCGGGATGTTCCTTTACAAGTGGCAGTCGCTGGGTTTCCCGCTGTCCGTGCAGCAGCAGACTCCGACCTGGATCGTCGAGACGTCGATCCGCTTCGACGCCGGCCGCGGCTCGATCAAGGTCAACCTGCAAATCCCGACGCTGACACCGGGCTTCGAACGCCTCGACGACTATGCCGTGTCCAAGAACTACGGCTTCGGCGTCAACTACGTGGGCACGCGCCGCGAGGCGCAGTGGACCATCCGCCGCGCCAGTGGACCGCAGACGCTGTACTACCGGATCGTCGTGTTCGAAAACCCGAACGCGAACCAGTCGGACATCACGCCGCCGTTCCCGCTGCCGCCGGTCATCAACGAGCCGATGAAGACGGCCGTCGACGTCATCGTCGAGGAGGTGCGCGAGCATTCCGCCGACGCGGCGTCGTTCACGGCCGAGCTGCTGAGGCTCGCCAACGACCCGTCGCCGAACCCGAACATCGAGCTGCTGCTGGCCGACGCCGGCGGCCGCGCGGGCTTCGTGCAGACGATGACGACGGTGCTGGCGGCGGCGCGCATCCCGGCCCGCATGATCCGCGGCATCGAACTCGCCGACCAGCAGCGGCAGGCCGACATCGTGCCGTGGCTCGAGATCCACGACGGCGACCGCTGGCGCTACTTCAACCCCGCCACCGGCGAGGAGTCCCTGCCCGACGATTACCTGATCTGGTGGCGCGGCGGCGAACCGCTGGTCAGCGTCGAGGGCGGCAGCAACGTCGACGTCGGTTTCGCCGTCAAGCGCTACTACCTCGACACGATGGAGATCGCGCGCCAGCGGGCCGCCCGCGACGAGGCCGTGCTGGTCGATTTCTCGCTGTTCAGCCTGCCGATCCAGACCCAGGCCGTCTACGCGGTCATCCTGATGATCCCGCTCGGCGCGCTGGTCGTCGTGCTGATGCGCAACGTGATCGGCATCGATACCTTCGGCACCTTCATGCCGGTGCTGATCGCGCTGTCTTTCCGCGAGACCCAGCTGCTGCGCGGCATCCTGCTGTTCACGCTGCTGGTCGCGCTCGGCCTGTCGATACGTTTCCTGCTCGAGCGATTGCGCCTGCTGCTGGTGCCGCGCCTGTCCGCCGTGCTGATCGTGGTCGTGCTGCTGATGCTGCTGATCAGCATCCTGACGCACAAGCTTGGTATCGAGACCGGGCTGTCGGTCGCCCTGTTCCCGATGGTCATCATCGCGATGACGATCGAGCGCATGTCCGTCGTCTGGGAGGAGCGCGGTCCCGGCGACGCGATGCGCAGCGCCACGGGCAGCCTGACCGTCGCGCTGCTCGCATACTTCGTCATGGGCATGAACTGGCTCGAGCACATCGTCTTCACGTTCCCGGAACTGCTGCTGGTCGTGCTGGCTGCCGTCATCCTGCTCGGCCGCTACACGGGCTACCGCCTGACCGAGCTGAAACGCTTCAGCTCGCTCGCGAAGTGACGCGGGTCGGGAGCGGCTGATGTTCGGGCTGGCGCGCAAGCTTGCCGACGCGGGGGTCCTCGGCCTCAACAAGCGCAATGCCGAGCTGATCATGCGCCTGAACCCGCGGCACCTGTACCCGCGGGTCGACGACAAGTCGCTGACCAAGAAACTCGCGCTCGAGGCCGGCATGGCCGTGCCGGACCTCTACGGCCTGATCCGTAACCAGGGCGAGGTGCGCAATTTCCAGGAAATCGTGGCCGAGCACGAGAGCTTCGTGATCAAGCCGGCAGGTGGCAGCGGCGGCGACGGCATCGTCGTCATCACCGGCCGCTCGAAGCGCAAGCGCGACAACTTCCGGCTGGCGAACGGCTTGTTGATCACCCGCGAGGAACTCGAGCACCACATCTCGAACGTCGTGGGCGGCCAGTACAGCCTGACCGGCAATCCCGACATCGCGATGGTCGAATACTGCGTGAAGTTCGACCCGCTGTTCAACGACGTGAGTTTCCAGGGCGTGCCGGACGTGCGGGTCATCGTCTACCGCGGCTACCCGGCCATGGCGATGGTGCGCCTGCCGACGCGCAGCTCGGACGGCAAGGCCAACCTGCACCAGGGCGCGGTTGGGGCCGGCGTGGACGTGGCCAGCGGCCGCACGCTGGGCGGCGTGCTGCAGAACCTGGTCGTCGACGAGCACCCGGACACCGGCAGCCTGATCGGCGGGCTGAAGATCCCGAACTGGGAGTTCATCCTCGAGTCGTCCGCGCGCGGCTACGAGGTCACCGGCCTCGGCTACCTCGGCGTGGACATTGTCATCGACCGCGACCTCGGGCCGCTGATCCTCGAGATGAACGCCCGACCCGGCCTGAATATCCAGATCGCCAACGGCATGGGCATCGTGAACCGGCTCAAGCGGATCGACGAGATCTACGACCCGGCGGCCGACCCGGCGACCCGCGCACAGGTCGCACAGCGCGAGTTCGTCGCGCCCGTGCCGGAACGGCCGGCGAGCGCGGTCGCCTGAGGCCCGGCGGCCGCCCGGCCCGTCAGAGCTGGCTGGCCAGCCAGCGCTCCATGCGGATCTCGAGTACCTCGAGCGGCAGCGCACCGCCGCCGAGCAGCGCGTCGTGGAAGGCCCGGACGTCGAATCGTTCGCCGAGCATCGTCTCGGCGCGCCGCCGAAGTTCGAGAATCTTCAGCTGCCCGATCTTGTAGGCCAGCGCCTGCCCGGGCCAGGCGATGTAGCGGTCGATCTCGTTGATGATGTCGAGCTCGGTCTTCGCCGCGTTGTCCTTGAAGAAGTCGATCGCCTGCTGGCGGCTCCAGCCCTTGTAGTGCATGCCGGTGTCGACGACGAGGCGCACCGCGCGCCACATCTCGTAGGTCAGCGCGCCGAAGCGCGAGTACGGGTCCTCGTACAGGCCCATCTCGTAGCCGAGGCTCTCGCTGTACAGGCCCCAGCCCTCGACGAAGGCCGTGAAGCCGGAAAAGCGGCGGAACGGCGGCAGGTCGCCCAGTTCCTGCTGCAGCGCGATCTGCAGGTGGTGGCCGGGTACCGCCTCGTGAACGGACAGCACCTCGATTTCATACTTCGGCCGGACCTCCGGCTTGTACAGGTTGACGTAGTAATAACCGGCGCGGCTGCCGTCCGCGGCCGGCGGGCTGTAATAGGCCGTGGTCGTGTCGGGCGCGATGTTGTCCGGGATCGGCCGCAGGCCGTAGGGTGTGCGCGGCAGCCGGCCGAACAGCTTCACGAGCAGCGGGTCGATGCGCTTGCTGGTCGCGAGGTAAGCCTCGAACAGCTCGTCCGGGTCGTCGTAGTAGAACTGCGGGTCGGTGCGCAGGAACTCGAGGAAATCACTGAAACTGCCGTCGAAGCCGGTTTCGTCGATGACCAGCTGCATCTCGTCGCGGATGCGCCGTACCTCGTCGAGCCCGAGCCTGTGAATCTCGTCGGGCGTCATGCGCGTCGTCGTGAAGCTGCGCGCGCGGTACTCGTAGAAGGCGCGGCCGTTCGGCAGCTCCGAGGCGCCGATGGTCTCGCGCGCTGCGGGCAGGTAACGCTCTTCGAAGTAGCGCGAGAACTCGCGGTAGGCCGGCACGATGTCGTCCTCGATGATCGTGCGTGCCCGCGCCCGCAGTCGCTCCTGTTCCGCGGCCGGGATCGACTCGGGCAGCGTCGCAAACGCGCCCCAGAACGGGCTGTCCTCGGCGTCTTCCGCGAGCTGCGCGTCGATCTGCGGCGGGATGCGCTCCATCAGCACGCGCGGCGGCACAAAGCCTTCCCGCCGGCCGAGTTCCTGCAGCTCCATCGTCTGCTCGATCACCTCGGGCACCTTCTCCATGCGCGCGAGCCAGTCCTCGACGTCGGCGACGGTGTCGAGCGGCAGACTTTCCGCCGTCGCCTCGAGCGACTGGACGCCGCCGCGCTGGTTGATCGGCATCAGCCAGTCGCGGTAGCGGTGGCCTTCGAGTTCGTCCTCGAGATCGCGCCGGAACAGGTCGTAATTGAGCGCCGCGTCCTCGTCGAGCCCGGCCGGATCGATCGCGAGCAGCCGGGCGAGAAAATCCGCGCGCGCCTCGCGGCGTGCCTCGAAAGCCTCCGGCCGCAGGTCCGTCCAGCGGTCGTTGTAACGGCGATCGCCGAGTCGCGAGGCAAACACCGGGCTCTGCTCGAGCTGCCACTGCCAGGCCTCCTCGAGCAGTGCCGCGAAGTCCTCGGCCGGGCCGGCGGCGGCCGGACCGAGCGTCAGCAGGGCGAGCAGGGCGGTCGTGAGCAGGCGGGACATGGCGGGCTCCGGCGGCGGGCGAGACGGCATTGTTGCGGCCGCGGCCGCGGCTGGCAACCCGGGGGCCGGTTGGCTATGATGCGGCCTCTAATCAATAGGGTCCGTGGAAGAGACCCCGGCTTCGCAGCCGGGGCGCCGAAGGCGCAACTCGCCCGGAAACGCTCAGGCAGAAGGACCGCGCACCCTGATTGGCTCTGGAGAGCGGCCGGAACGCGGCCCACCGAAGGGGTAGTCGGGCCCGGCCCGCCAGATCTCTCAGGTCATCGGACAGAGGGGCCATCGAGCGCCGCGCTTGCGGAGGTCGATGGCCTTTTTCATATGCGTGGCGGGAGACGCCCGCCGCCAACGCCGATCGAGGAGCAGGGCATGGGGCTCAGGACGCCACTCTACAAGCAGCACGTCGACGCGGGCGCCCGGATCGTCGATTTCGGCGGCTGGGACATGCCGCTGCACTACGGCTCGCAGGTGGAGGAGCACCACGCAGTGCGGCAGGACGCCGGGGCCTTCGACGTCTCGCACATGACCATCGTCGACCTGGAGGGCGACGCCTGCCGCGAATTCCTCTCGCGACTGCTGGCCAACGACATCGGCAAACTCAAGACGCCCGGCAAGGCCCTGTACAGCTGCATGCTGAACGAGGACGGCGGCGTCGTCGACGACCTGATCACCTATTACCTCGACGACCGGCACTATCGGATGGTCGTCAATGCCGCGACGCGCGAACAGGACCTGCAGTGGATCCTGAAGCAGGCCGAGGGCCGCGACGTCGAAGTTACCGAGCAGCCGGACCTCGCGATGGTCGCCGTGCAGGGACCCGCGGCCCGCGACAAGGCCGCCGGCCTGCTGGAACCCGCGCTGCGCGACGGCGCGCTCGCGCTGAAGCCGTTCACGGCGCTTGCTGCCGACGAGCTGTTCGTTGCGCGCACCGGCTACACCGGCGAGGACGGCTGGGAAATCGTGATGCCGGCCGCCGCGGCCGCGGACTTCTGGCAGGGCCTCGTCGACGCCGGCGTCCGGCCCTGCGGGCTCGGCGCCCGCGACACGCTGCGGCTGGAGGCAGGCATGAACCTGTACGGCACCGACATGGACCTCGAGGTCTCGCCGCTCGAGTGCGGGCTCGCGTGGACGGTCGCCTTCGAGCCGCACGACCGCGACTTCATCGGTCGCGCGGCCCTCGAGGCGCAGCGCCGCGATCCGCAGCGCCGGCGCTTCAGCGGGCTGCTGCTCGAAGGCCGCGGCGTGCTGCGCAACCACCAGCGCGTCGTCGTGGACGGCGCGGGCGAGGGCGAAATCACGAGCGGCGGCTTCTCGCCCACGCTCGGTCGCTCGATCGCGTTGGCCAGGCTGCCCGCGGGTGACTATGATCGGGCCCAGGTCGACGTGCGCGGCAAGCTGCTCGACGTCCGGCTGGTCAGTCCGCCCTTCGTGTGCAACGGCAAGGCCCGCATCGAACTGTAACGAGCGCGGGCGCCCGGTCGCCCGCGGCCCCTACGACCCCCGCAACGAGAACGGAACCCGAGGATCGAAGCAATGAGCGAACTGCCCGGAGACCTGCTATTCACCGCCGAGCACGAGTGGCTGCGCAAGGAAGACGACGGCAGCCTGACGATCGGCATCACGGATCACGCCCAGGCGGCGCTCGGCGACCTCGTCTACGTCGAGCTGCCGGAGGTGGGCCAGGAGCTCGAGAGCGGCGCGGAGATGGCCGTCGTCGAGTCGGTCAAGGCGGCCTCGGACGTCTACGCGCCGGTGTCCGGCAGCGTGCTCGAGGTCAACGAGGCGCTGGCCGACGATCCCGAGACGATCAACTCGGACCCCTACGGCGACGGCTGGATCGTGCGGGTGCAGCCCGGCGACGACAGCGTCGACACGATGACGCCCGACGAGTACCAGCAGTTCCTGGACGAACTCGAAGACTGACACCGAGCGACCGAGCCGCATGCCATTCATACCGCATACCGACGACGACGTGCAGCACATGCTGCAGACGATCGGCGTCAACCGAATCGACGACCTGTTCGACGAAATCCCCCGCGACCTGCTGATCGACGAGCTCGCCGGCGTTCCGGACGCATTGTCGGAGATGGAGATCACGCGCCTGATGCGCGCGCGCGCCGCCCGGGACGGTGCGGCACTCAACTTCATCGGCGCAGGTGCCTACGAGCATCACATCCCGAGCGTGGTCTGGGATATCGCGACGCGCGGCGAGTTCTACAGTGCCTACACGCCCTACCAGGCGGAGGCCAGCCAGGGGACGCTGCAGACGATTTACGAATTCCAGTCGATGATCACGGCGCTGACCGGGCTGTACGCGAGCAATGCCTCGCTGTACGACGGCGCCTCGGCGCTGGCCGAGGCGGCGCTGATGGCGGTGCGCGCGAACCGCAAGTCGAAGTCGAAGCGCGTTCTGCTGGCCGCCGGCGTCAACCGCACCTACCGGCGCGTCGCGGAGGCGATCGCCGGCACGCAGGGCCTCGAATTCGACGAACTGCCGCGCAACGCGGCGGGCACGACCGACCTCGACGCGCTGGGCGACGCCGGGCCGGCGCCGGTCGCCGTCGTCATCCAGCAGCCGACCTTCTTCGGCACGCTGGACGCGATCGACCGGCTGACCGACTGGGCGCACGAACAGGGCGCGCTGGTCATCGCGGTCGTCAACCCGACCTCGCTCGCGCTGCTCAAGGCGCCCGGCCACTGGGGCGCGCTCGGCGCGGACATCGCCTGTGGCGAGGGCCAGCCCTGCGGCGTGCCGCTGTCCTCCGGCGGTCCGTACTTCGGCTTCATGGCCTGCGGCGAGAAACTCGTGCGGCAGATGCCGGGCCGCATCGTCGGCCGCACCACGGACCTCGAGGGCCGCGACGGCTTCACGCTCACACTGCAGGCGCGCGAGCAGCACATACGCCGCTCGAAGGCCACGTCGAACATCTGCACGAACCAGGGCCTGATGGTAACGGCCGCGACGATCTACCTGTCACTGCTCGGTCTCGACGGGCTGAAGCGTGTCGCCGCGACCTCGCAGCAGCGCACGGCCGCGCTGGTCGAGCGGCTGACCGCGATCGACGGCGTCAGCCGCCTGTTCGGCGGGCCGCATTTCCACGAGGCCGCGCTCAGGCTGCCGCGGCCGGCGGCCGAGGTGCTCGAGGGGCTGGCAGCGCAGGACGTGCTCGGCGGCTACGACCTCAAGCGCCGTTACCCGGAACTCGGCGACGCCATGCTGGTCTGCGCGACCGAGACCAAGACCGACGCCGACCTCGATGCCTACGCCGCCGCGTTGCGGCAGGTGCTCGGGGCGGCCTGAGTCACAGGGAGACGCGACGATGGCAAGGGTAAGCTGGCAAGGCAGTCACTTCGAGATCTCGGGCGACCTGCCGACGGTGGGCAGCCGCGCGGCGGACGTGTCGCTGGTCAACACCGACCTGTGCGACATGTCGCTTGCGAACTGGATGGGCAAGCGCAAGATCCTTAACATCTTTCCCAGCATCGACACGCCGATCTGCGCCAAGTCGGTCGTCGCCTTCGACAAGCTGTCGGCCGGGCACGACGACATCGCGATGCTGATGATCTCCTACGACCTGCCGTTCGCCCACCTGCGCTTTCGCAAGGAGCAGGGGCTCGAGCGAGTCGTACAGCTCTCGGCGATCCGCCACGCCGGCTTCGGCGAGAACTACGGTGTGCTGATTACCGAAGGGCCGCTGGCGGGCATGTTCGCGCGCGCCATCGTGGTTCTCGACGAGAACAACACGGTCGTGCACCGCGAGCTGGTCGAGGACCTCGACAACGAACCGGATTACGTCGCCGCGCTGGCGGCGCTCGGCATCGAGGCCGACATGGATCTCACCTGCGACTGACCACGAGAGACGACAGAACGACATGACCGAACCGCTGATCTTCGAGAAATCCCGCGCCGGCCGGCGCGCTTTCGCCCAGGCGCCGCGCGACCTGCCGAAAACGGACATCCCGGCCGCATTCCTGCGCGAGGACACGCCGCTGCTGCCGGAGGTCTCGGAGCTGCAGGTCGTGCGTCACTTCACGCGCCTCTCGCAGCTGAACTTCTCGATCGACACGCACTTCTACCCGCTGGGTTCGTGCACGATGAAATACAACCCGCGGGCCTGCAACACGCTCGCGCTGTTGCCCGGCTTCGCCGGCCGGCACCCGCTCGGTCCCGAGAGCCACGGGCAGGGCTTCCTCGCCTGCATGTACGAGCTGCAGGACATGCTGAAGGCCGTGACCGGCATGCAGGCCGTGTCGCTGACGCCGATGGCAGGCGCCCAGGGCGAGTTCGCCGGCGTCGCGATGATCCGCGCCTACCACAAGGCGCGCGGCGACGACGAGCGCAGCGAGATCATCGTGCCGGACGCCGCGCACGGCACGAACCCGGCCACGGCGACGATGTGCGGCATGAGCGTCGTCGAGCTGCCGACGGACGAGGACGGCGACGTCGACCTCGAGGCGCTGCAGAACGCGGTCGGCCCGAAGACGGCCGGCATCATGCTGACGAACCCGTCGACGCTCGGCGTGTTCGAGCGCAAGATCGTCGACGTCGCGAAAATCGTTCACGATGCGGGCGGCCTGCTGTACTACGACGGCGCGAACCTGAACGCGATTCTCGGCAAGGTCCGGCCGGGTGACATGGGCTTCGACGTCATCCACATGAACCTGCACAAGACCTTCTCGACGCCGCACGGCGGCGGCGGCCCCGGTTCCGGCGCCGTCGGCGTGGGCAAGCGACTGATGCCCTACATGCCCCTGCCGGTCGTCGGCCGCGAGGGCGAGGGCAGCGATGCGCGCTACCGCTGGCTGACCGAAGACGACCTGCCGGACTCGATCGGGCGCCTGTCCGGCTTCATGGGCAACGCCGGGGTGCTGCTCAGGGCCTACGTCTACATGCGCATGGTCGGCCGGGACGGCATGCGCCGGATCGGCGAGTTCGCGACACTGAATGCGAACTACCTGCAGGCGCGGCTGAAGCAGGCGGGCTTCCGCCTGGCATTCCCGGAGCGGCGGGCCAGCCACGAATTCATCGTCACGCTGAAGAACGAGGCGAAGACGCTGCAACTCACGGCGATGGACATCGCCAAGGCGCTGCTGGACTACGGCTTCCACGCGCCGACGACCTACTTCCCGCTGCTCGTGCCCGAGTGCCTGCTGATCGAGCCGACCGAGACCGAGAGCCGCGAGGCGCTGGACCGTTTCGTCGACGCGATGCTCGCGATCGTCGAGGAGGCGAAGCAGGAGCCGGGCAAGCACAAGGAGGCGCCGTTCACGATGCCGGTGCGGCGCCTGGACGACGTCAAGGCGGCGCGCCAGCTGGATCTCGCCTGGCGGGCCGGCTGAGGGCGGGAACCGTCGGGCGGTTTTACAGTCCGTAAGTAACCGTCCTTAAGTTAACAGGGTCCACGAAGGGCCCCGCCCAACCCCTACAATAGATCCCCTATGCTGAGCAGACTGACTACCGTGGCCGCCCTCCTCGGGTTGCTGCTTTCGCCCGCCGTCGCCGAGGAACCGGAGTGGGTCGGCACCCTCGAGCGTATCTCGTCCGGGGTCGTCTCGATTCGCGTCGATTCCACGCGTGCCTTCGATACCGAGTGGAACTCCTCGTCGCAGGCGACCGGTTTCGTCGTCGACGCAGAGCGCGGCATCATCCTGACCAATCGCCACGTCGTGACCCCCGGGCCGGTCGTGGCGGAAGCGGTGTTCCTGAACAACGAGGAAGTGCGGCTCCGCCCGATCTACCGCGACCCGGTGCACGACTTCGGCTTCTTCAGCTACGACCCGGCCGAACTCCGCTACATCGAACCGGCGGAATTGCCGCTGGTGCCGGGCGCCGCGGGCATCGGCCGCGAGATCCGGGTGGTCGGCAACGACGCCGGCGAGCAGCTGTCGATCCTGGCCGGCACGATTGCCCGGCTGGACCGTCGCGCGCCGGAATACGGGCGCGGCAAGTACAACGACTTCAATACCTTCTATTTCCAGGCGGCCTCGGGCACCTCCGGCGGTTCGTCCGGTTCGCCGGTGGTCAACATCGAGGGCCAGGTCGTCGCGCTGAACGCGGGCGGCAACAACCAGGCCGCGAGCAGTTTCTTCCTGCCGCTCGACCGCATCGAGCGGGCACTCCGGCTGCTGCAGGACGGCCGGTCGGTCAGCCGCGGCACGTTGCAGACCGAGTTCGTGCGTCGCACCTACGACGAGCTCACGCGCCTCGGGCTGCGGCCGGAGACCGAGACGCTGGTGCGCGAGCGCTTCCCCGAGCAGACCGGCATGCTGACCGTGCAGCAGGTCATCCCGGGCTCGCCCGCGGACGGCCCGCTGCAGCCCGGCGACATCCTCGTACGCGTCGACGGCGAACTCGTGACCGAATTCGTCCCGCTCGCGGCCACGCTGGACGACAGGGTCGGCGAGCGCGTCAGGCTGGACATCGAACGCGGCGGCCGGCAGCTCTCTGCCGAACTCGACGTATCGGACCTGCACGCGATCACACCCGACGAGTACCTCGAGTTCGGCGACGCGATCGTCAACGACCTGTCCTACCAGCAGGCGCGGCACTACAACAAGCCGATCGAGGGCGTCTACGTCGCGAACCCGGGCTACATGCTGGCGCGCGCGGCGATCCCGCGCGGCGCCGTGATCTCCGAGATCGGTGGCAAGCCGGTCGCGTCGATCGACGATCTCGAGACGGAGCTCGAAGCGCTCGCCGACGGTGAGCGCGCCACCGTGCGCTTCACGACGATCGAGGATCCGCGCAACAGCATCGTACGTTCGATAACGATGGACCGGACCTGGTTCCCGGCCCGGCGCTGCGCGCGCAACGACGATACCGGCCTGTGGCCCTGCCGCGAGCTGGCCGCCGGCCCGGCGCCCGAGCCTCCGGACGGCGGCAGCACGCGTTTCACGCCGCACGACGACCCGCGCGTCAACGCCGTGCGGCCGTCGCTGGTCATGGTCAACTTCGACCTGCCGTACACGGTCTCCGGCGTAGCCGACCGTCACTACTACGGCACCGGTGTCGTCGTTGACGCCCGCCGCGGGCTGGTCGTCGTCGACCGCAACACGGTGCCGGTGGCGATGGGCGACGTTACGGTCACGTTCGCCGGCTCGCTCGAGGTGCCGGGCCGGGTCGAATTCATCCATCCGCTGCACAACCTGGCGGTCGTTGCCTACGATCCGGCGCTGATCGGCGATACGCCCGTGCGCGCCGCGCGCTTCGAGCCGAAGCGGCTGGTGCCCGGCGAGAAGGTCTGGGTCGTCGGTCTCAAGGGCGACCACCAGGTCGCGCACCAGGAAAGCACCGTGGCCTCGGTCGACCCGCTGGTGCTGCCGCTGTCGCGCACGATGCGTTTCCGCGACAGCAACCTGGAGGGCGTGTCGCTGGTCAGCGCGCCCGGCGATTTCGACGGCGTCATCGTCAACGGCAAGGGCCAGGTGCGCGCGATGTGGTCGAGCTTCGCCTTCCAGAGCGGCAGCGAGTCCGGCCAGATCAACCGCGGCGTCTCCGCCGACCTGGTAGTCGAGCTGCTGGACGTCGTGCGCTCCGGTCGTCCCTTTTACTCGCTCGAGACCGAGCTCGGCTACGCGCCGCTGTTCGCCGCTCGCAAGCTCGGCCTCGACGAGGACTGGCTGGAACGTCTCGAGCGCCACGACCCGAAGGGCCGGCGCGCGCTAAGCGTACAGCGCATCGTTGCCGGCTCGCCGGCAGACGCGGTCCTGAAGAACGGCGACATGATCCTCGCGATCGACGGCAACATCGTGACCAGCTTCCGCGAATTCGAGCGCGCCGTGCAGCAGCCCGGCGTCGCCGTCACGGTATGGCGCGACGGCGAGGCGCTGGACCTCGACATCGACACGGTGGCACTCGACGGCGAAGGCATCAGCCAGGCGCTGTCCTGGTCCGGCGCGCTGCTGCAAAACCCGCACCGGGCCATGGCCGTGCAGCGCGGCATCGAGCCCGACGGCGTCTACGTCGCGTTCTACAGCTACGGTTCGCCCGCCACGCGCTACGGGCTGTGGGCGGGGCGCCGGATCGTGGCCGTGGACGAGACCGACACGCCCGACCTCGAGACCTTTCTGCAGGTCGTCGCGGGCAAACGCGAGCAGGAATCGGTACGCTTGAAGACCGTCACCTGGAACGGCGCGGTCGAAGTCATAACGCTGAAACCCGACAACCACTACTGGCCTGCCTACGAGATCCGGCGGACACCCGATGGCTGGCAGCGCCGATCGATAAGCTGAGGACTAAAGGTGAGCGCGACAACAACAACAATAAAATGCCTCCCCCCACTGCTCGCCCTGCTGCTGGCCGCCGCGGCCCCGGCGCAGACGCTGTACAAGTACCGCGGCGCGGCGGGCGAGTGGATATTCACCGACCGCCAGCCGGCCCTGCTGGACGGCGTCGAGACCCGCGAACTGGCGCGGGCCCGCGCGGCCGGCAAGGTCGAACTCGAGCGCCACAGTGCGAACGGCCGGCAGACGCTGCTGGCGAGCAACACGCTGCACGCGCCCGTGCAGCTGAGGCTGCTGCCGCCGGGCGCCACCAGCCCGTACGCGGAGGGCTACCGCGACTGGGTGCTGCCGCCGCACAGCCGCATCGAGCTGCAGGCCTTCGAGGTCGGCACGCCCGCGGCCGCGGCGAGTACGGAGCAGCGCTACACCTGGCTGATCGGTGACCCGGAGTCGCGGCACGCGCCGGACACGCTGTACCGCGCACCGTTCCCGGTGGCCGTGACCCACCGTGTATCGCAGGCCTGGCCGAGCCTCGCGACGCACACGACGCCGGACAG
>CALALV010000098.1 GCA_937925605.1 uncultured Woeseia sp.
CGAATTTTACCGAGGAAGCGGCCCGGCGGTTGATCAGCATCGCGTCGAGCGGGCGAAATGCGTAGCCGGGGCGGATGACCAGACCGGTCTCGCCGGCACGGGCCGCGAGCGTGCCATCGCGGCTGGCCCACTCGAGCGCGCGCACCGAGGTCGTGCCGACGGCGACGACCCGGCCGCCGCGCGCGCGCGCCGCGGCCACGGCCGCGACGACGTCGTCACCGACGACGACTCTTTCACTGTGCAGCCGGTTATCCTCGACTTTTTCCGCGCGCAGGTTCTGGAAGGTGCCGGCGCCGACGTGCAGCGTCAGGAACGCGCGCTCGATCCCGCGCGCGGCCAACTCGTCGAGCAGCGCCTCGTCGAAGTGCAGGCCGGCCGTCGGCGCCGCGACGGCGCCGGGTTCGCGCGCGTAGACCGTCTGGTAGCGTTCCGCGTCGGCCGGTTCGGCGGCGCGTTCGAGGTACGGCGGCAGCGGCACCTCGCCGTGCGCCGCAAGCCAGGCGGCGAGCGGCCGGTCGAATAGCAGCCGGAACAGCTCGCCCTCGCGCTCGCCGACGACCGCGCTGGCGCCGCCGTCGAACGCGATGAGCGCGCCGGGCTTCGGCGTCTTGCTCGCGCGCAGGTGGACGAGCGCCGCGTTGTCCGCCTCGATGCGCTCGATCAGCGCCTCGACGCGCCCGCCGGTCGTCTTCTGCCCCTGGAGCCGGGCGCGCACGACGCGCGTGTCGTTGAACACCAGCAGGTCGCCCGGCGCGAGCAGCCCCGGCAGCTCGGCAAACGCGTGATCGGCGAGACCCTCAGTCCGCGGGTCGACCCGCAGGAGCCGACTGCCGCGTCGCTCCGCGGCCGGGTAGCGTGCGATCAGTTCGTCGGGCAATTCGTAGTCGAAGTCGCTGAGCTGCATGGGCGCGTAATGTAGCAGACGCCCCCCCTGCAGCCGGCGCGCTCAGCGCGGAGCGGGTCGCGCGCGCAGGTCGAGCACGGCGGCCGGCGCGATCGCCGGCAGCGGCGCGGCCCCGGGCAATGCGCTGCGGCGGTTGTCCGGCATGCGCACGGACAGCGTGCGCCGGCGCTGGTCGCGCATGATCTCGATTTTCAGTTCCTCGCCCGGCTCGTAGGAGGCGAGGATGCGGACCGCGTGCGACACCGACTCCGGCTCGCGGCCGTCGATGGCGCGGATGACGTCGCCGTCCTCCAGTTCCAGTGCCTCGTCGGACGGCGCGCGCACGACCAGCAAGCCCTCTTCGGTGCCGAAGTAGCGGCCGAGCCGCGGCGTCAGCGGCACCATCTCCATGTCGTTCCAGCCCGAATCGCCGCGCCAGACGAAGAACTCGTCGACCCTCGGCGCGAGCGTCGCGCCGGGCGCGAGCGGCGCACCGGGCGCCAGCGGCGCGCTGCGCGGCAGCGCGAAGCGGAAACTCTGCGCGAGCGACAGCCGCGGCGTCAGTTCGACGCTGCCCGAGCCGTCGGCGCGCAGGTAGTCGATCTCGAGTACGTCGCCCTCCTCGACGCCGTCCATGAACTCGAGCAGCTTGCGATTGGCCGCGGCACTGCTGTCGGCCGCGAGCGATACGTCGTCGATGGCCGTCAGGACGTCACCGGCGCGCAGACCGGCCTCGAAGGCGGCGCCGCCGGGCGTGACGCCGCGGACCACCACGCCCTCGACCGGGCCGTCGCCGGCGTCGCCGTCGAGCGTGATCCCGAGCATCGGCCGGCCGCTGAACGCGAAGGCCAGCTCGCGCTCTGCCATGACCGGCAGGCGCCGGGTGCTGAGCTCCGCAATCTGCCGGGCGGCCTCTTCGAGACGGCGCTCCGCCGCGCGCAATTCCTCCTCGGCGGTCAGGGACTCGCGCTCCGCGGCCACGCGCTGTTCGTCGGCGCGCCGCCGCTCCTGGTCCGCGGCGCGCCGCGCTTCCTCGGCGAGCTCGCGCTCGGCCTCGCGCTGGTCGCGCAGGCTGTCGTCGGTGCCCTGGGCCGCGACCGCGCCGGCTGCCAGCGCCGTGAGCGCGAGCAAAGTGCAGGTAATCGGGTGTTTCATTGCTTTCGTCCTCCGGCGGCCCGTGACGACGCTGCGCCGCGGCCGCTCCTGGTTCGTTACTCGGGTTCGTTACATGGAATGGCGCCGCGCCTGTGCGTAGCGCACCTGCACCAGTGAATCCATCAGGCGCACGCGTTCGCGCCAGTACTGTTCCGTCTGCTCCGCGCTCAGCGCGGCGTCCGGGTCGCTCAGCGCATGGTCGATCGCGGCGATCCGGTCCTCGAGGTCGCCGATCGTCACGGCGGTGCCGGCCCGTACCACGTTCGGCGCCGCCGGCAGCGCGCGCAGGTCGCGCTCCAGCAGGCGCGAACGCACCTGCAGCGCCTCGAGTGCCGTCCTGTTGCCGGCGTCGCCCTGCCAGGCGGGTTCGGTCGGGAACGGCCCGCCGTCGCCCGGCGGCGCGCCCGGTGGCAGAGCGAATACGGCCAGCAGCACCGCGGCGGCGATGCCGGCACCGGCGGCGAGCCATGGCCGCAGCACCGGGCCACGGCGCGCCAGGCCTTCCGCGTCGGCCTGCGCGCGGATACGCTGCCAGACCGCGCGCGGCGGCGGCGTGTCCGGCAGTTCGTGCAGCCACTGCTTGAGCAGGTCGCGCTCGGCGACGTTCAGTCCGCTGTTCATCGGGTCGTCCTGCGCGGGCTCTTCCCGCGCGCTACTGGTGTTCTCGTCGTCTCGTTTCATGACTGATTCCCGGCCGCCTTTCAGCAGGGTTCCGGCAGCGTGCGGTCCGCCGCTCTGCCCGCGCCCTCTGCGACGCCCTGTGCCAGCATCGGCCGCAGCCGCTGGTAGGCCCGCGACAGCTGCGACTTGGAAAAACTCTCCGTCTTGCCCATCAGCGCCGCGATCTCGCGGTGCGTGAAGCCCTCGACGTCGTGCAGCCACACCACCGCGCGGCTGACGTCCGGCAGGTTCGCGAGCGCCGCATCGAGATCGAGCGCATGCTCGGGCTCGGCCGACACGCCGTGCGTGGCGACGTCGCCCGGCGTCGCGTCCTCCCAGCCGTCCGCGAGGCCCTGGCCGCGTTTCTGCCATGCCGAGCGCAGGAACATCAGCGCCTTGGTCACCGCGACCCGCCGGATCCAGCTGCCGAGCGGCGCCTCGCCGCGAAACGAGCCGATGCTGCGCAACACCTCCATGAACGTGTCCTGGGTCAGGTCCTCCGCCTGCGCCGGCACGCGGGTAAAGCGCAGGCAGACCGAGTACACCGGCGCGGCGAAGGCCCGGTAGATGATCTCGTGGGCGCGCGCGTCGCCGGCGGCGGCGCGCCGCACGATGGCCGGGTCGATGTCGATGTCCGTAAACCTGCTCATGTCTGCCATTCTGGATGCGGCAGCGTCCGAAAGCGTCGCAGGCTGCCCGCGGCTAGCGACGCTCCAGGCAGGTCCCTATACTTGGCGCCTGCCGGCCGGGATGGCGGAACTGGTAGACGCGCCGGACTCAAAATCCGGTTCTGGCAACAGAGTGAGGGTTCGATTCCCTCTCCCGGCACCACAGGAAAGTAATCCGCGGCCGGCGGCCGCGCGCACGGGAAGGCATGAACTACTGCACAAGCTGTGGCCAGGCGGTCACGCAAAAAGTCCCCGATGGTGACAACCGGCGGCGCTGGGTCTGCTCGGCCTGCGACACGGTGCACTACCAGAACCCGCTGGTCGTGGTCGGCTGCGTGCCCGAGCGGGACGGCCGCGTCCTGCTCTGCAAGCGGGCGATCGAGCCGCGCTACGGCTACTGGACGGTGCCGGCGGGTTTCATGGAGCTCGGCGAGACGATGCAGGAGGGTGCGGCGCGCGAGACGCTCGAGGAGGCCTGCGCGGAGGTCACGATCGGGCCGCTGTTCGCAACCGTTGACGTCATCGAGGCGGGCCAGGTGCACGTATTCTTCAAGGCCAGTCTCCGGGGCGATTTTGCCGCAGGTGCCGAGAGCCTCGAGGTGCGGCTGTTCAGCGAGGCCGAAATTCCCTGGGACGAACTCGCGTTTCGCAGCGGCCGCTACGCGCTCGAGCGCTATTTCGACGGCGAGCGCGCAGCCGGCGTGCACGAGCACGCGATTCGCAAGCGCCGCGGCTGAGCCCGCGGGCGCCGGCCCCTACTGGGCGTCGAGCGCCGCGGCAAGCCGGTCCGGCGGCAGGTAACCGCTGACCAGCGTACCGTCTTCCAGGATGATTGCCGGCGTGCCGCGCAGGCCGACGTCCTGGCCCAGCGCATAGTGTTCGCTGACCATGCCCGAATCGCAGCGCCTCGTCTCGAAGGCCTGGTCCTGCTTCGCGAGGGTCAATGCCTCGGCCCGGTCGTCGGCACACCAGACCTCCTCGGCCTTGGCCCAGGACGGCGAGGTCGGGCCGTTGCGCGGGTACAGCAGGTAGCGCACCTCGATGCCTTTCTCGAGGTACTGGTCGATCTGCCGGTGCAGGCGGCGGCAGTAACCGCAGTCGATGTCGGTGAAAATCGAGACCTTGTGACGCACGACGTCCGGCGCAAAGACGATCGCCTCGTCGTCGCTGATCGACTCCATCATCTCGGTGCGGGCCACGTTGCGCTCCTGCTCGGTCAGGTTCGCCTGGAGATCGAGATCGATCAGGTCGCCCTGCAGCAGGTAGCGGCCGTCGGCCGAGACATAGGCGACGATGGCACCCCTGCGGATCGTGTACCAGCCATCGACCGGGCTCTTGAAAATGTGCTCCGGACGAATTTCCTTGAACTCGGCGGAGACGCGTTCGCGCACGGCTTCGAGTTCCGCATCGTCGGCGTGGACCGCGAGCGGCAGCGCCGCCAGCGCGGGCAGGAGCAGTTTGTACAGGGTTTGCATCTGGAGGATCCGCAGTGAATGGCTGGTTCGACCGGCGGCGCCGGTCCCGGTTCCCGGGCCGCGCCGGCCGCGAGTGTAGCAGAGGCAGCCGGCGGGCGTGGCCTCAGCCGCGGGGGTGATGCCGGCCGTGCAGGTCCTTCAGCCGCTCGCGCGCCACGTGCGTATAGATCTGGGTCGTGGACAGGTCGCTGTGGCCGAGCAGCAGCTGCACCACCCGCAGGTCCGCGCCGCGATTCAGGAGGTGCGTCGCGAACGCGTGCCGCAGGCTGTGCGGCGACAGCTTCTTGTCGATACCCGCCTTCTCGGCGTAGCGCTTGATAATGTGCCAGAAAGCCTGGCGGGTCATGCGGTCACCGCGCCGGGTCGGGAACAGGTAGTCGGTCTGCCGCTCGAGCAGGATTTCCATGCGCGGCCCGTCGATGAAGTCGCGCAGCCAGCGCGCAGCCTCGTCGCCGAGCGGGATCAGGCGCTCGCGGTCGCCCTTGCCGACGATGCGCAGGACGCCCTGGTTGAAGTTGACCTGCGACTGCTTGAGATTGATGAGCTCGGACACCCGCAGGCCGGTCGCATAGAGGAGCTCGAGCATCGCGCGGTCGCGGTGGCCGAGTGGTTCCTCGGTGTTCGGCGCGTGCAGCAGAGCGTCCACCTCGTCCTCGCTCAGGGTTTTCGGCAGCGAACGGCCGATGCGCGGCATCTCGATGTCGGCGGTCGGGTCGCTGTCGCGCAGACCCTCGCGCATGATGTAGCGGAAGAAGCGCCGGAAGCTCGAAAGCTGCCGGGCCGTGGAGCGTGGCTTCGCGCCGCTCTCGACGCGCTGCGCGATGAACTCGAGCAGGTCCGCCTTCTGTGCTTTCTCGATCGGGATGTTGCGCTCGGACAGCCCGCGCTCGAGCGTCATCAGGTCGGCGCGGTACGCGCCGAGCGTGTTCGACGACAGGCCCCGCTCCATCCAGATCGCGTCGAGGAACCGGTCGACGAGCTGCTCGGAACGGGCGTGCGTATCGTCTGCGTTGTTTCTGGACTGCCTGCCTGCCATGTCGTCTGCCGCTGTCGAGAACGTCCGTTGCCGCCGTGCCACGCTGCCCGGGGACTGCTAGCATACGTTGCGCAGCGGCCCCGGGGCGTCTCTTGAAACATCTGGAAGCAACAGATTTTTCAGGCAAATGAGTATGATGGCGCGTCTCTCGGGACGGCGTGACCGCTGTCACAGATTAATCACGGCATTAACATAAAGTGACGCAGGTCACAGTTGCCAGCGTGCCGGCAAGTCGCCTGCGACCCGGATGTCCGGCCGCTCGCGAGGCCGCGCGAAGCCGCCTGGCAGCACATGAGCAGCACATGAGCAGCAGCGAAGACGACATCGACGCCGCGCGCACTGCGGCAGCCGGCCCTGGCTGGCTGCCGGGCGTGCTCTACGGCGTCTACGCGTGGCTCGCGTTCATCGTCTGCGCGCTGACCGCGCTCCTGTGCGCGCTGCTGCTGCCCGGCACCGGCCGGCGCCGGCGCTGGGTCACGCATTGCGCCCGCCTGCCCTTTGCGCTGGCCGGCGTGCGCACCACGATTCGCGGGCTCGAGCACCTGCCGGCGGAAGCCTGCGTAGTCGTCGCGAACCACGCGAGCTACCTGGACGGGGTCATCCTGCAGGCTTTCCTGCCACCGCGCTTTTCCTACGTGATCAAGGGCGAAATGCAGAACGTGCCGCTGGTCGGCGCCCTGCTGAAACGCATCGGGGCGCGTTTCGTCGACCGCAACTCCGCCGGCGGCAGCGCGCGCGACGCCCGCCTGCTGCTAAAGGCCGCGGATGCCGGCGAATCGCTGGCCTTCTTTCCCGAAGGCACGTTCACCGCGGAAGCGGGGCTCGCGCCGTTTCGGGCCGGCGCGTTCGCGGCGGCGCAGCGTGCCGGGCTGCCGGTCGTGCCCGTCGTGATCCGTGGCGCGCGCTACATCCTGCCGGCCGGCCGCGCGCTGCCCCGTCGCGGGCCGCTGGACATCGACATCCTCGAACCGCTGCCGGCCGGCAGCGCAGGCGACAGCCGCGCGCTCGCGCGACTGGTCCGGCGGCGCATGCTGCCGGTGCTCGGCGAGCCGGATCTCGCCGCCTGACCCGGCGCCGCGCGCCGCGCTACCGGCCCTGCAGTATTGCACCGCCGGTTGCGATACGGGAAAGTAGCGGCCCCGCGGAGCCGGCCGGCCCGCGGCTCCGCCAACAGCCAGCCACCAGGTTACGGACACCATGAAACAGGACTCCATCGTCATCGTCGCCGCGCGCCGGACGCCCATCGGCGCGTTCCAGGGCGCGCTCTCCACGGTCAAGGCGACCGACCTGTCCGCCGTCGCCACGCGTGCCGCGCTCGCCGACTGCGGACTCGAGGCGGACGTCATCGACGAGGTACTGCTCGGCTGCGTGCTGCCGGCCGGGCTCGGCCAGGCACCCGCGCGGCAGGCCGCCCTGGCGGCCGGGCTGCCGCTCTCGACGCCCTGCTCGACCGTGAACAAGGTCTGCGGTTCGGGCATGAAAACGGTGATGCTCGGCAACGACCTGGTGATGGCCGGCACGGCGCAGGTCGTGCTCGCCGGCGGCATGGAATCGATGAGCCTCGCGCCCTACCTGATGCCGAAGGCGCGCTCCGGCTACCGCATGGGCCACCAGGAGATTCTCGACCACATGTTCTTCGACGGCCTGCAAAGCCCGTTCGACGGCAACATGATGGGGCACTTCGCCGAGCAGACTGCAAGGAAATACGGCTTCAGCCGCGAGGACCAGGACGAATTCGCGCGCGCATCGTTCGAACGCGCACTGGCCGCGATCGACGGCGGCCGCTTCGCGGCCGAAGTGGCGCCGGTCACGGTGACGAGCCGCAAGGGCGAGACCGAGGTCACGACCGACGAAGGGCCCGGCAGCGTCAGCCTCGACAAGATCCCCGAACTCAGGCCGGCCTTCGCGAAGGACGGCACCGTCACCGCGGCCAGTTCCTCGTCCATCTCCGACGGCGCGGCGAGCCTGATCCTGATGCGCGACGTCGAGGCGCGGCAGCGCGGCATCGAGCCGCTCGCGCGCATCGTCGGCCACGTGAGCTTCGCGCAGGATCCCGCCTGGTTCACGACCTCGCCCGTGCATGCCATCAAGACGCTGCATACGCGGCTCGGCTGGCTGCCGGACAGCGTCGACCTGTACGAGGTTAACGAAGCCTTCGCCTGCGTGACGATGGCGGCGATGGAAGACGTCGGCATCCCGCACGAGAAGGTCAACGTCAACGGCGGCGCCTGCGCGCTGGGCCATCCGATCGGCGCGTCCGGCGCACGGCTCATCGTCACGCTGGTCCACGCGCTGCGCGCGGCCGGCGGGGGCCGCGGCATCGCGTCGCTGTGCATCGGCGGCGGCGAAGCGACCGCGATCGGCATCGAAGTCGAGTAAGGAGCGAAAACCTCATGCAACTGGAGACAGCGAAAGCCGTCGTGACCGGCGGCGCCTCGGGCCTCGGATTTGCGACCGCCGAGCGCGTGGTTGCGGCAGGCGGCCATGCCGTCCTGCTCGATATCGACGAGGCACAGGGCGAGAAGAGCGCCGCGGCGCTCGGTGAGCGCGCGCGATTCCTGCGCACCGATGTCGCGGACGAGGCGAACATGCAGGCCTCGGTGGCGAGCGCCGCGGAATTCATGGGCGGCATCACGCTCGCGGTCAACTGCGCCGGCATCCTGGCGCCGTCGCGGGTGCTCGGGCGCGACGGCCCGATGCCCGCGGAGCGCTTCGCGCGCGCCGTGATGGTCAACCTCGTCGGCAGCTTTATCGTCGCGAAGGAATCCGCCAACGTCATGCAGCACAACGAGCCGACCGCCGACGGCGAGCGCGGGCTGATCGTCAACACGGCCTCGGTCGCGGCCTTCGAGGGCCAGATCGGCCAGGCGGCCTACTCCGCGTCCAAGGGCGGCGTTATCGGCATGACGCTGCCGCTCGCGCGCGAGTTTGCGCGCTTCGGCATCCGCGTCAACACGATCGCCCCCGGCATCTTCATGACCCCGATGATGGCCGGCCTGTCGGAAGAGGTGCAGAACTCGCTCGGCGCGCAGGTTCCGTTTCCGCCGCGCCTCGGCAGGCCCGGCGAGTTTGCAGACCTCGTCGCCGCCGCCTACGGCAACACGATGCTGAACGGGGCGACGATCCGGCTGGACGGCGCGATCAGGATGCAGCCGAAATAGCGCCGCCCGCGGCGGCTACATGCCCGGGTAGTTCGGGCCGCCGCCGCCCTCCGGCACTTCCCAGACGATGTTCTGCGACGGATCCTTGATGTCGCAGGTCTTGCAGTGCACGCAGTTCTGCGCATTGATCTGGAAGCGCGGTTCGCCGTCCTCCTCGACGATCTCGTAGACGCCCGCCGGGCAGTAGCGCTGCGCCGGCTCGTCGTACTTCGGCAGGTTGACGGCGACCGGGACGTCGGGATCCTTCAGTTTCAGGTGCGACGGCTGGTCCTCCTCGTGATTCGTGCTCGACAGGTACACCGAGGACAGCCGGTCGAAGGTGATGACACCGTCCGGCTTCGGGTAGTCGATGCGCGCCGCCTCCGCCGCCGGCCGCAGCGTGGCGTGGTCCGGCTCCCGGTTGCGCAGCGTGAACGGCATCCGCCCGCGGAACAGGTTCTGGTCGATCCAGGTGAAGCCGGCGCCGACGAAAGTGCCGAACCGGTGCAGCGCCGGGCCGAAATTGCGGGCGCGGTACAGCTCGTCGTGAATCCACGACGCGCGCACCGCGTCCTCGTAGTCGCCGAGTTCGCGCTGTCCCGGGTCGCCGGTCGCGAGCGCGGCCCAGACGCTTTCGGCAGCGAGCATGCCGCTCTTCAGCGCGGTATGCGCGCCCTTGATCTTGACCCCGTTCAGGAAGCCGGCATCGCAGCCGGTCAGCAGCCCGCCCGGCACGGTGAGTTTCGGCAGCGACTGCAGGCCGCCCTTGTTCACGGCGCGCGCCCCGTAGGCGATGCGCTTGCCGCCCTCGAGGACGCGGCGTATGACCGGGTGCAGTTTCCAGCGCTGGAACTCGTGAAACGGCGACAGGTGCGGGTTACGGTAGTCGAGCGCGACGATCAGTCCGAGGTATACCTTGTTATCGGCGGCGTGGTACAGGAAACCGCCGCCCTCGGTGCGGTTGTCGAGCGGCCAGCCGAGCGTGTGCACGACCCGGCCCTCTTCGTGCCGCTCCGGCTCGATCTCCCAGACCTCCTTCAGGCCGATGCCGTAGTGCTGCGGGTCGCGCCCGGCGCGCAGGTCGAAACGCTCGATCAGCGCCTTGCCGAGATTGCCGTGGCAGCCCTCGGCGAAGACCGTGTACTTCGCCTTCAGGTCGTAACCCGGCTGGTAGGAGGGCTTGCGCTCGCCGTCCTTGCCGACCCCCATGTCGCTGGTGCGCACGCCGCACACCCTGCCCTCGTCGTCGTAGAGCACCTCCGCCGCGGCAAACCCCGGGAACACGTTGACGCCGAGTGCCTCGGCCTGCTCCGCGAGCCACTGGCACAGCCGTCCGAGGCTGATGATGTAGTTGCCCTCATTGTGCATCGGGCGGGGCACGAAGAAGCCCGGCACCCGACGACCGCTGGCCTCGCCGGTCAGGTAGTGCACGTCGTCGCCGGTCACGGCGGTCCTGACCGGCGCGCCCTGCTCCTGCCAGTCCGGGAACAGCTCGTCCAGGGCGCGCGGTTCGAAGACGTTGCCCGACAATATGTGCGCGCCGATTTCCGAGCCTTTCTCGACGACGACGACCGCCGGTTCCTCGCCCGCCTCGCGTGCCAGCTGCATCAGCCGGCAGGCGGCGGCAAGACCTGCCGGCCCGCCGCCGACGATGACGACGTCGAACTCCATCGATTCGCGTTCTGGCTCCGCGGACATGCGAACTCCCGTGCGATAAAAGCGCCGATTCTAGCAGAGGGCGGCCCGGCGCCGGCTGGCAGGTGCGCGGCGCGCGCGTTACTCTTGCGCCGCCTCGGGCTGGCGACAAAGCGGGCGGACGGATGAGCGGTGACGGGATCAGGGACGCGTACGCAAGGCAGCCCGGGCTGCGCGCCGATGCCGACCAGCTGCGCATCGTCGAGCGTCTCGAGGACCTGCAACAGCGCCTGACGGCCCGGCGGCCGCGCTGGCGCAGGCTGCGCCTCGCGCTGCCGTTCGTGCCCGACCCGGCCCCTGTGCGCGGCCTGTACCTGTGGGGCGACGTCGGGCGCGGCAAGACCTTCCTGATTGACCTGTTCTACGACACGCTGGCCGTGCGGGCGAAGCATCGCGTGCACTTCCACCGCATGATGCGCGACGTGCACGCGCGGCTCAAGAGTCTCGCGGCGCGGCGCGACCCGCTCGATCTCGCGGCCGCGCAGATCGCGGCGGAAGCGCGCGTGCTGTGCTTCGACGAGTTCTACGTCAGCGACATCGGCGACGCGATGATCCTGGGCCGGCTGCTCGACGGCCTGTTCCGCCGCGGGGTGACGCTGGTCGCGACTTCCAACCTGCCGCCGGACCAGCTGTACGCCGACGGCCTGCAGCGGCAGCGCTTCCTGCCGGCGATCGGCCTGCTCGAACGTCACACCGAGGTCGTGGAACTCGGCGGCGGCGAGGACTACCGGCTCGGCCTGCTGCAGCGCGCAGGCACTTACCTGACGCCCGACGACCCCGGCAACCGCGACAGGCTCGCGCGCCTGTTCGCAGACGTCGCGCCGGGCCGCATCGTCGAGGCACGCCGGATCGAGATCAACGGGCGGCCGATCGACACGCTGCGCGCGGCCAAGGGCGTCGCCTGGTTCGACTTCGCCGAGCTGTGCGAGGGTCCGCGCAGCCAGGACGACTACATCGAGATCGCGCGCTGGTACCACACCGTGATCGTCTCCGGCGTGCCCGTCCTCGATGCGCGCCGCGAGGACGCGGCGCGCCGCTTCATCGCGCTGGTCGACGAGTTCTACGACCGGCGGGTCAAGCTGCTGCTGGCGGCCGCGGTACCCGCCGCGGAGCTGTATGCCGGGCAGCGGCTGGCGTTCGAATTCCAGCGCACCGTCAGCCGGCTGGCGGAGATGCAGTCGCGCGAGTACCTGCACGCACCGCACCGGGCCTGAGCTGCCGGCGGGTGTTGCCCGCCCCCACGGTATGATTGATAATACAGATCTGGATTCCAGCCGTGAGACCGACCGTGAACATGCCCGCCGCCAAGACCCGCGAACTGCCGCGCGAACTGATTCTCGAGAACTTCCTGCCGTACCGCCTGGCCATCCTGTCCCATTCGGTCAGCCACTCGATCGCAACCGTGTACGCGGAGCGCTTCGGCCTGACGATCCCGGAATGGCGCGTCATCGTGATCCTCGGCCGCTACCCCGGCCTGTCGGCCGTCGAGGTCGCCGAACGCACGCTGATGGACAAGGTCGCGGTCAGCCGGGCCGTGACCCGGCTCCTGAAGAGCGGCCGGGTGCACCGCGAGTTCGCCGACGCGGACCGCCGCCGTTCGATCCTGACGCTGTCGGCTGCCGGCCTCGAACTGCTCGACGAGATCGCGCCACTCGCGCTCGGGATCGAGGATACGCTGGTCGAGGGCCTGTCACCCGCCGAGATCGACGCGCTGAATTCGATCATCGACCGGCTGCTGGAGAAGGCGCAGCACATCGGCGCACCGCTAGGCTGAGCCCCGCGTCAGTCGGCGAGTTCGGTCCGCACCCGGATCAGCTCCGGGAAGAACTCGTACTCCAGCGCGCGGCGCAGGAACTGGACGCCTGACGACCCGCCCGTGCCCCGCTTGTGGCCGATGATGCGTTCCACCGTTTTCATGTGGTGGAAACGCCAGAACTGGAAGTTGTTGGCGATGTCGACGAGCGCCTCGCACATCTCGTAGTGGCCCCACTGGGTCCGGGGCTGCTCGTAGATCGATTTCAGCACCGCGACGACCTCGTCGTTCTCGCCACGCACGCGGCTGAAGTCGCGCTCCAGCACCTGTTTCGGCACCGGCAGCCCGGCCCGCGCCAGGTGGGCCAGGAACTCGTCGAAAAGGCCGCGCTCCTCGAGCGCCTGCTCGAGCCGCGCATGCCACTCGGGCTGTTGCTCGTAGACCTTGAGGACCGAGCGATTCCGGTTGCCGAGCAGGAACTCGAGCAGCCGGTACTGCGGCGACTGGAAGCCGGAAGCGCGTCCGAACACCTTGCGAAACTGCGCGTACTCGCTCGGCGTCAGCGTGTCGAGCACCATCCACTGGTTGTACATCTGGTTCTGGATGTGCTTGACCCGCGCGAGCATCTTGACTGCCGGCGGCAGGTCGTCGGCGCGCAGCTTGGCCATCGCCGCCTCGATCTCGTGGATGACGAGCTTGATCCACAGCTCCGTCACCTGGTGCTGGACGATGAACAGCATCTCGTCGTGGTGCGGCGGGTCGGACAGCGGCACCTGTGCATCGAGCAGCCTGTCGAGACGCAGGTAGCCCGTGTAATCGCTCTCGCGATCGAGCTTCGTGTGGATCGTAGGTTCGAGTTTGCGTCGCTTCATGGGACTGGCCGGCTCCCGGAGGCGTGCATTGTAGATGCTTTCGCGTCGCCCCACATGCACGGCGGCCGGCAGGCGCCCGTCAGCGCTGGAAACCGGCCGGCCATCCGGTATAGAGTCCTGCCAACCCGAACTCCCCGGCCGGAGTGCCCGACGTGCCCAGAAAGCCGCAACGTCGCGTCAGCGACCAGACGGACCAGCTACTCGGGGCGATTATCGCCTCGAAACCCGGCTCGAAAACCTTCTCCCAGCGACAGCAGATCAACGCCTGGCTGCGCCAGTATTACGGCAACGTGCCGGTCGAGGACCTGCAGGAGCGGACGCCGCGCATCATGGCGCGGGCCGCGACCTCGCACCTCGATTTCGGCCGCACGCGCAAGCCCGGCCAGGCGCTGTTGCGCATCATCAATCCGAAAGAGAAGCAGCACGGCTACGACTCGCCGTACACCATCGTCGAGATGGTCAACGACAACATGCCGTTCCTGGTCGACTCGGTGTCCGCGGCGATCAACCGGGCGGACCTGACCATCCACATGACCGTGCATCCGGTGGTGAGGGTATCGCGCACGCCGGCCGGCACGCTCAAGACGCTGCACGAGCCGGACTCTGACGAGGGCCTGGTCGAATCCTGGGTGCGTTTCGCCGTCGACCGCGAGGCCGACCCGCAGCGGCTGAAGCTTCTGGAGCACGAGATCCAGCGCGTGCTCTCCGACGTCCGCGTAGCCGTGCGCGACTGGCAGGCGATGCGCGACAAGATGCTCGAAGCGAAAGAGACGCTGGAGCAGAGTCCGCCGGGCTTCGACGAGGCCGTGCGCGAGGAGTCGCGGGAACTGCTGCAGTGGATGGTGGACGACCACTTCACGTTCCTCGGTTACCGTGAGTACGAGCTGCGCACGCGCAAGGACAAGCTGGTCCTGAAGTCCAAGGCCGGCAGCGGACTCGGCGTTCTGGCCAACGAGGAGCGCGGCGGCAAGACAGTCGAACTGTCGAGCGTCATGCGCAGGCACGCGCGTTCGAAGAACTGGCTGATCATCACGAAGGCGAACTCTCGCTCGACCGTGCACCGGCCGAGTTACCTCGACTACGTCGGCGTCAAGAAATTCGACGACTCCGGCAAGCCGGTCGGCGAACTGCGCTTCATCGGCCTGTTCACCTCGGTCGCCTACAGCGAGAATCCGCGCAACATCCCGCTGCTGCGCCTGAAGGTGCAGCGGGTGCTGGAGCGCTCGCGGGTGGACCCGTCCGGCCACCGCGGCAAGTCGCTGCTGCACATTCTCGACACCTTCCCGCGCGACGAGCTGTTCCAGAGCAGCGTGCACGACCTCGTGCGCACGACCAGCGGCATCCTGAACCTGCAGGACCGGCATCGCGTCAAGTTCTTCCTGCGTCGCGACGCGTTCCGGCGTTTCTTCTCCTGTCTCGTCTACGTGCCCCGCGAGAAATACACGACGACTGTCCGTCGCCGCATCGAGAAGATACTGCTGGAGGCCTTCGGCGGGCACGCGGTCGACTCGAGCGTGCAGCTGTCGGATTCGCCGCTGGCGCGCGTGCACCTGATCGTCCGCACGAACGTCGGCGACCGCCCGCGGATCAGCATCCGCCGCATCGAGGAAACGATCGCGAACGCGGTGATCACCTGGCGCGACAAGCTGCGCACGGAGCTGGTCCGGCGCTTCGGCCAGGACGAGGGCTCGCTGCTGTACCGCGAGTACGGCGAGAGTTTCCCGGCGGCCTACGAAGCCGACGTCGAGCCAGCCACCGCCTGCCTCGACGTCAAGCGCGTCGACGGCCTGCTGAATGGCACGCACAACGACTACCTGTTGCTGTACTGCCCGAAGGACGCGGCACCCGGCCAGCTCAACTTCCGCACGTTCTGCAAGGGCCAGCCGCTCTTGCTCTCGAACGTGCTGCCGATTCTCGAGGACATGGGCACCGAGGTGCACAGCGAACGTCCGTACAAGATCGTGCCGAAGAGCAGCGGGGCGTTCTGGATTCAGGACTTCGCGCTGCAGTACCCCGGAAGCGAGGAGCTGGACCTGGACCAGTCGGCCCGCCGTTTCGGCATCGGCTTCCACCACGCGCTCGCGGGGAACTCGGAAAACGACGGCTTCAACGCGCTGATCCTGAAAGCCGGCCTCGACTGGCGGCAGGTCGCGCTGGTGCGCTGCTATGCCAAGTACCTGCTGCAGCTCGGCATACCGTTCAGCCAGAACTACATGGAGGACGTGCTGTCCGAGCATGCCGGCGTCGCGCGCAACCTGGTCGAGCAGTTCCGGCTGCAGTTCGACCCCGCGATCCCGGCCGGGGAACGCGAGGCCGCCGTCGCCGCGATGACGGCGAGCATCCAGCGCGCGATCGCGCGGGCGCGCAACCTCGACGAGGACCGCATCCTGACGGCTTTCGCCGGCGCCATCAACGCGACGCTGCGCACCAATTATTTCCAGCACGATGCCGACGGTGCGCCGAAACGCCGGCTGTCGATCAAGCTGAATCCCGGCCTGCTGCCGGAGGCGCCGCTGCCCAAGCCTCGCTACGAGATTTTCGTCTACTCGCCCGAGGTCGAGGGCGTGCACCTGCGCGGAGGCGCGGTGGCGCGCGGCGGGCTGCGCTGGTCCGACCGGCGCGAGGATTTCCGCACCGAGGTGCTGGGCCTGATGAAGGCGCAGGTGGTCAAGAACACGGTGATCGTGCCGACCGGCGCCAAGGGCGGCTTCGTACCGAAGCGCATGCCGGACGGCGACCGTGACGTCATCATGAAAACCGGCATCAGCTGCTACCAGACTTTCATCCGCGGCCTGCTCGACATCACGGACAACGTCGTCGACGGCAAGGTAGTGCCGCCACCGAACGTCGTCCGCCGCGACGGCGAGGACCCCTACCTGGTCGTGGCCGCCGACAAGGGCACGGCGACCTTTTCCGACATCGCGAACGCGATTTCGGCCGAGTACGGCTTCTGGCTCGACGACGCGTTCGCCTCCGGCGGTTCCGCGGGCTATGACCACAAGAAAATGGGCATCACCGCCCGCGGCGCCTGGGAAGCCGTGAAGCGGCATTTCCGCGAAAAAGGCATCGACACGCAGTCGGATCCGTTCACGGTCGCCGGCATCGGCGACATGAGCGGCGACGTGTTCGGCAACGGCATGCTGCTGTCGAAATCGATCCGGCTGGTCGCCGCGTTCAACCACCAGCACATTTTTCTCGACCCCGATCCCGACGCCGCGGCCAGCTACCGCGAGCGCGAGCGGCTGTTCAAGCTGCCCCGTTCGAGCTGGACCGACTACGACGAGAAACTGATCTCGAAGGGCGGCGGCATTTTCTCGCGCCAGGCGAAGCAGATCCGACTGTCGCCGGAGGCGCGCAAGCTGCTGGACACGCGCGCGACGACGATGCAACCGATCGAGCTGATCCGCGCGATCCTGAAGATGCCGGTCGACCTGCTGTGGAACGGCGGCATCGGCACCTACGTCAAGGCCAGCAGCGAGAGCCACGGCGACGTCGGCGACCGCAGCAACGACGCCCTGCGGGTCAACGCCAACGAGCTGCGCTGCAAGGTCATCGGCGAAGGCGGCAATCTCGGCCTGACCCAGCGCGCGCGTATCGAGTACAGCCTGAACGGCGGCCGGGTGAACACGGACTTCATCGACAATTCGGCCGGCGTCGACAGCTCGGACCGCGAGGTCAACATCAAGATCCTGCTGCGCGCCGCGGAACAGGAAAAGGGCCTCACGCGCAAGGCGCGCAACAAGCTGCTTGCCGAGATGACCGACGACGTCGCCGCCTTCGTGCTGCGCTCGAACTACCTGCAGACACAGGCCATCAGCATGATGGAGGCGCGCGCGCGCGAACGCCTCGACGAGACGGCGCGGCTGATCACGAATCTCGAAAAGACCGGCCTGCTCGACCGCGACCTCGAATTCCTGCCGGACGAAGTCGAGATCGAGGAACGCCGCCAGCGCAAGCAGGGGCTGACGCGACCCGAGATCGCGGTCGTCCTGAGTTACGCGAAGATCGACCTGTACAACGGCCTGGTCGCCTCGGACGAGACTCTCGAGGACTTCCTGACGACCGACCCGCAGCGCTACTTCCCGCCTGTATTGCGGCGCCGTTACAAGGACCTGATCCCGACTCACCGGCTGAGCCGCGAGATCCTCGCGACGCTGATCGCCAACAACATCGTGAACCGCATGGGGCCGGTGTTCGTCAAGCGCATGCAGCAGGATACGGGCGCGTCCACCGTGACGATCGCCCGCGCCTACGTCGTCGCCCGCGAGCTCTGCCAGGCAACCGCGATCTGGCGCACGATCGAGTCGCTGGACAACGAGATTCCCGCCTCGGTGCAGCAGTCGATGCTGTTCGACATCAGCCGCACGCTGCGCCACGCCTGTTACTGGCTGATCGAGCGCTACGGCGAAGACCTCGACATCGTCGCGGCCGTCGAGCGGCTGAAAGACGGTATGCACAAGGTGTACACGCGCGCCCCCAGCATCGTCACCGGCGCCGGCAAGCAGCGCCAGAAGACCGCGGCCGGCGAGCTCGCGACGATGCAGGTGCCCGACGGCCTGGCCCGCAAGATGGCCGGCCTGCTGCTGACCCGCGGCGCGCTCGACATCGCCGACCTGTCCATCGACTACCATACCGACGTGATGGACACGGCGAAGATGTATGCCCGGCTCAGTGAGCGCCTCGGCATCGTCTGGCTGCATCGCAAGGTCGAGGCGCTGGCCGTCGAGGGCCGCTGGCAGGCGATGGCGCGCGGTAACCTGCGCGACGAGTTCTACCGGGCGCGGCGCGACCTCGCCTCCCGCATCCTCGCCGCGTGCGAGGATCACATGCCGCTCGACGACTACGAGGACTGGATCGAGCAGCACGCCACCGCGGTGCAGAAGTTCGACTCGATCCTCGCGGAGATGAAGCTGCGCGAGGAGGTGGACTTCGCCACGCTGTCGGTGGCCTCACAGGAGCTACGCAGGCTCATATCTGACTGACGCGGATTCGTCCGCCCGCACCGGAGACGACATGCCCGGCAAACTCGTGCTCTGCCGCCACGGCCAGAGCGACTGGAACCTCCAGAACCTGTTCACCGGCTGGACCGACGTCGACCTGACCGACAAGGGCCGAGAGGACGCCCGCGAGGCGGGGCGCACGGGGCGGGAAGTCGAGCTCGTGATCGACGTCGCCTGGACCTCGGTGCTGAAGCGTGCGATACGCACGCTGTGGATCATGCTCGACGAGATGGACCGGATGTGGATCCCGGTCGTGCGCGACTGGCGGCTCAACGAACGCCACTACGGGGCGCTGCAGGGCCTGAACAAGGCCGAGACGGCCGAGAAATACGGCGACGAACAGGTGCACATCTGGCGCCGCAGCTACGACACGCCGCCGCCGGCGCTGGAGCCGGACGACGAGCGCCACCCGTCGCACGACCCGCGCTATGCCGGTATCGCCGGCCTGCCCGCGACCGAGTCGCTGGCGACGACGCTCGAGCGCGTGCGGCCGTGCTGGGAGGAGGCTATCGCACCCGAGCTACGCGCCGGGCGCAACGTGTTGATCGCCGCGCACGGCAACAGCCTGCGCGCGCTGGTCAAGATGCTGGACGGCGTGTCCGACGAGGAAATCACGGGCTTCAACATCCCGACCGGGATACCGATGCTGTACGAACTCGACGACAGCCTCGCGCCGTTGTCGCGACGCTTCCTCGGCGACCCGGATGCCGTCGAGGCGGCCGCCGCCGCGGTCGCGAACCAGGCGAAGTCGGGATGATACTGGCGCTCGGCGACCAGCAACCGGTGCTGGACGGCGGCGGGCATTTCATTGCCGACGACGCGCGAGTGATCGGTCGCGTACGCCTGGGCGAACGCGCCAGCATCTGGTTCGGCGCGGTGCTGCGCGGCGACAACGACTGGATCGAGATCGGGCGCGACAGCAACGTGCAGGACGGCGCGGTGCTGCACACGGACCCCGGCGTGCGCCTCGCGGTCGGCGAACGCGTCACGATCGGCCACCGCGTGGTCCTGCACGGCTGCGAGATCGGCGACGGCAGCCTCGTCGGGATCGGCAGCACGATACTGAACGGAGCCCGGATTGGCCGCGAATGCCTCGTCGGCGCGAATGCGCTGATCACCGAGGGCAAGCACTTCCCGGACGGCATGCTGATCGTCGGCGCGCCGGCGCGCGCGGTGCGCAAGCTCAGCGACGAGGAACGCGCACGGCTGGCGGAATCGGCGGCGATCTACGTCGAGAACGGCCGGCGCTTCCGGGACAGCCTCGCCCCGGCCTGACGCCGCGCAGCCATGCGCAGGCTATGCCTACTGCTCGCCCTCCTCCCGGCGCTCGCGCCCGCCGCGGACGTATTGCGCAACGCGCCGCGCACCGGCATCTACATCGAGAGCGACTACCTCGCCGCCGACGCGAACTGCGACTGGTACTTCCCGGCGGCAACCGTCGTCGAGATGGCGCCGCCGGCAGGCGATGCCGACTGCCCGGTCGTGATCCGCATCCGCGGCGTCCTCAATCGCGAGGGTGCGCGCCTGTTCGAACGCGTTACCGAGGCGCTCGGCGACTGGCCCGCCGTGCCGACCCGCATCGTGCTCAATTCGCGCGGCGGCGATTCGCAGGCCGCGCTCTACATGGCCGGCATCATCCGCGCGCACGCGCTGTTCCGGCGCCGCAAACCCGGCGTCATGACGACGATCGACGAGTCCGAGGCCGCCGTCTGTTTCAGCGCCTGCGTGATCCTGTTCGCTGCCGGCTTCGAGCGCCACGCGTTGTTCGACGAGTACGACGACCCGGCGCTGCCTTCGCGGCTTGGCATTCACAGCCCTGCCCAGTACGACCGCCGCCAGATGGAATACGACACGAGCATCGCGAACCGCAACATCCTGGTCGTGCGGCGGCAGCTCGAAGCCTATTTCGACAGCGTCGGCGTGAGCCGCGAGCTCGTCGACGCGATGTTCGCGGTGCCGTTCGAGGACCTGCGCCTGCTGACGGAAGCCGAGGCGCGCGGCTACGGGCTGGTGCCCTGAATCAGGACTGGCGCCGCGGGTGCGAGCGGCGCTGCTTCGCTGCTTCCTCGTCGATGACGCGCACGAGTCCCTCCTGCGCGCTCGACGCGACCAGGCGGCCGGCCGGCGTGAAGAACTGGCCGCGTGCGTAGCCGCGTGCGCCCGACGCGTTGGGACTGTCGAGCGAATACAGCAGCCAGTCGTCGACGCGGAACTCGCGGTGAAACCACAGCGCGTGGTCGAGGCTCGCCATCATGACGTTGCCACGACCGAAGCGCAGTCCGTGCGGCAGCGTCGACGTGCCCAGGAGCTCGTAGTCGGAGACGTAGGCCAGCAGGTTCTGGTGCAGCGCGACGCCGTCCGGCAGGCGGTCCACGGCGCGAATCCACACCTGGCGCACGGGTGGCAGGCGCTCAGCGACGTCGAATCCGAGCGTCTGCACCGGGCGGAACTCGAACGGCCGCTGGTCGGTCAGGAAGCGGCGCATCTTTTCCGGCAGCCGCTTTAGCACCTCCGGGGCCACGTCGGTCAGCTCCTGCAGCCCTTCGGGTCCCGGCACCTCGGGCATCGTCGCCTGGTGCTCGAGCCCGTCCTCCGGCACCTGGAAAGACGCGGCGAGGTTGAAGATCGGCCGGCCGTGCTGGATCGCGACGACCCGGCGCACGGAAAAGCTGCCGCCGTCCCGGGCGCGGTCGACCTCGTAGACGATCGGCGCATCGACGTCGCCGCGGCGCAGGAAGTAGGCGTGCAGCGAATGCGCGGTGCGGCCGTCCACCGTCAGGTGAGCGGCAGACAGGGCCTGCCCGAGCACCTGCCCCCCGAACACCTGCGCGCTGCCGATGTCGCGGCTCTGGCCGCGGAAGATGTTGTCCTCGATACGCTCGAGTTCGAGCAGCTGCAGAAGATCGACGAGTACCGGGTGCATGTCTTCCGTGCCCGTGTCCGGGTAAGCCGCGAGTCCGCCGGAGCGCCGGCCCGTCAGCCGGCGCGGCCGCCGTCGACGGCGATGCCCGTGCCGCTGACGAAGGTCGCGTCGTCGCTCGCGAGGAACAGCGCCGCCTTCGCGACGTCGAGCGGCTCGCCGAGGCGCCGCGCCGCCGAGTGCCGGATACAGTGGTCGCGCAGCTCGCGGTGTTCGCCGAACACGCGGCGGCTTTCCGCCGTCATGATCGCGCCCGGCTGCACGTAATTCACCGTGATGCCGGCCTCGCCGCTCTCGGCAGCCAGCTCGCGGACGAGCCCGGCGAGCGCCGCCTCGGCATCGTCGCTGAGCGGCTGCGCATCGACCGCGAAAGCGCTGCGCAGCAGACCGACGGCAATGAAGCGACCGCCCGGACTGCGCTTCAGCTTCGGCAGCGCCGCGTCGAACCAGCGCCGCAGCTCCGCGAGGCGTGCCTTGACGACGCGCTCGCACTCCTCGCTGTCGGCGATCGGCTGGCGCGGCTGCAGCTGCGTGCAGACGATGACGGCATCGAGGCCGTCGAGACGTTTCGCCACGTCGGCGACGATGTCCTTCGCCTGCTCGGTGGACAGCGGCCGCGCAAGGCCCGTGATGTGCGGCACGGAGTTAAAACGGCGTTCGACGTCGGAATCACCCGAGTCGAGCGCCACGACGTCGGCTGCGTGGCGCGCGCAGGTGCGCGCAATCGCCTCGCCGACCCCGGTCGCCGCGCCACAGACCAGCGTGCGAACGCCGAACAGGCGGCCGGCGTCAGCGCTCACGGGTACTCCGGTGGATCCGCTGCAGACCCACGCTCAGGCCGCCACGTCCGGGAAGCGGTAGTCGGCGAACTGCTTGCGCAGCTCGGTCTTCTTGATCTTGCCGGTGGCCGTGTGCGGAATCTCGTCGACGAAACGCACGTCGTCGGGCATCCACCACTTGGCGATCTTGCCCTCGAGGAAGCCGAGCACGTCGTCCGCCTGCGGTTTTGCGCCCTCCTTGCGCACGACGACCAGCAGCGGGCGCTCCGACCATTTCGGGTGCGGCAGCCCGATGACGGCGGCTTCGGCCACGTCGGGATGCCCGACCGCGATATTCTCGATTTCGATCGAGCTGATCCACTCGCCGCCCGACTTGATCACGTCCTTGGTGCGATCCGTGATGTTCAGGTAGCCCTGCGGGTCGATCGTCGCGACGTCGCCGGTATTGAACCAGCCGTCTTTCGTGTGCGAGCCCGCGGATCCCTCCAGCCGGAAGTAGTCGCTGCACACCCAGGGACCCCGGACCTGCAGTGCGCCGAAGGCCTCGCCGTCCCAGGGCTGCTCCCTGCCCTCGTCGTCGACGATGCGCATCTCGACGCCGAACAGGCAGCGCCCGGCCTTGGTCTTCAGCTTGATCATCTCGTCGACGGACATGTCCTCCATGCCGGCCTTCGGCGTGTTGACCGTGCCGAGCGGACTCATCTCGGTCATGCCCCAGCCCTGGGTCACCGAGACGTCGTGTTTCTCGTGGAATTCGCGAATCATCGACTCGGGTACCGCGGCGCCGCCGATCGACGTGCGCTGCAGCTTGTTCAGGCGTTTGCCTTCCTTCGCACAGTACTGCAGCAGCGCGAGCCAGACCGTCGGCACGCCGAGCGCAGCCGTCACGGACTCCGACTCGAGCAGTTCGTACAGAGCGGCGCCGTCGCCCATCTTCGGTCCCGGCAGCACCAGCTTGGCGCCGACCATGAACGCCGAGTACGGCACGCCCCAGGCGTTGACGTGGAACAGCGGCACGACCGGCAATACCGTGTCGCGGTTCGAGCAGCCGAGCCCGTCGGGCGAGATGCCGGCCATCGCGTGCAGCACCTGCGAGCGATGGTTGTAGAGCACGCCCTTCGGGTCACCGGTCGTGCCCGAGGTGTAGCAGAGGCCGACGGCCGATTTCTCGTCGAGTTCCGGCCACGCGAAGTTCTCGTCCCCGTCCGCGATGAAGGTCTCGTAGCTGACGACGTTGTCGAGGCTGGTCCCGGGCAGGGTCTTCTCGTCGCACATCACGATGTAGCCTTCGAGATTCGGGGTGTGCGGCGCGAGCTTCTCGAGTAGCGGCAGGAACAGCGGATCGGTCAGCAGCCAGCGGTCCTCGGCGTGGTTGATGATGAAGGCCAGCTGCTCGGGAAAAAGGCGCGGGTTGATGGTGTGACAGACGTAGCCGGCGCCGCCGATCGCGTAGTAGGCCTCGAGGTGCCGGTAGTCGTTCCAGGCCAGCGTCGCGACCCGGTCGCCCTGCGCGAGGCCCAGCCCGGTAAGCGCGCTCGCCAGCTTGCGGGCACGGCGCGCGCAGTCGGCGATCGTGTAGCGGTGCAACGGGTTGTCACAGGTGACGGAGACGATCTCCCGGTCCGGGAAGCTGCGCTCCGCGTGCCTCAGTATCATGGACACGAGCAGTGGCGTGTCCATCATCAGTCCCTGCATGTCGATTTCCCCCAGTAGTCCCGGCCGCGCGGCCGCCAGCAGCGCCATTTAACAGTCCCGGGCGCGGTCTCTGCAAGTTGCGGCCCGTGCTAAGCTCCCGCGGCGCAGCGGTGCAGCGGCCGGACAGGGGTATGCCAGGGAACGAATCGCGGACACTACGTGCGGGCCTCGCACAGATCGCGCCATGCTGGCTGCGCCGCGAGGCGACGCTAGACCGCGCCATCGAAACGCTGGCGCAGGCGGCAGGGGCCGGCTGCCGGCTGCTGGTGTTCGGCGAGGCCTTCCTGCCCGGCTACCCGTTCTGGCTCGAGCGCACCGACGGCGCCCGGTTCGATTCGGCGTTGCAAAAGTCCCTGTACGCGCACTACGTCGCGGAAGCCGTCGACATTGACGGCGGCGGTCTCGAGCGTCTGTGCGCCGCGGCCGCCGGGCACGGCACGGCCGTGTACATTGGCGTGATCGAGACGTCCGCGCGGCGCGGCCGCAGCGTCTTCTGCTCGATGGTCCATGTCGATGCCGCCGGCCACATCCGCTCCGTGCATCGCAAGCTCGTGCCGACCTGGGAGGAACGACTGGTCTGGGCCGCCGGCGACGGCCACGGCCTGCGCACGCATGCGCTGGGCCCGTTCACGGTGGGCGGACTGAATTGCTGGGAGAACTGGCTGCCGCTTGCGCGCGCCGCGCTGTACGGCCAGGGCGAGGACCTGCACGTCGCGATCTGGCCAGGCAATCGCCGCAATACCGAGGACATCACCCGCTATATCGCCGCCGAGAGTCGCTCGTTCGTCATCTCGGTGAGTGCGCTGATGCGCGCCGGGGACATCGGCGACGACCTGCCGCACGGCGAGCTGCTGCGCGAGCGCGCGGACGCGGTCATGGCCGATGGCGGGTCCTGCGTCGCCAGGCCCGATGGCAGCTGGCTACTGCCGCCGGATACGGAGACGGACGGCCTGCTCGTCGTCGACCTCGATCATCGCGAGGTACTCGAGGCCCGGCACAACCTGGACCCGGCCGGTCATTACGCACGGCCGGACGTGACCCGGCTCGTTGTGGACCGGCGCCGCCCCGGCACCGCCGAGTTCCGCGACGAGGGCGGTTCGGACTAGCAAGCCGCAGAAAACTGCGTTCTTGCGCAGCCTGCTAGCGGGGCGGCTTGGGGCCGAGCAGGTACCAGAGAATCAGCCCGAGTACCGGCAGGACCACGACGATCGCGATCCACAGCGCCTTGCGGCCGTTGCTGCTGTCGCTGCCGACGATCTGCAGCACCGCGTAGACGTCGAGCACCAGGATGATAAAACCGAGTATGCCGCCCACTTCCATCGTCTTCCTCCCGGGTCAGTCGTCCCTGTCGAAAAAATACATGCCGAGCGTCTCGGCCACGCAAGCGGGTTTCTTCTCGCCCTCGACCTCGATGCGCACTTCCGAGGTCAGGTGCAGCGCACCGGCGCGGCTGCGCGCCTGCAGCACGGTCGCCCGGCCGCGCACCCGGCTGCCGACCGGCACCATCGTGTAGAAGCGTACCTTGTTGCAGCCGAAGTTGATCGCGCGGGCGAGGTTCTCGAATTCGACGAACTGGCCGGTCAGCGCCGGGATCAGCGCCAGCGTCAGGTAGCCGTGCGCAATGGTCCGGCCGTCCGGCAACTCGCGCGCGGCGCGCTCCGTATCGACGTGTATCCACTGGAAGTCGCCGGTCGCTTCGGCGAAACGGTCGATGCGTTCCTGGTCGATCTGCACCCAGTCGGACAGGCCGACCTCCCGGCCCTCGAGCGCCTTAGCGTCGTCGATCGAACTGATCCTGTGCAAGCCGTGCTCCCGGACTGCGGGCCGCTCCCGCCGCGGACAGGGATACACGGATGCCGCGGGCAGGGCAAGTCGGCTTTCGGGATTGCCGCGCCGCTTTCCCGGCCGGTACTCTGGGCGAATGGGGGATCCGCAGCTCTTTGCCGTGTTACTGGCGGCCGGCAGTTCCCGCCGCTTCGGCGCCGTCAAGCAGCTCGCCGAATACGGCGGCGAACCGCTCGTCGTGCGGGCGCTGCGCGCGGCAGAGAGCGTCTGCGGCGCGAACACGCTGCTCGTTACCGGACATGCGGGCGAGGCCATCCGCGCCGCGTGCCTGCCGATGGCGGGCTTCGTCGTGCACAACGAGCGGCATGCCGGGGGGCTCGGCTCGTCGATCGCCGCTGGCGTGGCCGCCGTCGCCGGAGTCGCGGACGGGGTGCTGCTGCTGCTCGCCGACCAGCCGCTCGTGCGCGCTGCGCACCTCGCGCGCCTCGCTGCCTGGTGGCGCGCGGCGCCGGAACGCGCCGTCGCCAGCCGCTACGCCGGAACCGTCGGCGTGCCGGCCGTGTTCCCGGCGAGCGATTTCCCGGCGCTGGCGGCACTCGCCGGCGACACCGGTGCGCGCGCGATCCTCGCCGGGCACGGTGCCCGGCTGGCGGCCATCGACTGCCCGGCAGCCGCGACCGACGTCGATCGCCCGGCCGACCTGGCCGGGCTGGACAACCGCGGCGGCTAGCGGGTTGCCGTGTGCCGCGCAGCGCTCGCAATTGACCCCACCCAAGCGAAGCCTCAGCCGTGCGCCGCGCAGCGCTCGCAATTGACCCACCCCGAATTGCCATCGGCGTAGTGTTCCTTCTTCCAGATCGGCAGCCGGATCTTCACCTCGTCGATGATGTAGCGGCAGGCGAGAAACGCGGCGTCGCGATGTGCGGCGGAGACGCCGACCCAGACCGCGCAGTCGCCGATCTCGAGCAGCCCGTGCCGGTGCACGCAACTCGCGCGCAGCACGTCGAAGCGCTCGAGCGCCTCGCGGATCACGCGCTCTCCCTCGCTGACGGCGAGCGGTTCGTAGGCTTCGTATTCCAGCCGCAACACGTCGTGACCTTCGTTGTGGTTGCGGATCCAGCCTTCGAACGCCGCGTAGCCGCCGGCGGCAGGATCGGCCAGCTCCTCGCGCAGCGCGGCCGGGTCGATGGCCGTCGTCACCATGCGCATCACGTCAGCCACCCGCTACCGGCGGAAACAGCAGCACGGTGTCGCCATCGGCGACCGGCGCGTCCCAGGCGGCCATCCTGTCGTTGATCGCGACCTTGCAGTGCGCGAGCGGTTCGGCGGCGCCGTGCCGGTGCCCGAGCGCGCGGAACACGTCCGCGGCGGTCTCCGCCGCGAGCTCGACGGTTTCCTGCTCGCAGCCGGCCTGCTCGCGGAACATCGCGAAGTAACGGACGGTGAGTGTCTTGTTCACGACTGCGTCGCCAGCCTGCTCGCGCCGAGGTCCTCGGGCGTGTTGACGTTGTCCAGCATGCGCGGATCGGGTTGCTCGAGCAGGCAGGTGTCCGAGCGGATCATCATCTTGCGCGGGCAAACGACGCCGTCCTTGACGAAAGCCCCGGCAACGGCTCGGGCGGCCGGCTCCCAGATCGCGCAGAGCGGTTCCGGCAGTCCGTTCGTGCTGCTCCGGAAGGCCGTGAACGGGCGCGCCGGATCGCGTCCCCCGACCAGCGTCGCCAACGTCGCCGCGGACACGTTGGGGAGGTCGCAGGCGAGCACCAGCCAGGCGGCGTCCGGCGCGTGGTCGAAAGCGGACAGGATGCCGGCCACGGGGCCGAGATCCTCGTAGCGGTCGACGATCTGCGGGAAGCGCGCGCGCTCGGCGTCGCCCGCCTGGTCTGCGCGCGCCGACACCCAGGTTCCGGCCGTCACGGCGGACAGCAGGCGCACGGCGCGGGCCAGCTGCGTCTCCTGCCCGTGGCGGAGCAGCGCCTTGTCGCGTCCCATGCGCCGACTGCGGCCGCCGGCGAGCACGAGTCCGTTGAGCGGCGCGATGTCAGCCACCGCCGGACTCCTCCGCACGGTAGTCGTGGCGTCCGCCGCTCTTGGCGATCAGCCTGGTGTCGCGAATACAGATCTCGTGCGACAGCGCCTTCAGCATGTCGTAGACGGTCAGCGCGGCTATGCTCGCGCCGGTCAGCGCCTCCATCTCGACACCGGTGCGATGCCGTACCCGGCAGCGGCAGTCGATGACGGCACGGCCGTCCCCGTCGAGCGCGATGTCGATGTCGCAGCCGGTCAGACCGAGCGGGTGACAGAACGGGATCAGCTCGTGCGTGCGCTTCGCTGCCATGACGCCGGCAATCACCGCGGTTGCGAAGACCGGGCCTTTCGCGCTGCGAATGTCGCCATCGGCGAAACGCGCCGCGACCTCGGGGGGCAATTCGACGACGGCGCGCGCATGCGCCTCGCGTGCGCTCGCGTCCTTGTCGCTCACGTCGACCATGGCGGGCCGGTTCTGCTCGTCGATATGACTCAGCTTGCTCATCGGATTCCTTGAGTGAGAACGGCGGCTGCGGCTCAGCCGCCCATGCGGTACATCTCGACCTTCCTGAGCGGCTGCTCGTGGGTCGTGTTGCGACCGCGGATCTCGCTGTAGCGATCGGCCCGCGCCAGCCAGACGCGGGATATCAGCGCTTCCAGTTCCTCGTCGCTCGCGCCGGCGCGGAGCGGCTCCCGCAGGCTCGTGCCCACGGTCGCGAACAGGCAGGTGTAGAGCGTGCCGTCGGCGGACAGCCTTGCGCGGCTGCAGTTGCCGCAGAACGGTTCGGTGACCGACGAGATGAAGCCGATCTCGCCGCCGCCGTCGCGGTAACGGTAGCGGCGCGCGACCTCGCCCGGGTAGTTGCGGCCGACGGCTTCGACCGGCCAGCGCGCATCGATCGCCGCGAGCAGCTCGGCCGAGGGCACGACCTCGTCCAGCCGCCAGCCGTTGCGGTTGCCGACGTCCATGTACTCGATCAGTCGCACAATGTGGCCGCTGCCGCGGAAGTAGTCGAGCAGGTCGAGCACCGTACCGTCGTTGACGCCGCGCTGCACGACCGCGTTGATCTTGACCGGCGTCAGCCCCGCGCGAGCCGCGGCGTCGATGCCTGCCAGTACCCCGGCGAGCTCGCCGCGATCGCCGCTCATGCGCCGGAACACGGCCTCGTCGATGCTGTCGAGGCTGACCGTCACGCGGTCGAGGCCCGCATCGGCGAGCGGCCGGGCGTAGCGCCCGAGCAGCGTGCCGTTGGTCGTCAGCGCGAGGTCGTCGACGCCGTCGAGCTGCCGGAGTCGCGCAACCAGCTGCGGCACCGCCCGGTCGAGCAGCGGCTCGCCGCCGGTCAGGCGCAGCTTGCTCACGCCCAGGCGCACGGCGATGCCGGCGAGCCTGACGATCTCGTCGTGGCTCAGTCGTTCGCGCCTCGCGAGAAAGCGATAGTCCTCGGGAAAGCTGGACTCCGGCATGCAATAGGGACAGCGGAAATTGCAGCGGTCGAGCAGCGAGATGCGCAGGTCGGCGAGCGGCCGGCCGAGCCGGTCGCGCGGGCCGAGCCGCGGCAGCGTCTGTTCCTCGGGGGAGCGCGTCGTCATGGGCGTATTCTGCATCAAAGGCGGTGCCGGGCTAAACCGCCAGCGGCGCGCGCCTGTGCCGACCCCGCGCGGGCCGGGTAGTTCCGCGGTGCGGCGCCCGCGGCGATTTTTTATCCAGCCGGCTCAATAGTTTGCGCGATGCCGGTCGGTTGTGCGCTGCAACATGGGCCGTTATACTGCCCGACCGGAAAACGCGGTCGCGCCGCCCGGCGCCCCCTGCAGCCACCCGACGATCGAGGAGTGCCATGCACGTTCAGCTGACCGACGAGGAACGCGCCTTTCGCGACGAGGTCCGCGCCTTCTTCCGCGACAGGTTTCCGGAGGACATCCGCGCCAAGCAGATGAACGGCGTGCCGCTCACGCGCGACGACTACGTGCGCTGGCAGAAGATCCTGTACGAGCAGGGCTGGGCCGCGATCAACTGGCCGGTCGAGCACGGCGGCACGGGCTGGAAGCCGGTGCAGCATTACATCTTCGCCAACGAAATAGCGGCCGCCAACGCACCGGACATGGTGCCTTTCGGCGTCAAGATGGTCGCCCCGGTCATCTACACCTTCGGCAACGAGGCGCAGCAGCAGCGCTTCCTGCCCGACATCCTCGCCAGCAACGTCTGGTGGTGCCAGGGCTACTCGGAGCCCGGCGCCGGCTCGGACCTCGCATCGCTGAAGACGCGCGCGGACCGCGACGGCGACCACTACGTCGTCAACGGCACCAAGACCTGGACGACGCTGGGCCAGTACGCGGACTGGATCTTCAGCCTCGTGCGCACCTCGAGCGACGTGGCGCGCCGCCAGGAGGGCATCAGCTTCCTGCTCATCGACATGTCGACGCCGGGCGTGACGGTCAAGCCGATCATCACGATAGAGGGCGAGCACGAGGTCAACGAGGTGCACTTCGAAAACGTGCGGGTGCCCGTCGAGAACCTCGTCGGCGAAGAGGGTAAGGGCTGGACCTACGGCAAGGTCCTGCTGCAGCACGAGCGCACGAACATCGCCGGCGTCGCCCGTTCGAAATACCGCGTGGCGCGCCTGCGTGAGAAGATCGCGCGGCCCGTGCACGGCGCGCCGCCGCTGTCCGAAGACCGCAACTTCCTGCGCAAGCTGGCGGCCGTCGAGACCGAGCTGCACGCGCTCGAGTTCACCGAGCTGCGCACGCTGGCCGCGGTCGCGGTCGGCAAGGCGCCCGGGCCGGAGTCGTCGATCCTCAAGATCAAGGGCACCGAGATCCAGCAGGCGATCGATCACCTGTTCGTCGAGGCCGCAGGCTACTACGCCCTGCCCTACCTGCCGCAGCAGTACGCCGCCGACTTCCCGGTCGACGAGCGCGTCGGCGACGGCAACGAGACGCTCGCCAGCCTGCGCTATTTCAATAATCGCAAGGCGTCGATCTACGGCGGCTCGAACGAAATACAGAAGAACATCATCTCCAAGCACGTGCTCGGACTCTGACGGTAACGGCATCATGGATTTTTCGATCAGTGACGAACAGTCGATGCTGGCCGACTCGGTCAGCCGCTTCATCGACAACGACTACGACTTCGAGCGCCGCATGCGCATCGCCGAGAGCGATGAGCGCTTCAGCCCGGAGGTCTGGCAGACCTGCGCCGAGCTCGGCTGGACCGCCATGCCGTTCAGCGAGGCCGACGGCGGCTTCGACGGCGGCGCCGTGGAGCTGATGCTGATCATGGAGCAGTTCGGCCGCGGCCTCGTCGTCGAGCCCTACCTCGCAAACGTCGTGCTCGCCGGCGGCGTGCTCAAGCGCGCGGCGAACGCGGAGCAGAAAGGCCGCTGGCTCGCGCGCATCATCGACGGCAGCCTGCAGGCCGCGCTGGCCTTCGCCGAGCCGCAGGCGCGCTACGACCTCGGCAACGTCGCCACGCGCGCCGAGCGCGACGGCGGCGGCTGGCGCCTGCACGGCACGAAGACGCTGGTTCTGAACGGCGCCGACGCCGGCCTGCTGGTCGTGCCGGCGCGCACGGCGGGCGAGCAGGCGGATACGGCCGGCATCAGCCTGTTCGCGGTCGACGCCGCGGCCGACGGCGTCGTCCGGCGCGGCTACAAGACCGTAGACGCGCACGCCGCCGCCGAGATTACGCTGGACGGCGTCGCGGTCGGCGCGTCCGACCTGCTCGGCGACGAGGATGCCGGCTTCGAGGCGCTGGCCGGCGCCGTCGACGACGCGACGCTCGCGGTCTGCGCCGAGGCGGTGGGCATCATGCAGACGATGCACGACAAGACCGTCGATTACGCGAAGCAGCGCGTCCAGTTCGGCGTGCCGATCGGCAGCTTCCAGGCGCTGCAGCACCGCATGGTCGACATGCTGATGGAGTGCGAGCAGACCCGCTCGCTGCTGCTGCGCGCGGTGATGCTGCGCGAGGACGACAGCCCGGACGCGGCGCGCGCGCTCAGTGAGCTGAAGTACACGATCGGCACGGCAGGCCGCCGGGTCGCGCAGGAGGCGGTGCAGCTGCACGGCGGCATGGGCGTGACCTGGGAACTCGATATCGCCCACTACTTCAAGCGCATGACCGCGATCGACCTCCTGTTCGGCAACGCCGACTGGCACCTCGACCGGGCCGCCGGGCTGCGCTAGCCGCGGGGCCTGCCCGTGTTTCCCGATTCGCTGGCGAGGCTCGCGGGCGCGCAGCCGGAGCTCTTGTGGTTCGCGACGCTGGCGATCGATCTCGCCTGCACAGTGCTGTTGTTCCGCCTGTTCGGCAAGGTCGGGCTACAGGTAGCGATCGCGGTCGCCATCATCCTCGCCAACCTGCAGGGACCGAAGCTCACGGAGATTTTCGGGCTGCAGACCAGCCTCGGCGTGATCTTCTACTCCAGCATCTTCTTCGCGACCGACGTGCTGAGCGAGAATTACGGCCGCCGCGAAGCCGAAAAAGCCGTGCACATGGGTTTCGCCGTCAGCCTGATCGTGCTGCTGATGATGAGCATCGCGCTGCTCTACCCGCCGAGCACGCGGCCGGAGTCCGCCGGCTTCTCGCGCGAGGTGCACGAGGCTTTCGGCACGATCGTCGATTTCACGCCGCGCTTCGTGTTCGGCTCGCTGCTCGCCTACTACCTGAGCCAGCGCTTCGACGTGTGGGCCTTCCACCGTATCCGCCGGGCGACCGGGGAACGCTGGCTGTGGCTGCGCAACAACCTGTCGACGATGGGTTCGCAGGCGCTGGACACGCTGATCTACTCACTCGTTGCCTGGTGGGGCGTCGTCGACCTCGCGACCGCGCTGGCGCTCGGCGCCTCGAAGTACGTGCTGAAGCTCGTCATCGCCGCGTTCGACACGCTGTTCATCTACTGGGCCCGCTCGCTCTACCGCCGCAAGCTCGTACCGTCCGGCGCCTGAGCATCGGTTATCATGCGCCGGTCGCAGGCCGGAGCACGCCATGCCCTCGTTCGCGCCCTCTGGAGTCATCACGATCACGACCGACTTCGGCCACAAGGGCCCGTTTGTCGGCGTCATGAAAGGCGTCATCGCCGGCCGCTTCCCCGGCGCCACGGTCATCGACGTGACCCACGACATCCCGGCGCACTGGCCGCCCGAGGCAGGCTTCTGGATGAGCCGCGCGTGGCGCTGGTTCCCGCCGGGAAGCGTGCACGTCGGCGTGGTCGACCCCGGCGTCGGCACCGAGCGGGACATCCTGCTCGCGACCCTGGGCGGGCACCTGTTCATCGCGCCCGACAACGGGCTGCTGGCGCCGCTGTTGCCGCAGGCGGATTCGATCCGCCGGCTCGACCCTGGCGTGCTCGACCGGCTCGGCCTGCCGCCGCCGAGCGCGACCTTTCATGGCCGCGACATCTTCGCGCCGGTCGCCGCCGAACTCGCGGCCGGGCGGCTGCAGCCGCAGGCGCTCGGCGACGCGGTCGAGGACTGGACGCCGGGCTGGCTCGACGAGCCGGCATGCACGCCGGGGCGGGTCGCCGGCGTCATCGTGACAATCGATGCCTTCGGCAACCTGATCAGCAATATCGACGCGTCGCTGATCGGGGACTTCGTACGCGCCGAGGTGCAACTCGCCGGCCACCGGCTCGCGCTGTCGCCGACCTATGGACGCGTCACGCCCGGGGACTACCTCGCGCTGATCAACTCGTTCGACGTGATCGAGGTCGCGCGCGCGGAGGGCGACGCCGCGGCGGGCCTCGGCACGGGTCGCGGCGCGCCGCTCGTCGTCGTCGACCGCGGCCGCGCCTAGCGGCCGGCCAGCGCCTGCTTCTCGAGCTTCGCCCAGCTGTCGCGCAGGGTCACGATGCGATTGAAGACCGGCGCGTCGGCCCGGTGGTCGACGGCATCGGGGCAGAAGTAGCCGAGCCTCTCGAACTGGAACGCCCGGCCGACCGGCGTGTCGGCCAGTGATGACTCGAGCCGTCTCGAGCGAGGCCGGGTTCAGCACCGCGTGCAGGTCCCCGGCCGCGCCCGGGTCGGGGTCCGTGAACAGCCGGTCGTACAGCCGTACCTCGGCCGCCAGCGCGTGGCGCGCCGAGACCCAGTGGATCGTGCCCTTGACCTTGCGGTCGCTGCCGGCACCGCCGCTCTTCGATTCCGGATCGTGGCTGCAGCGCAGCTCGACGACGTGCCCCGCGTCGTCTTTTACGACCTCGTCGCAGCGCACGATGTAGGCCGCGCGCAGCCGCACCTCGCCGCCCGGCTTCAGGCGGAAGAACTTGCGCGGCGCGTCCTCCATGAAGTCGTCGCGCTCGATGAAGAGCTCGCGGCAAAACGGCACGCGGCGCGTGCCGAGCTCCGGGCGGTTCGGGTGGTTCATCGCCTCGAGTTCCTCGACGCGGTCGTCCGGGTAATCGGTCAGCACGAGCTTGAGCGGCTGCATGACGGCCATGCGGCGCTCGGCCTCCTCGCCCAGCTGTTCACGGATCGAGTTCTCGAGCAGCGCCATCTCGATCAGGTTCTCTTTCTTGGTCACGCCGACGCGGCGGATGAAATCGCGGATCGCGGCGGGTGGGTAGCCGCGGCGGCGCATGCCGGCGAGTGTCGCGACCCGGGGATCGTCCCAGCCGCCGACGACGCCCTCCTCCACGAGCTGGTTCAGCTTGCGCTTGCTGGTCAGCGCGTACGCGAGGTTCAGGCGCGAGAACTCGATCTGCTGCGGCCGGTGCGGGGGCGCCACCTTGTCGAGCAGCCAGTCGTACAGCGGCCGGTGGTCCTCGAACTCGAGCGTGCACAGCGAGTGGGTCACCCCCTCGAAGGCATCCGACAGGCCGTGCGCGAAGTCGTACATCGGGTAGATGCACCATTCGTCGCCGCTGCGCTGGTGGCGCAGCTTGCGGATCCGGTACAGCGTCGGGTCGCGCAGGTTGATGTTGCCCGATGCCATGTCGATTTTCGCGCGCAGCACGTGTTCGCCGTCGGCGTATTCGCCGGCGCGCATGCGCCGGAACAGGTCGAGGTTCTCTTCCACGCTGCGGCCGCGGTAGGGGCTGTCCTTGCCGGGCTCCTTGAGCGTGCCGCGATAGTCCCGGATTTCCTCGGCCGTCAGGCTGTCCACGTAGGCGTCACCCTGGCGGATCAGCTGCTCGGCCGCCGCGTAGAGCTGGTCGAAGTAGTCGGATGCATGGGTGAGCCGGTCTTCCCAGTCGAAGCCCAGCCAGCGCACGTCGGCCTGGATCGCGTCGACGTACTCCTGTCGTTCGCGGCCCGGGTTCGTGTCGTCGAAGCGCAGGAATGTCCGCCCGCCGCGCTCCGCAGCGACGCCGAAGTTCAGGCAGATCGACTTCGCGTGACCGATGTGCAGGAAGCCGTTCGGCTCCGGCGGGAAGCGGGTCACGACCTCGCCGCCGTGCTTGCCGGCGGCGAGGTCGCTGTCGATGATCTGGCGGATGAAGTCGGTCGGCTGTTCGCTGCTCATGGAGGGAGGTGGCGTGGATTCGAAAGGGGCGGATTGTACGTCAATCGCGCGCGCGGCTGGCGCGACATTCACGGCACAGGCCCTGGATCTCGAGCATCGGGTGCACGGCGGAGAAGCCGAGCGCCGCGGCCTTGTCGCGGACGAGGCCGTCGATGTCGCCGTCGTCGAGCTCCGCGACGCTGCGGCAGCCGCGGCAGATCAGGAACTGCCCGACGTGCGAGCGCGACGGGTCGGCACAGCCGACGAACGCGTTCAGCGAGTCGAGGCGGTGCACGAGGTCGGCCTCGATCAGGAATTCCAGCGCGCGGTAGACGGTCGGCGGCGCCGCCTTGCGGCCGTCGCGATTGAGCGCGTCGAGGATGTCGTAGGCGCCGATCGGCCGGTGGCTGTCCCAGACCAGCTCCAGCACCCGGCGACGAATCGCCGTGAAGCGCAGGCCGCGCTCGCGGCACAGCGCCTCGGCGGTCGCGATCGCATCGGCGACGCAGTGCTCGTGGTCGTGGGCGGGCGGCGGGAACGGACGCAGTGCGGGCGGACGGTTCATGGGCGAAGTGTACATGAAGGCCCCGGCTGCCCCGGTTAGCCAGCCGCGGCGATTCGGGTACAATAGCGCGCCGTTTCCCCCGTACGCCCGACCGACGATGCCCCTGATACGACTCCCCGACGGTTCGACCCGCGAGTTCGAACACGCCGTGACCGGCCGCGACATCGCCCTCGACATTTCGCAGGGCCTCGAGAAGAACGCCGTGGCGGCGCGCGTCGACGGGCAGCTCTGGGACCTCACCCGCGCCATCGAGACCGACGCCGAGGTCGAGATCGTGACCCGCGACAGCGAGGACGGCCTCGAGCTGCTGCGCCACGACGCGGCGCACGTGCTGGCGGAGGCCGTGAAGGAGCTGTGGCCCGAGACCCAGGTCACGATAGGCCCGGCGATCGAGAACGGTTTCTACTACGACTTCGCCCGCGACGAGCCGTTCACGCCCGAAGACCTCGAGAAAATCGAGACGCGCATGCAGGAAATCGTCGAGCGCAACGAGGCGATCGAACGCGAGGTCTGGGAGCGCGACGAGGCCGTGCGCTTCTTCCGCGAGCAGGGCGAGGAGTACAAGGCAGAGATCATCGAGGACCTGCCGGCCGACGAGACGATCACGCTGTACCGCCAGGGCGAGTTCATCGACCTGTGCCGCGGTCCGCACCTGCCGTCGACCGGGCGCCTCGGCAAGGCCTTCCGGCTGCTGCGCGTGTCGGGCGCCTACTGGCGCGGCGACGCGAAAAACGCGATGCTGCAGCGCATCTACGGCACCGCGTGGGCGAACCCGAAGCAGCTGCGCGCCTACCTGACGCGGCTGGAGGAAGCGGAGAAGCGCGACCACCGCCGGCTCGGCCGGATCATGGACCTGTTCCACTTCCAGGAAGAGGCTCCGGGCGCGGTGTTCTGGCACCCGAAAGGCTGGGCGCTGTTCCGGAACCTCGTCGACTACATGCGCATCCGGCAGTACGAAGCCGGCTACCAGGAAGTGAATACGCCCGAGCTCATGGACCGCAGCCTGTGGGAGGCCTCGGGTCACTGGGAGTCCTTCGGCGAACACATGTTCACGACCGAGACCGAGGACGGCCGCAACTACGCGATCAAACCGATGAACTGCCCCGGACACGTGCAGGTGTTCAAGCAGGGCATCACGAGCTACCGCGACCTGCCCTACCGCCTGTGCGAGTTCGGCAAGGTGCACCGCTACGAACCCTCGGGCGCGCTGCACGGCATGCTGCGCGTCCGCGCCTTCACGCAGGACGACGCGCACATCTTCTGCACGCCGCAGCAGATCACCTCGGAGTCGATCGCGGTCTGCGACCTGATCCTCGGCATCTACCGCGACTTCGGCTTCGACGACGTGCGCATCAAGTTCGCCGACCGCCCGGAGGTCCGGGTCGGCGACGACGCGATCTGGGACGACGCCGAGCAGGCGCTGCTGTCGGCGCTCGAGGCCTCCGGCCTCGAGTACACGCACAACCCCGGCGAAGGCGCGTTCTACGGCCCGAAACTCGAATTCGTGCTGCGCGACGCGATCGGCCGCGACTGGCAGTGCGGCACGCTGCAGGTCGACCTGAACCTGCCGGGCCGGCTCGGCGCGACCTACGTCGGCGAGGACGGCGAGAAGCACACGCCGGTGCTGCTGCACCGCGCGATGTTCGGCTCGCTGGAACGCTTTATCGGCATCCTGATCGAGCACCACGCCGGCAACCTGCCGCTGTGGCTGGCACCGACCCAGGCCAAGGTGCTGACGATCACGTCGGACGCGGACGACTACGCGCTGGACGTCGTCAGCCGGCTGCGGCGCGCGGGCATCAGCGCAGAGGCCGACCTGCGCAACGAGAAGATCTCCTACAAGGTCCGCGAGCACAGCGTCGCCAAGGTCCCGGTGCTGATGGCCGTGGGCCAGCGCGAGGTCGACGAGCGCACCGTGGCCCTGCGCCGGCTGGGCTCGAAGCAGCAGCAGGTCATGGGCCTCGACGACGCGATCGACCGGCTCGCCGCGGAGATTGGGAGCCGCGGCCGGGCCGCCTGATCCTGCCGCAACCGGCCGGCCGTCCCGGCCGCCGGCGAAATGTGAACTGCGTGCCGGCGCTCTGTGCTGTCCGTCACAGAATCCCGCATCGGTCGGCCGACGCCCGCGCTTCGCCCCGAAGCCGTGTCTATACTCGAACTCCGGACAGGCCGATACACGATTAAACATAACCCCGGAGGTTCGTCGTGGCGTTGGAGCAATTCAATACACAGGTGCTCTTGCTGCACAGCAGCCAGAGCACGCTGGATGCCCTCGGTGCGGGTTTCAGCGACCGCTATACCGTGCACTACGCGACCAGCGGCTCGGAAGCACTGACGACGCTCGGCGAAACGCCCATACACATCATCGTATCCGCGCAGGACCTGCCGGGAATGTCCGGCCTGGAAGCGCTGCGCGAGGCCAGGAAACGCTCCCCGGACACGATCGGCATCCTGCTCGCGAGCGACAGCGACGAGGACCTCGAGGCGCTGGTCGGCGACCAGGAGATGTTCCAGGTCGTGCGCGGCGAAGTACAGCCGGACGCACTGCTGAAGATCGTCGAGACCGCGGCCAAGCGCATGCGCATGCTGACGATCTCGAAGTCGGCCAACGACACGGCGGCCAACGTGGATTCGGTCTCGCCGCTTGCCGACACCGTCAGCAAGCTTGCCGTCAGCGGGGCGGCAGGCGACGACGACATCGAGGAAGAAGGCGAGCACATCGTCATGGAGACGATGGAGAACGGCACGACGATCATCTCCGACGGCACCGGCCGCATGCCCGCGCTCAAGCCGGAAAAGATCCAGGTCACGCCCGAGGCGGGCGGTCGGCACGTCGACGTGCTCGTGCTGACCAAGGACAGCGAGTTCCTCGAGACGATTCGCGAGTCGGCGCGCGGACTGCACGAGGTTCATCACGCCGTGACCGGCCAGCAGGCCCAGGACGCGGTGCGTAACAACAAGGTCGGCGTGCTGGTCACCGACGCCGCGATCGCCGGCAACAAGGTCGAATTGCTGACCCAGAGCCTGCGCGCGCACGCGCCGCGGCTGGTCGCGATCGTCGCCGGCAGGCGCGACGACGGCGATTCGCTGATGGAACTGATCAACCGCGGCCAGGTGTATCGATTCCTTCTGAAGCCGGTCTCGCCGGGGCGCGCGCGCCTCGCGATCGAGGCTTCGGTCAAGTACCACCTCGAAGCGCCGCAGTCCGTCTTCAAAGGCGCGCCGGCCGCGAAAGCAGCCAGGGCGGCCCCGGCGACGCCGCCGCCGCAGCCGGCAGCCAGGCCCGCGGCCGAGCCCGCGAAACCCGCTGCCGCCCCGGCAGGCAAGGCCAAGGCCGACCCGGAACCGGCGAAAGCCCCGCCGGCAGCACCGGCAAGGCCGTCGGCCGACGACAGCCAGCTCCGCGTGCCCGACGACAAGCGCCGCACAAAGCCTGGCGCGCCCGCACCCGACAAGCCGCCAGCTGCCAGGGAACCGGGCAGCGGCTTCCCGCCGACCGCGCTGTACGGCGCCGCCGCCGGCGCCGTGCTGATCGTCGCGGTGCTGGCCTGGCTGTTCCTGGGCGGTGACGGCGAGGACGCGCTGGAGGCGCCCGCGGGCGAGACGATGCCGGCGACGGTCGAGTCCGCACCGGTGCAGCCGGGCAACGCGGACTCCGGCGACGACGCACCCGCAGCCGCCGAGGCAGGCGTGCCGGCACAGGCACCCGCCGCGGAGCCGGCCGTGGACCCCGCGTGGGTCGCCCTGCTCGACAACGCCCGCTTCGCGCGCGACTCCGGTCGCCTGCTGGCACCTGCCGGCGACAACGCGATGGAATGGTACGTCGCCGCGCGCGAAGCCGCGCCGGACAACGCTGCCGTGGCCGAGGAACTGGCCGCGCTGGTCGAGCAGGTCATCGGCATGGCCGAGACCGCGCTGCTCGAGAACCGCCTGGACGACGCCGCGGAAGCGCTGGCGATGGTCGAACTCGCGAGCCCTGCCAACCCGCGGCTCGCGTTCATGAACGCACAGCTGGACCAGATGCGCGTCCGCGAAACGCTGGACGGCGCGCGCGCGGCGATTCGCGAGGCGCGCTTCGAGGACGCCAGCCGGCTGCTGACGCAGGCGCAGGCGATCCCGGGCGCCGACGTCGCGGCAATCACCGCGCTGAGCGAGGAACTCGCGGCGGCCCGCAGCGCGCAGCAGGTCGACGACGTACTCGCACGCGCCGACGAGCGGCTCGCCGCCGGCGCCCTGATTACGCCGGCCAACGACAACGCGCGTTACTACTTCGAACTGGCGCTGACCACGGATCCCGACAACGCCGCGGCGCGCCAGGGACTGCGGGTCGTTGCCAGCCGGCTGGTGCTGCAGGCGCGCAGTGCCGTCGACGGCGGCGAGTTCGACGCGGCCGAGGCGCTGCTGGCCGATGCCCGCGCGCTCGATCCCGCGGGCGCCGAACTGGAAGCCACCGAGATCGCGCTCGCGAACGCGCTCGAGGCGCGTGCCGAAGCCGCCCGCCAGGCGGAGCTGGAGCGAATCGCCGCCGAGCGCGAGGCCGCCGAGCGGCGCGCGGCCGAGGAGCGGCGCCGGGCCGCGGCCTCCGCCACGCTGTCGACGG
>CALALV010000099.1 GCA_937925605.1 uncultured Woeseia sp.
TGGAACCCGGGCCCGGCCTTGTGGCCACGGCGGCGCCGGACGGCTGGTGGGAGGCGCTGGACGACCCGGGCCTCGGTCAGGCGCTGCGCCGCGCGATGGACCGTTCGCCGGACATTCGCGCGGCCACGGCACGTATCGAGCAGGCACGCGCGGCACGCGGCGTGGCGCGCTCGGTATTCTGGCCGCAGGTCGCGGCCGGCGCAGCGTGGACGGACGTCGAGCAGAGCCTCGAGTCGCCGGCGGGTGCCGGCTCGCTGATCCGCGCCGGCTTCGTGCCGCGCGACGTGGACTTCTACAGCGCCGGCCTCGACGCGAGCTGGGAGCCGGACCTGTTCGGTGCCGTGCGGCGCCGGGCCGAAGCGGCCACGGCGGAACTGGGCGCAAGCCTCGCGGCGCGCGAGGGCGTGCGCCTCGGCGTGCTTGCCGAGACCGCCTCGGCGTGGTTCGAACGGCAGGGCGCGCTGCAGCGGCTCGCCATCGCCGAGCGCAATATCGCCGCGCAGCAGCGAACCCTCGAACTGACACGGCGGCTGGTCGGGTCGGGGCTCGGCCGCCGCATCGACCTGCTGCGGGCCGAGGCGCAGCTCGATGCGACCCGCGCCGGCGTGCCGCTATTGCGCGCGGCCGCGCGCGCCGCGCACTACCGCCTGCGCGTGCTGGCTGGAGAGCTGCCCGATACTGCGCCGCTCGACGCCGCGCCGGCGCTACTGCCGCTCGTGCCGGACGTGCTCGCCGTCGGTACGCGCGCCGACCTGCTGCGCCGCCGCCCGGACCTGCAGGTCGCCGAGCGGCAGCTCGCCGCGGCCACCGCGGGCATCGGCGTCGCCCGGGCCGATTTTTTTCCCCGTCTCGTGATCTCGGCTAGCTACGGCTTCGAAGCCGCGGAGGCCGGCGATCTCGGCAGCAGCGCCGCGCGCAACACGGCGATCGTGCCGTTCGTCAGCTGGCCGCTCATGCAGGGCGGCCGCCTGCGGGCCGCGCTCGAGGGCGCGGACGCACGCGCGCTCGAGGCGGCGCTGCGCTACGAGCAGGCCGTGCTCGAGGCCATCGCGGATGCCGAGACGGCCCTGTCGGCCTACGTCGAGGAACGGCAGAGCTTCGAGTCTCTAAACGCGGCGGCGACGGCGAGTCGCGAAGCCGCTGTCATCGCCGGCCGGCTCTACGAGCAGGGACTCGCGGATTTCCTGACCGTGCTCGACGCGGACCGGCGCAGCCTCGAGGCCGAGGACCGGGCGGCGCAGAGCCATACCCGCCTGCTGCTGAACCTCGTGCGCGTCTACAAGGCCCTGGGCGGCGGTTGGGAACTTCCGCCGGCCTGCGCGGACTCAGCCGAGAATTGCGCGGCGGCCGGCCTCGCTCGCGCCGACGAGCAGCCCGGCGACCAGCAGCGCGGCGTACAGCAGGCTGCCGCTCACGCTGGCCCCGTGCAGCCGACCGCGGGTCCGCCGGTCGTGCAGCGCTAGCGACCCGAGCAGCAGCCCGGTGCCGCCGACCAGGAACGGCAGCTCCGTCAGCCCGGCGAGCGCCGGGAAGCGGCCGAAGCGCGCGAGCGCCGGACCGACGATGCTGATCGATGCCAGCAGCATCAGGCGCATGTGCCAGTCCGGCTGCCGGCGCCGAACGATGGCCCAGCCCAGCAGGAGCCAGAACGCGGCCAGCATGCCGATATTGCCCCAGGCGACGAGCGGAACCCGGTCCAGCGTCGCGTGGCCCGGGCCGTTGAGCGCCTGCAGGCGCGGCGCGTAGCAGAGTGCCGCCAGCAGCCCCGCCGGCACGACGGCCAGGCCGAGAAGGATGCCGATGGCACCGCATAGCGCGTGCCAGCGAAAGCTGCCGATCGCGATTAGCAGGCCCTGGCCCAGGTACAGCAGGAACCACGCGGTCAGGATGGCCGCGTGCAGGTGCAGCGTCCACGGCAGTGCGGGTTGACCGAATGCCGCGCGCAGTGGCCAGGTCGGGGCGAAGCCGACCAGCACGGTCAGCAGCAGCACGGCGGCGACCGCGGGAAAATAGCGCCGGTCGGCGGCGAGCAGCATCGTGCGGGCTCCGGGGTGCGGGCAGCTGATTGTGCGGCAAGCGCCCGGCCGAATCCGGCGTCAGCTGTATCCGTTTGTATGCGTTCGCGGTTCAGTCCGTGAGAAAGCCGGCGAGCCAGGCCGGGTACGATGACGAGGCGCGCGCCGGCAGTTCGGCGCGGAAGCCCCCGGCGAGCAGGTGCGCAACGGCCGTGTCGAGTTCCGCGAGACTGACGAGCGAATCCCCGAATGCCTCGACGCAGATGCTGTACCAGCTGGGCGTGCCGGCGAAATCGTCGAGCGAGCGCGGCCGGCCCGACTGGCGTCCTCGAAACGCCCGCAGCGCGCACAGCTCGGCCTGGTAGCCCCGCGCCGCGAGCTCGGTCGGCTCGATTTCGACGAAGCCCCGGCCGCGCGGGGCGAACTTGCGCAGGCGGCGCGTCTTGGCGACGAACAGCCAGTCGTCCACGGGATTGCTGACGAGTGCCCGTAACGCCGCGCCGTCGGCGGCCGGGCGCGACCACTTGATCCAGCCGTCGCGGCGGCCGGCGATCGTCGCGCCGTAGCTGACGGCTTCCGGTGCGCGGGTCCGTGCCTTGACCTCCAGCCGCCCCTCGCGCAGCTTGATCCCGGTCGCGTCGCAGCCGGGCAGCAGGACGTATTCGTCGATGCGCTGCGCCGCGTTCGGGGTGTCGCCGAAGTACGCGTCACGCAGGCCGGCCGGTGCGGTTCCCTGCAGGAACCAGCGAATCTCGGCGCTGTAGGTGAGCGATGAGCCGGTCTGCACGCGCTGCCTCCGGTTCGTGGCCGGCGCCATGATACGCAGGCCCGGGGACGGCGGGAAGCCGCTGACTACCTGATCGGTTGACGGCCCGCAATACATGTTGACGATTCGACGCGGGGATCCGGGCTATCATGCGGACGCGATCGAAGCAGGGAACGAGGCATGCGCTGGAAGGGGCGGAGACGCAGCAGCAACATCGAGGACCGGCGCGGCGCGCGCGGCCGGCGCGGACTGATCGGCGGCGGCATCGGCACGCTCGTCGTGCTGCTCTTCGCCGCCTACACCGGGGTCGATCCGAACCTGCTGCTGCGGGGGCTCGAGTCGGTCAGCGTGCAGGGCGGCAGCCCGGAGCCGCTGCCCGCCGAACTCGCGAACGACCCGGGCGCCGAATTCACCGCGGTCGTGCTCGCTGACACCGAGGAGGTCTGGGAATCGGTGTTCGCATCGCTCGGCCGGCGCTACGAGCCGCCGACGCTGGTCCTGTACACCGGCAGCACGCGCTCGGCCTGCGGCCTGGGACAGGCGGCAATGGGTCCGTTCTACTGCCCGGCGGACCGCCGGATCTACATCGATCTCGGTTTCTTCGACGAGCTGTCGCGCCGCTTCGCCGCGCCGGGCGATTTCGCGCGCGCCTACGTGATCGCGCACGAGGTCGCTCATCACGTTCAGAACCTGCTCGGCGTCAGCAGCGAGATCCGCCGCCAGCAGCAGCAGGCCGGCAATTCCGCCGCCGCCAACCGGCTGTCCGTGCGACTCGAGCTGCAGGCGGACTGTCTCGCCGGCGTCTGGGCGCAGCGCGCCGACCGCCTGCACGCGATCATCGAGGCCGGCGACGTCGAGGAGGCGTTGAACGCGGCGAGCGCGATCGGCGACGATCGGCTGCAGCGGCAGTCCGGCAACGTCGTCGCCCCGGATTCGTTCACGCACGGCACGTCCGAGCAGCGCGTGCGCTGGTTCCGCGCCGGGCTCGAATCCGGCGATCCGGGCAGCTGCGACACGTTTTCCAACCGCGCCATGTGAGGCTTGCGCCGCGTGGCGCTTGCCTGACCCGGCCACGCTTCGGGACAATGAGCGAACCGCCGGCTCCGCGGTGCCGGCATCGGGGATTGACCGTGGACCTGACTCAGCTCAAGACGCTGGCGCGTCACGTCGGCTGGCCGCGCGCGATCGCGGCGAAGGGCTCGCGCAAGCTGCTCGACCTTGCGCACGTCCGGGTTTACCACGTGCGCGCGACGCCGATCGACGTCGAGCGCGCGCCGCCGCCGCTCGCCGGCATACGCATCGCGCCGATGGACCGCGACGCGTTGCTGGCGGCGAGCCGCCGCCCGGAACTCGCGATGCCGCCGGAATTCGTCCGCGCCGCGCTCGACAACGGCGACGTGGCCTGGGGCGCGTGGGACGGCGACCGGCTCGTGTCCTACGTCTGGCGCACGCTGTCCGCCGCGCCGCACCGCGACGGCATCCTGGTCCGCGTTGCCAAGCCCTACTGCTACATCTACAAGGCCTACACGCTGCCGGAGTACCGCGGCCAGCGCCTGATGCCGGCAATCGTGCTGCGGTCCGACCCGCATTTCGCCGGCCTCGGCTACACCCACCGCGCGTCCTTCATTCACGCCTGCAACCTGGCCAGCCTGCAGTCCGCCCGCAGCCTCGGCAGCCGATTCCTCGGCCTCGCCGGCTACGCCGAATGGTTCGGCCGGCCGCGGTTCTTCCGCACGCGGGCCGTCCGGGACATCGGGTTCGAGTTCACCCCCGGCTGAGCACCGCGGCTGCGGTACAATCCCGGCCCATGCTCCGCCTCACCCATCTCGCGCTGCGGCGCGGGCCCCGCCTGCTGCTCGACGACACGACGCTCGACATACACCCCGGTCAAAAGGTCGGCATCACGGGTGCGAACGGCTGCGGCAAGTCCAGCCTGTTCGCACTGCTGATGGGCGACCTGCAGCCCGACGCCGGCAGCGTCTACCTGCCCGCCGACTGGACGATCGCCCACGTCGAGCAGGAAGCCCCGCATGGCAGCCGCGTGGCGATCGACCATGTGCTCGACGGAGACGCCGAGTTGCGCGACGTCGAGAACGGGCTGGCGGCGGCCGAAGAAACCGGCGACAGCTCGAAACTCGCGGCGTTGCACGCGCAGCTCGAGGCAATCGGCGGCTACGCCGCTCCGGCGCGGGCAGCGCGCCTGCTGCACGGTCTCGGCTTCGCGGCCGGTGACGAATCGCGCCCGATCGACGGCTTCTCCGGCGGCTGGCGCGTGCGCCTGAATCTCGCCCGCGCGCTGATGTCCCGCGCGTCGCTGCTGCTGCTCGACGAGCCGACCAATCACCTCGATCTCGACGCGGTCATCTGGCTCGAACGCTGGTTGCGCGACTACCCGGGTACGCTGCTGCTGATCTCGCACGACCGCGACTTCCTCGACAACGTCGTCGGGCACATCGTGCACATCGAGCAGCGGCAAGCGACGCTGTATCGCGGCAACTACTCCGCATTCGAGGAGGCGCGCGCCGCCCGGCTCGCACTGCAGCAGGCCCGCCATGACCGGCAGCAGCGCGAAATGGCACACATGCGGGCCTTCGTCGACCGCTTTCGCTACAAGGCCTCGAAGGCACGCCAGGCACAAAGCCGACTGAAGGCGCTGGAGCGCATGGAACAGGTCGCGGCCGTGCACGCGGAGTCGCCGTTCCGGATTCGCCTGCCGGCGCCCGACAAGCTGCCGAGCCCGCTGCTCAACCTGGACCGGGTCGCTGCCGGCTACGACGAGCTGCGGGTGCTGGACGGCCTGCGCCTCAGCGTCCAGCCCGGCGACCGTGTCGGCCTGCTGGGACCGAACGGCGCCGGCAAGTCCACGCTGATCAAGCTGCTGGCAGGCGTACTGCCGCCGCTCGCCGGCGAGCGACAGCCGGCTCGCGACCTCGCGGTCGGCTACTTCGCGCAGCACCAGGTCGAGCAGCTGCGCCCGGAATCGTCGCCGCTCGAGCATTTCGCCCGGCTCGACCCGCAGGCGCGGGAATCCGAACTGCGCGACTGGCTCGGTGGCTTCGGCTTTTCCGGCGACAGCGTCTTCCGGCCGACGGCGCCGTTCTCCGGCGGCGAGAAGTCCCGGCTCGCCCTCGCGCTGCTGGCGTGGCAGCGGCCGAACCTGCTATTGCTCGACGAGCCGACCAACCACCTCGACCTGGCCATGCGCGAGGCGCTGGCCGTCGCGCTGCAGGATTTTGCGGGGGCGATGATCATCGTGTCGCACGACCGGCACCTGTTGCGGCTGGTCACCGACCGCCTGCTGCTCGTCGACGGGGGCACGGTCGCCGAGTTCGACGGCAGCCTCGACGAGTACCCGGCTTGGCTGCTCGCGCGCGAGCGCGGCGACGGCGATGCGGCGGACGAGCCGGCGTCGCCGGCACCGGCGCACAGCGCCGGCGCGCGCAAGGAACGCAAGCGGCAGGAAGCGGAGAAACGCCGCTTGCTCGCGCCGCTGCGCCGGCGTATGCAGGAAGTGGAGCGCCGGCTCGAGGAGTTGCAGGCGGAGAAGGCGACGCTCGAATCGCGACTTGCCGACACAGCGCTTTACGACGACGACAACAAGGATGCGCTGAAACACCTGCTCGCGGAGCAGGCGGGCAATCAGCGGGCGCTCACCGAAGCCGAGAGCGCCTGGCTCGAGCTGTGCGACGAACTGGAGAACCTGGACCTACCATGACCGATTCCATGCACGACGTACTGCGCCGGGTGTTCGGCTACCCGAGTTTCCGCGGCCGCCAGCAGGAAGTCATCGAGGCGGTGCTCGCCGGTCGCGACGCGCTCGTCGTCATGCCGACCGGCGGTGGCAAGTCGCTGTGCTACCAGGTGCCGGCGCTGTTGCGGGAGGGCACCGCGCTGGTCGTCTCGCCGCTGATCGCGCTGATGCAGGACCAGGTCGCGGCACTCGAGGAGGCCGGCGTCGCGGCAGCCTTCCTGAACTCGACGCAGGAGCGCGAGGAGCAGGAGGCGATCGTAGCGCGCCTGCGGGCGGGTTCGCTGGACCTGCTGTACGTCGCGCCGGAGCGGCTGGCGGGCGGCAACACGCGGGCGCTCTTGTCGTCCGTGCCGCTGTCGCTGATCGCGATCGACGAAGCTCACTGCGTATCGCAGTGGGGTCACGACTTCCGGTCCGACTACCTCGCACTCGGCGAACTGCGCGAGCTGTTCCCGGGCGTGCCCCGGCTCGCGCTGACCGCGACGGCGACCCGCAAGACCCGCGACGAGATCATCGAGCGGCTCGCGCTCGACGATCCCGGCCTGTTCATCAGCCCGTTCGACCGGCCGAACATCCGTTACCTCGTGCAGCCCAAGGCGGAGGCGAAATCGCAGTTGCTCAGGTTTCTCGAGGCGCACCGTGGCGAAGCGGGCATCGTGTACTGCCTGTCGCGCAAGAAGACCGAGTCGACGGCCGAGTGGCTGGCGGGGAAGGGCTACACGGCGCTGCCGTACCACGCCGGCCTGCCCGCCGAAACGCGGGCCGCCCACCAGCGTCGCTTCGTCAACGACGACGCCGTGATCATCGTCGCCACGATCGCCTTCGGCATGGGCATCGACAAGCCGGACGTGCGCTTCGTCGCACACCTCGACCTGCCGAAGTCCATGGAATCCTACTACCAGGAGACCGGGCGCGCCGGGCGCGACGGCGAGCCGGCCGATGCGTGGATGGTCTACGGCCTGCAGGACGTCGTCAGGCTGCGGCAGATGCTCGACGCTTCGGAGGCGGCCGAGGACTACAAGCGCCACGAGCGCATCAAGCTCGACGCGCTGCTCGGCTGGTGCGAGGTTACCGGCTGTCGCCGCCGGCCGCTGCTCGAGTACTTCGGCGACCGGCTCGAGGAGGATTGCGGCAACTGCGACGGCTGCCTGACGCCGGTCAGCACCTGGGACGGCACCGTCGAGGCGCAGAAGCTGCTGTCCGCGGTCTACCGCACCGGCCAGCGCTTCGGCGCCGTGCACGTCGTCGACGTGCTGCTCGGCAAGGACACGGAAAAGATCCGCCAGCATGGCCACGCGCGGCTGTCCGTCTACGGCATCGGCGCGGAACACGGCGCGGAGCGCTGGCGCTCGGTCATTCGCCAGCTCATCGTGCGCGGCTACCTGCGCTCGGACCCGGACCGCTACGGTGCACTGGTGTTGACGAAATCGAGCCGCGGGCTGCTGCGCGGCGAAGTCGAGGTGCAGTTTCGCGAGGACCCGAAGCGCCCCCTGCGCGTCGCGCGCACGACGGGTGCAGCGGCCGCTCCGCTGGCGGAAGAGGATCGCGAACTCTGGGACGCCCTGCGCGACTGCCGTCAGCGCCTGGCCGGTGAGCACGACGTACCGCCCTACGTGATCTTCCACGATCGCACACTGCGCGAGATGATCGCGCAGCGGCCGAGCAATGCGTCGGAACTGCTGGAGATCAGCGGCGTGGGCCAGACCAAGCTCGACCGCTACGGCGAGCGCTTCCTCGAGGTCCTGCGGCGCGCGAGCTGAGCCCTGCGCGGTGTCTGCATCGCCGCAGCGCGCTCAGGGCGCGATCGTGAAGTCGTCGGCATCCACGGCGAACGGGAAGCGCTCGCGAAACGCCGCGAGTGCCTCTCCGTCGAGCGAGACCAGCGCGGCGCCGGCCTGCTCACCGAGATCGGCGAGGTCCCGGCCGAGGTAGTCGATCACGGCGCTGCCGCCGGCATAGGGAACGTCATTGCCATCGACCCCGATGCGGTTGACGCCGGCGACGAAACACTGGTTCTCGATGGCCCGCGCGCGCAGCAGCGTCTGCCACGCGTTGTGCCGCGGCCGCGGCCAGTTCGCGACGTACAGCAGGAGCTCGTAGTCGACCTCCGGGCGCCGGCGGCTCCAGACCGGGAAGCGCAGGTCGTAGCAGATCAGCGGGCATACGCGCCAGCCGTCGACGGTCATGACAGGCAGAGCGCGGCCCGCGGCATAGTGCTCGCCTTCGCCGGCGAGGCGGAACAGGTGGCGCTTGTCGTAGGTTGCCGCGATGCTGCCGTCGGCCTGCGCCATGACGAAGCGGTTGAAGTAGCGGCCGCCGTCCTCGACGACGAGGCTGCCGCAGACGGCGGCGCCGACGCGCCGCGCCGTTGCCGCGAGCCAGGCCACGCTCGGGCCGTCCATCGTCTCGGCCTGGCCGGGCGCGTCCATCGTGAAGCCCGTCGTAAACATCTCGGGCAGCACGATCAGCTGCGCTGCATCTTCGAGCGCGTCGATCGCGTCGGTGAAGCGCGCGCGGTTGGCGGCCGCGTCGTGCCAGTCGAGCTCCGCCTGGATGATCGCGATATTCAGAGTCGACACAGTCGTTCCGCCGCCCGGTCGAGCGTGGCGTCGTCCTTGGCAAAACAGAAACGCAGCCGGCGGCTGCCGGGCGGCTGCCTGCAGAAAACGGACACGGGAATCGAGGCGACGCCGATTTCGCGGGTCAGGCGGCGCGCGTAGTCGACGTCGTCCTCGTCGGAGATGTCGGCGTAGTCGAGCACCTGGAAGAACGTGCCGCCGGCCGGCCGGAAGCGGAAGCGCGAGTCCTCGAGGGCGCGGCAGAAGCGATCGCGTTTCTCCTCGTAGAAGGCCGGCAGGTGAGCGTAGTGGTCCGGCGTTTCCTGCATGAAGTCCGCGAGAGCGTGCTGTATCGGCGTCACGACGGCGTAGCAGGTGAACTGGTGGACGCGTCGGAACTCGGTCGTCAGCGCCGGCGGCGCGACGACGTAGCCGACCTTCCAGCCCGTGGCGTGATAGGTCTTGCCGAAAGACGACACGACGACCGAGCGCTCGCGCAGCTCGGCGTGCGTCAGCAGGCTGTGGTGCTGCGCGCCGTCGAAGACGATGTGCTCGTAGACTTCGTCCGACATCAGGAACGCGGGGCTGTCGCGCAGGACCTCGGCCAGGCAGTCGAGGTCCGCGCGCTCCAGGACCGACCCCAGCGGGTTCTGCGGAAAATTGACGATGACGAGGCGCGTGCGCGCGCTGAGCGCATCGGCCAGTTCGTCGAAATCGATGTGCGCGTCGGGCCGCGTGGCCGTCTCGCGCAGCGGCAGGTGGATGACCTTGCCGCCGGCCAGCCGGACGGCCGGGGCGTAGGAATCGTAGGCGGGGTCGAAGACGATGACCTCGTCGCCTCGGTGCACGAGCGCCTGGATCGTCGCGAACAGGCCCTCGGTCGCGCCGGTACAGACGGTGACCTCGTCGTCGGCGTCGACCCGGGCCCCGTACAGGCGCTCGACCTTGGCGGCGATCGCCGCGCGCAAGGACGGCACGCCGGGCAGCGGAGCGTACTGGTTCCTGCCGGCCGCGAGGTGTTCCCCGATCAGGTCGAGCAGGCGCGCCGGCGGCTCGAAACCCGGGAAGCCCTGCGACAGGTTGATCGCGTCGTGTTCCGCGGCCAGCTGCGTCATCACCGCGAAGATCGTGGTGCCGACGTCGGGCAGCTTGCTCGTTGGCGCGGACGGGCTGATGGCGCGGCCTCTCAGGCGGAATCCGGGACGGTCCAGCCGGTCGGCAGCGGGCCCTGGTCGTGGATGATCTCGCGGTGCGCGCTCCAGGTGATGCGGATCGCCTCCGGCGTGCCGATGCCGGCGCCACGCGGATCGCCGCTCGGGCCGAACCAGTGGTTCTGCGGCGCGCCGGTCGTGCGCGCGCGCAGGCCGCAGTAGGTCGTACCGTTCACGGTCGCCGCGAGGACGCGCTGCTGGAACGCGACGTCGGCGCTGACGACCGCCGCCGTCAGGTGGTGCGACATGCGCTCGAGCAGGCCGAGCACCGTGTCGACGTCACCGTCGCCGTAGCGCACGACCACCTGGAACGGGCCAAACAGCTCGGTTGCCGCCAAGTCGAAATGCTCGCCGGCGAACGCCGCGAGCGGTACCTCGACGGCCGTCGGTTCCAGCGTGCCGTAGCAGTCCGGGACGCGGTGATCCTCGAGCGGCCGTCCGCCGAACAGCAGGCGCGCGCCGGGCAGGGCGGCCAGGGCCGCGACGTGTTCCTGCATGCGCGCGGTGGTCCAGCTCAGCACGGGCCCGACGGTCAGGTCGGCCAGCTTGCGGCGCGCGGCGAGTTCGCCGAGCTTGGGCAGCAACGCCTCGGCCCAGTTCTCGTGCACGAACAGCGCGCTCTGCGCGGAGCACTTCTGACCGGTGGCGTTGTACGCGTCTTCGTCACACTGCCATGCGACGTAGTCGAGCCATTCCGGGGCGAAGTCCGGGCCGATGACCTTCCAGTCGTAGCCGGCGTCCTCGAGTCGCACCCTGCCGTGCATCGTCGCGGCGATGCGTTCGGCGACGCTGCTCGAGCCGGTGAACTGGACCAGCCGCAGCACGTCCTTCGCTTTCTCTATCAGGTCCCCCATGCGCGCGCCGCGGCAGTGCAGCAGGTCGAGGTCGGTTGCGGGCAGGCCGCTGTGGATCAGCAGGCGAACGAATTGCTCGAATACGGCGCTGACCTTCGAGTCGACCTTGACCAGCGGCCGGTTGCCCATGAACAGCGCGCCCATGACCTGCAGCGCCGGTATTTCCAGCGGGAAATTGAACGGGGCGACGACCGCGACCGGCCCGTAGGGCCAGCGATAGCCGCGCGACTCCTGGCCCGGGTGGTCGCCCGGGTTCGAGAAGCCGCGCCCGAGGAATCGCACGCCGTCGCCGGCGAAGTTCTGCAGGAACGTCAGCGTGATATCGACCTCGCCGGCGCACTGCTTCCAGCTCTTCGGCACGACCCGCTGGATCAGCCTCGTGAAATAGTCGTGCACGTCCTTCCGCGCCAGCATTGCCGCGGCCCGCGCGCAGACCTGGCCGAGCATGACGTAGCGTTCCGGGTTCTTGAGCGGGTTGTGCAGGCCGGTCTTCGGGCAGCCGCGCAGGCCGTCGATGAAGCCGTCGACGTCGCGGGTATCCGGTACGTGCAGGAACAGCTCGCCGTTCAGCGGATCGACGATGTCGTCGCGGGTGGCGTCGCCGTCCAGCCAGCGGCCCGCGAGCAGATTCTGCACCCGGCCGGGCACGGCGCCGCTCATTTCGTTCCACGGGTCGACGGTTGCGAATTCCGGCATGCCGGGCATGGGGCCTCCAGGCGCTGGGACGGCAGGGGCAGCAGAGGATACCAACCCGCCCGGGGAGTCGAAAGCGGCCGATGCGCCCGCGCGGGGCGGTTTGTAACCCGCCCGCAGGGAGGTCATAATCGCCGCCGGTCCGCGTCGGCTACCCCGCGACGGCCAGCCGTGAACCCCGTCAGGCCCGGAAGGGAGCAGCGGCAGCGGTGACGCCGGGTGCCGGGGA
>CALALV010000100.1 GCA_937925605.1 uncultured Woeseia sp.
TCATACCGGATTCGCTCGACCTGGTCGCCGAGCAGGGCACGGCGGGCGACGATAAGCTGCTCGGCGGCGCCGGGCAGGCGTGGAGAGCGCGCCAGCGAGCCCTCGCCGGGCCGCGCGGGCACGTAGAACTGCCGGATCGTCGGCGGCAGCAGCGGTGCGCTCGACTTTGCGTCCTGCGCGGGCGCGGCCGGCGCCGCCTGCGCAGGCGCGGCTGCGGCCGGGGCCGGCGCGCGGTCGCGCATCAGCCGCGCGACCTGGTCGCGGGTCAGCGGGCCGGCGAGGTAGGACATGACCCAGCGAGTGCCGAACACGACGTCCTCGTCCTCGTGCACGTTGTGCAGCAGGAAGCGGCGCTTGCCGAGCCCGGCGAGCACGCGCTCCATGCGGGGCCGGTCGAAGGGCTGGCCGCCGCCGGCGCCCTCGAGGCCTTCCATGACCCGCGCCTTGTCGCGCTCGGTCTGCAGCCGGCCGATGAACCAGGTGCCGCAGTTGGACAGCGCCTTGTAGTCGAGGTCGACCGGGTTCTGCGTCGCGAGCACGAGCCCGAGACCGTAGGCGCGGGCCTGCTTCAGCAGCGTCAGGAACAGCGTCTTCGAGGCCGGGTTCGCGACCGGCGGCAGGTAACCCGCGACCTCGTCCATGTACAGGATTGCGCGCAGGCTCGAGGTGCCCTGCTGTGCCCGCATCCAGGCGATGACCTCGTTCAGCAGCATGGTCACGAAGAACATGCGCTGCGCTTCGTCGAGATGCGCGATCGACAGCACCGAGGTGCGCGGCCGGCCGTCCTGCGTGTACAGCAGCGACTGCGCCGACAGCGGCTCGCCCTGCATCCAGGCCTCGAAGCCGGGCGCGGCGAGCAGGTTGTTGAGCCGCATCGCGAGCGCGAAACGTTCGCGCCCGGGATAGAAGGACTCGAGATCCATGACGCCGATCTTCGTCACGGGCGGCGCCTGGATCGCGGCGATCAGCGCGGCGATGTCGAGGCTGGTGCCGGCGCGCCAGTGATGGTCGAGGATCTGCGCGATCAGGATGTGTTCGCGGCTCGTGATCGGGTCCGCGTCGATCCCGACCAGCGACAGGATCCCGGTCGCCGTGGCGCTGACGCGCTCGCGGTACAGGTCGCCGTCGTTGCGCACGGCTTCGGCCGGCGCCGCGAAGGACTTCAGCACCGACACGGGCAGGCCGGCCTCGCTGCCCGGCGTGTAGATCGCCGTGTCGGCGGCGGCCCGCAGCCGGCGGATGCGATCCGCGTCCTGGCCCCAGTCCGCGAGGCCCTTCTGCCACAGCGCGGCCTGGCCTTTCGCGTACTCGTCCGGGGTCTGGCCCGAGTCGAGTGCGGCGCGCTCGTTGATCCAGGGGCGGAAGTCCGCCGGCGCGAAGTCCGGGAAGGTAAGCAACAGGTTGCCCATGTCGCCCTTCGGATCGATCGCGATGACCGGCACGTGATCGAGCGCGGCTTCCTCGAGCAGGCCGATGCCGAGGCCGGTCTTGCCGGAGCCGGTCATGCCGATGATGACCGCGTGCGTCGTCAGGTCCTTCGAGTCGTACAGGACCGGCTCGCTGCCGAGGCCGCCGGCCTCGTCGGTCTGCCGGCCGAGGTAGAAGGCGCCCAGCTTTTCGAAATCGATCATGCGTACTCCCCCCCGCGCTCGTCGTCACGCGATCCGGGCTGTTACCAGCCGCAGTTGCGGCCCTCGTTGCGTTCCTCGAGCCAGGCCATCAGCGGCGCGAAGTAGTCGATGATCGCGGTCGCGTCCATCTCGCGCGAGCCGGTCATTTCCTCGAGCGTGTCCTGCCACGGCTGGCTGGCGCCGGCCGCGAGCATCGCGGCGAGTTTCTCGCCGGCCTCGCGGCTGCCGAAGATCGAGCATTCGTACAGCGGGCCGTCGTGGCCCGCGGTCGCGCACAGCGAGCGATGGAACTGGAACTGCAGGATGTGGGCGAGGAAATAGCGCGTGTAGGAGACGTTGGCCGGCACGTGGTACTTCGCGCCGGGGTCGAAGAACTCCTCGCCGCGCTGCGACGGCGGCGCGATGCCCTGGTAGCGCGTGCGCAGGTCCCACCAGGCCGCGTTGTAGTCGCCCGGGCCGACGTCGCCCGAGAACACGCGCCAGCGCCACTCGTCGATCAGCTTGCCGAACGGCAGGAACGCGACCTTGTCGAGCGCCTGCAGCATCTGCCGGTTGATGACGGCCTCCTCGCTCTCGGCCGCGGACTCGACCAGCCCGACCTCGGCCAGGAAGCCGGGCGTCATCGACAGCGTGATCATGTCGCCGATGGCCTCGTGGAAGCCGCCGTGCGCGCCGCCCTGGAACAGCGGCGGCTGGATGCTGTACGCGCCCTGGTAATAGTTGTGGCCGAGCTCGTGGTAGATGACCCTGAGGTCGTCGTAGGCCGGCTCGATGCACATCTTGATGCGCAGGTCGCGGCCGCCGTCGAGGCCCCAGGCGCTCGCGTGGCACTGCACGTCGCGGTCGGCGGGTTTCTCGAACAGCGAGCGCTCCCAGAAGGTCTCCGGCAGCTCGGGCAGGCCGAGCGAGACGTAAAAGGCCTCGGCCGACTCGACCATGCGCCGCGGCGTGTAGCCCTGCGCGACGAGCGCGCTGTCGACGTCGAGGTCGCTGACGCCCGGGTAGGGCTCGAGCAGGTCGTAGATGCCGCTCCACTGCTGTGCCCACATGTTGCCGAGCAGGTGCGCGGGGATGGGTCCTTCCGGCGGCACGCGCTCGGGCCCGTAGCGGGCCGACAGCTCCGCGCGCACGTGGCAGTGCAGCGCGTCGTACAGCGGCCGGACCTGGTTCCACAGGCGCTCGGCCTCGGCCTCGAACTCGGCAGGCGACATGTCGTAGCCGTCCTTCCACATCTCGCCCAGGTCGCTGTAGCCGAGCTCGGCGGCGCCCTCGTTGACCAGCTCTACGAAGCGCGTGTACTTGTCGCGCATCGGCACCGAGACCGTGCGCCAGCCGCTCCACGCGGCGAGCTGCTCGTCGTAGTCGCGGCTCTCGACGAACACGTCCTCGAGCTCGGTCAGGCCGCGGCAGCCGTCGTCGTCGCAGAACTTGCCGGCGCCGTACATGCCGGCCAGCTCCTCGGTCAGCGCCGCGAGCTCGCGGCGCTTCGCCGGGTCGGACGGCGCCGGTTCCGAAGTCTCGAGCTTCAGGAGCTTCAGCGCGCGCGCCGTGGCCGGCGCCAGCTCCTGCTGCGCGTAGGCCAGCGATGCCGCGACCGAGCGGCTGTGCCACTCCGCGTAGCGTTCCGCCATCGCCGAGGCGAGGATCGCGGTGTCGTGCATGATGTAGGTGGCGCGCACCCAGTTGGCCGCGCCGGTCAGGCGGTTCTGCTCGGCGAGCTCGTCGTTGATGCGCGCGACGAACTCGTCGGCCGTCTCGACCGGCGCGTCGTCCTCGACGCGGACCTCGCAGCCCGCTGCCGCGAGCGCCGCCGCCGCGAGCAGCCCGTGGCGCAGGCCCGCGCGGATTCCCGCATGCCGTGGTTGGCGCATGGTGTTACCTCTTTTCTGTAGCTGTCTGGTTTGCCCCTTACTTCACGCCGCCCATCAGCCTGCGCAGCGGCTTCGTCAGCAGCAGCAGGATCAGCCCGGTGCCGGCCGTCGTCATGACGATCGTCATGTACTGGTCCGGGAAGGCGCCGACGTTGTCGGGATCGAAGTCGCCGGCGATCTGCCCGGCGATCAGGTTGCCGAGCGCGATCGACACGAACCAGATGCCCATCAGCTGCCCGACGTAACGCTTCGGCGCCAGCTTCGTCGTGGCCGACAGGCCGACCGGCGACAGCGCCAGCTCGCCGAAGGTGTGGAACAGGTAGGTCAGGATCAGCCAGGTCGGCAGCGCCTTGTCGCCGCTCGCGACGATGGTCGAGGCGATCACCATCATGCCGAAGCCGACGGCCAGCAGGATCAGGCCCAGGCCGAACTTCGCCGGCGTCGACGGGTCGAGGTTGCGCTGCGCCAGCCAGACCCAGAGCCATGCGAACACCGGCGCGAAGATGATGATGAAAATCGAGTTGATCGACTGGAACCAGGTCGACAGCAGCGTGACCCAGCCGAGGTCGAGCTGCGTGTAGCGGTCCGCGAACAGGTTCAGCGAGCTGCCGGCCTGCTCGAAGCCGGACCAGAACATCGCCGAGCCGAAGAACAGGACGATGAACACGCCGACCCGCTTCTTCTCGACCGGCTCCAGTTCGCCGAACATGAACATGTTGATGAAGAACAGCGCGGTGACGCCGAGGATCACCCAGGTCGAGCCGCGCGAGATCGCCAGCGGGTCAAGCTCGAAGACGCCGTTGATCGCCAGCAACACGAACACGACGACGGCGCCAACGCCGCCCCAGACGATGCGCCAGTTGCGCCGGTGCTGCGCCGCGTCGCGCACGGGGTCCGCGGCATGCGCGGGCTCGAGGCCTGCGCTGCCGAGGTAATGGCGGGTCATCCAGAACTGGATCACGCCGAACAGCATGCCGACGCCGGCGGCCGCGAAGCCCCAGTGCCAGCCGAAGGTCTCGCTCTGCGCGAGCGAGCCGCAGACCAGCGGGCCGAGCATCGCGCCGATGTTGATGCCCATGTAGAAGATCGAGAAGCCGCCGTCGCGCCGCGGGTCGCCAGGCGCGTACAGCTCGCCGACGATCGCGCTGACATTCGGCTTCAGCAGGCCGGTGCCGAGCACGACCAGCAGGAGCCCGATGAAGAATGCGTTGACCGACGGGATCGCGAGCACGAAGTGCCCGCACATGATGATGATGCCGCCGATGAACACGGCCCGCTGCGCGCCGGTCAGGCGGTCCGCGATCCAGCCGCCCGGCAGCGCGACCAGGTAGACGAGTGCGGTGTAGATGCCGTAGATCGCGGTCGCGGACGCGTCGTCGAGGCCCATGCCGCCGTTCATGACCTGGTCGGTCATGAACAGCACGAGCAGGGCGCGCATGCCGTAGTAGCTCAGGCGCTCCCACATCTCGGTGAAGAACAGGGTCGCGAGGCCGCGCGGGTGGCCGAGCACCTGCGCCTGGCTGGCCGCGTCCGCGGTAGTCGCTGCGGTATCTGTCATGGATGTCTCTCTCGATTGGCCGTGCGGCAGTATCCCCCGACCTGCCGTCTGCTTCTGTAATGTGCCGGCATTGCCGGCTTCATGGCCTCCGCATTAAACACGAATGCACAGGGCACGCAAGCGTACGGCCGATGAGGTCTTGCCTCCTGCCAGCGCATGGCACGCCGGCTGCAGCGAAGGCGTGGCCCGAGGAGGGCTTTTCAGGGCCGTGCGAGGCAGGGATGCCGAGCCCGGAGCGTACAGGGACGTATTCACAGCGTCCCCGGAAAGCCCTCCTCGGGTCGCGCCTTCGCCCACCACCGAACCTGAGCGAGAACGCTGCAGACCATTCCGGTCAACCCGCCTCGCTTTCGGCCTCCTTCCGCTTCACGATGAAGAACCTCGACATCAGTATGCCGAGCTCGTACAGCAGGTAGACCGGCACCGCCAGCAGCGTCTGGCTGATCACGTCCGGCGGCGTCAGGAACATGCCGACGACGAAGGCCATCAGGAACACGTAGGGTCGCGCCTTCGCGAGCTTCTGCGTGTCGGTAAAGCCGGTCCAGACCAGCAGCACGGTCGCGATCGGCACCTCGAAGGCGAGGCCGAAGGCCAGCACGATGGTCAGGATGAACGACAGGTACTCGGTGATGTCCGGCTGCACCTCGACGTCGACCGGCGCGATGCCGGCGAAGAACTTGAAGATCAGCGGGAAGACGACGAAGTAGGCGAACGCGATACCGGAATAGAACAGCACGATGCTGGAGCCGAGCAGCGGGAACGCGAAGCGCTTTTCCTTGCGGTACAGGCCCGGCGCGACGAAGGCCCAGACCTGGTAGAGCACGACCGGCATCGCGATGAACAGCGCCACGTAAAAGGACAGCATGAACGGCGCGATCAGCGGCGAGGCGGGCTTGGTCGCGATCATCTTGCCGTTCGGCAGCACCGAGACCAGCGGCTCCGCGGCGACGCTGAAGATGTCGCGCGCGAAGGGCAGCAGGATCAGGAACACGAGCAGCACGGCGCCCGCGATACGCACGAGTCGCGTGCGCAGCTCGACGAGATGCGACAGCAGCGTGCCTTCGGCCAGCTCTTCCTTTTCCTCGCCGGCCTGCGGTTGTTCGCTGGTGGCGCTCACGCGGACCCGGTCTTGCGTTCGTCGGGTTTGCTTGCGGCCGGCTCGGCCTCCGCGGAGACCGGCGTCTCTTCCGCGTCGCTCGCTGCGTCGCCGGCGCCGGTGCCCGGATTCTCAGGGCCCTGCGCCTCGGAGGCTGCATCGCCGACCCCGGTGCCGGGTTCGTCGGGACCGTGCGCCGGGGAGTAGTTGTCGTCCTTCTCCGCGGCGTCCGCGGCGGGCGCCGGCGTGTCGGCTGGCGGCGGCTCCCTGGCCGGCGGCACGTAGGTTCCGGGCGTCGAGTGCCGGGTGCGCGCGGGCGGCAGCATGTCGTACTGGCGGTCGAGGTTCAGCTCGTCCTCGAGCTGGCGCTTCATGACGCGGGTCATGCGGCGGGCCTGGCCGAGCCAGCGGCCGAGCTGGTTCGCGACGCGCGGCAGGCGCTCCGGGCCGAGTACGATCAGCCCGATCATCATCAGCAAGATCAGCTCTTGGAAGCTGACGCCCATGACGGCTTACCGGTGCTGCTCTTTCTTCGCGGGCTCGTCGACCGGGGTGTTGTCGAAATCGGCGTCCTTCGACTTGTCGCTCAGCTGGTCGTTGTTCTCTTCCTTGTCGGCGTCGGCCATGGCCGAGCGGAAGCCCTTGACGGCGCTGCCCAGGTCCGAGCCGAGCGTGCGCAGTCGCTTCGTGCCGAAGATAGCGAGCACGATGACCAGTACGATGAGCAGTTGCATCGGACCGATGTTGGATAGCATCTGGCTGTAACTCCCGGGGAATGTCCCCTTGCCCTCTCAGCCGCTTCGGGCCGCCCGCGGGCAGCCGCCCAAGCGGACGCGAATTATCCGCATGATACCCCTCGCGGCGCAATAAAACCGGCCACAAATCACGGACCTGTACCCTCAGGACTCCAGCCAGAAGGTCACCGGGCCGTCGTTGACCAGCGCCACCTGCATGTCGGCGCCGAAGCGGCCGCAGGCCACGCGCCCGAGGCGATCCTCGCATTGGACCGCGAGGCGTTCGAAAAAGTCGGCCCCGACCGCCGGATCCGCCGCTTTCGTGAAGCTGGCGCGGGTGCCCTTGCGCGTATCCGCCGCGAGCGTGAACTGCGGTACCAGCAACAGCTCGTGGCCCGTGTCCGCGAGGCTCCGGTTCATGCGGCCCTCCGCGTCCGGAAACACGCGGTAGCCGGCAATGCGCTCGGCCAGCCGCGCCACGTCGCGCGGCTGGTCGTCGCGGTGCACCGCCACCAGCACCAGCAGGCCGCGGCCGATGGCCGCGATGCGCTCGCCGTCCACCGTGACGCTTGCCTCGCTGACCCGCTGCAACAGTCCGATCATCTGCTCTCCGTTCGTCGGGCGCTCGCCCTGCCGGGCCGGTGCCGTTCCTACCCTGCCGGGGCGCGCGCGTCCCGAAGGTGCCCGAAATCGGGGCGGGGCGCCAATCGCGGCCTTTGTTCGCGGAATCGCGAGGTTCGGCGCTCAGCCGTGGCGCGGCGGCGTGGCAGTCTGGACCATCCGGGCGGGGCCGCGGCGAAGCCCGCGGCACCGGGCCCAGGGAGGGCCGCCACGACGGCGTCCGGGCCACGGAGGGGACGGCCCCGGCCCAAGGCCGGGGCCACTCCGGCCCTGAGCTCCCACGACGACCCGCCTCAGGCCAGGAATACGAAGAAAAATTCCCACCAAGCCTCGATAATTAAAAAAGTGGGATTTGATATCCACAAAACGGCCATGAGTACTGCCGCTGTGGGAAGCCTCGTCCCCCGGCAAACGCTTCCCCCGCCAGCGGCCGCGCACTACACTGCTGCGCTTCGCCCCGACACGGACACGAGCAGTATGAAACGACGCGAGTTTGTCAGTGGCCTGGCCGTCGCGGCCGGCGCCGTCGCCTGCGGCGGCGAGCAGCCTGCCGGCGGCGCCGCTGCGCGCAGCCAGGAGACCTTCCGCTGGAACCTGGTCACGTCCTGGCCGCCGAGCCTGCCCGGCCTGGGCCTGGGCGCCGAGAACCTCGCGAGGCGCATCGAAAAGGCCTCGGCCGGGCGCCTGAAGATCCACGTTTACGCCGGCGGCGAGCTGGTCCCTGCGCTCGAGGTCTTCGACGCCGTGCGCGCCGGCACGGCGCAGATGGGCCACGATGCTTCCTACTACCACCGTGGCAAGGTGCCGGCGGCGCAGTATTTCACGGCCGTTCCGTTCGGCCTCAACGCGAACGAGATGAACGCGTGGCTCTACTACGGCGGCGGACTCGGGCTGTGGCGTGAGCTGTACGCGGAATACGGACTGGTGCCGTTCCCGGCCGGCCAGACCGGCGTCCAGATGGCCGGCTGGTTCAACCGCGAGATCAACACCGTCGACGACCTCAAGGGCCTGAAGATGCGCATCCCGGGCCTCGGCGGCGAGGTCATGCAGCGCGCCGGTGCGACCCAGATCACCGTGCCGGCGTCCGAGATCTTCACGTCGCTGCAGACGAACGCCATCGACGCGGCCGAGTGGGTCGGCCCGTACAACGACCTGTCACTCGGCCTGCACAAGGCCGCGAAGTACTACTACTACCCCGGCTGGCACGAACCCGGCCCGCTGATCGAATGCATCGTCAACGCCGAGGCATGGAACTCGCTGCCGGAAGACCTGCAGGAAATCGTCGCGACGACCTGCCAGGCGATCAATCTCGATATCCAGGCCGAGTACATCTACGGCAACGCGCAGGCACTCGCCGAACTCAAGAAAGAGCCCGGCTTCGAGCTGCGCGAGTTCCCGCCGGAAGTGCTCGAACTGCTCGCCGGACACGCGGCCGACGTACTCAACGAGTTGTCCGCGCGCGATCCGTGGGCGCAGCGCCTGCAGGAATCGGTGTCCGCGTTCCTCGCGAAGTCGACGGAGAACCAGCGGGTCAGCGAATACTCCTACCTGAAGGCGCGGATGCGCGAGGAGCTGGCCCGCTAGCGGATCTCAGCTGCCGTAGATGCGTTCCGGCAGCCAGGTCACGAGCGCGGGGAAGGCCGCGAGAATGACGAGCATCAGCAGCTGGATCGCGACGAACGGGATCACGCCGCGGTAGATCTGCGCCGTGCGCACCTCGGGCGGTGCGACGCCGCGCAGGTAGAACAGCGCAAAGCCGAACGGCGGGGTCAGGAACGAGGTCTGCAGGTTGATCGCGATCATCACGCCGAGCCAGACCGGGTCGAGCCCCATGGCCAGCAGCACCGGGCCGACGATCGGCACGACGACGAACGTGATCTCGATGAAGTCGAGCACGAAGCCGAGCAGGAACATCAGCAGCATCACCGCGAGCATCGCGCCGATCGCGCCGCCCGGCAGGTGGCCGAGCAGTTCGCGCACGCCGTCGTCGCCGCCGTAGCCGCGGAACACGAGCGAGAACACCGAGGCGCCGATCAGGATCAGGAACACCATGCTGCTGATGCGGGTCGTCGAGTACATGACCTCGCGCAGGCGCTCGAGCGACAGTGCGCGTCGCGCCAGCGCGATCAGGAGTGCGCCGGCCGCGCCGACGCCGGCGGCCTCTGTCGGCGTCGCCAGCCCGGCGAGGATCGAGCCGAGCACGGCGACGATCAGCGCGAGCGGCGGCGTCAGCGCGCCGAGCAGGCGGCCGACGGCGACGCGCTCGCCCTCGTCGCGGTGCGGCGGCATCGAGGCCGGGCGGACGACCGCGACGGCGAACAGCCACAGCATGTACAGCAGGACCAGCAGCAGGCCCGGGACCAGCGCGCCGGCGAACAGGTCGCCGACCGACACGGTCTTCGGCGAGAACATGCCCTGCTGCAGCTGCGCCTGCTGGTAGGCCGACGACATCACGTCGCCGAGCATGACCAGGATGATCGACGGCGGGATAATCTGCCCGAGCGTGCCCGATGCGCAGATCGTGCCGGTCGCGACCTCCGGCGAATAGCCGCGCTTCAGCATCGTCGGCAGGGACAGCAGGCCCATCGTCACGACGGTCGCGCCGACGATGCCGGTGCTCGCCGCGAGCAGCATGCCCACCAGCGTGACGGCAATTCCGAGCCCGCCGCGCAGCCGCGAGAACAGCACGCCGAGTGTTTCGAGCAGGTCCTCGGCGATACGCGCCCGCTCCAGCGTCACGCCCATGAACACGAACAGCGGTACCGCGACCAGCGTCTCGTTGTTCATGATGCCGAAGATCCGAGCCGGCAGGCCGGTCAGGAACGCGGGCTCGAAGCCGCCGCCGAGCACACCGCCGAACGCGAACAGGAGCGCGGTGCCGCCGAGCCCGAACGCGACCGGGAAACCGGTCAGCAACAGCAGCACGACGACGACGAACATCACGAGCGCGACCCATTCCATCGCGTCAGCCCCGCCGGATCGCGATGACGGCGCGCAGCGCCAGCGAGACGCCCTGCAGCGCGACCGCGAGCGGCATGACGAGCAGCACGCTCTTCAGCAGCGGGATCGCGGGATAGGGCAGGCCGCCCGTGTCGCGCGAGACCTCGCGGATCTCCCAGGCGCGCAGCACCCACGGCCAGCCCTCGTAGAGGACCAGGCCGCAGAGCGGCAGCACGAACAGCAAGGTGCCGAGCAGGTTCACGAACCCGCGCCGGCGCTCGCCCAGGTCGCGGTAGAACACGTCGACGCGCACGTGCTCGTCGCGCTCGAGCGTCCACGCCGCGCCGAGCATGAACACGGCGGCGTGCATCCAGGTCAGCGATTCCTGCAGCCAGATCAGGCCGATGTCGAAGGCGTAGCGCAGGACCACGACGACGACGGTGACGAGCACCATCAGCAGGGTCAGCCACGCGACCGCCCGGCCGGTGACCGCGCTGAACCGGTCCAGCCTGTCGCACCAGGTCGTCAGTGCCTCGTCGTTCACGCCTTGCCCGCGTCCTTCGCCAGTCGCTTGAGAAACACGCCCATCTCCCTGACCGCCTGCCGGTCGCCGCGCTCTTCCGCCACCGCGATGCCGTCGCGGTAGGCCTGCATCGCCCGCCCCGTCTCGCCGCAAGCCGCGAGCGCCTTGCCGAGCAGCTTGTACGCCGCGGAATAGCCCGGGTCCTGCCGGATCGCCTCCTCGAGCTGCGGCACCGCCTCCGCGGCGCGGTCCGCGGCCAGGTACTCGCTGCCGAGCGAGAAGCGCAGCAGCGCGGAATCCTGCCCGCGTTCGAGCATCGCCTGCAAGGCCTCGAGGCGCGCCGACATCAGTGCCGCCAGAACGTCGGGGTCACCAGCACCAGCAGCGTGAAGATCTCCAGCCGGCCGAGCAGCATGCCGCCCATCGCGATCCACTTCGCCGTGTCGGTCAGGGTCATGAAGCCGGCGGCGACCTCGCCGAGGCCCGGGCCCAGGTTATTGAGCGTCGCCGCCACCGCGGAAAACGCGGTGACCTGGTCCAGCCCGGTCGCCATCATGGCGAGCAGCATCAGGCCGAACACGACCACGTAGACGGAAAAGAAGCCCCAGACCGCGTCGACGACCCGGAACGGCACCGCGCTGCTGCCGAGCTTGACCGGAATTTCCGCGCTGGGGTGCACGAGCCGCGCGATCTCGCGGACGCCCTGCTTGTAGATCAGCAGCCAGCGGATGACCTTGATGCCGCCCGCGGTCGAGCCGGCGCAGCCGCCAATGAAGCTCGAGAAAATCAGCAGCACCGGGATCGCGCCGGGCCAGGCCGCGTAGTTGGCGGTCGTGAAGCCGGTCGTCGTCGCGATCGACACCGCCTGGAACAGGCCGTTGATGACGCCCTGCCCCGGATCCTTGTAGGTGCCGGTCCAGCCGAGCGCGACAATGACGATGCTGCTCAGCACCAGCAGCAGGAAGGCGTAGGCGCGGAACTCGGGATCGTTGACGTAGTGCTTGACCTGCACGAAGCGCCAGGCGAAGAAGTGCAGCGAGAAATTGATACCCGCCAGGAACATGAACAGGATCGCGACCAGGTCGATGGCCGTGCTGTTGAAGTAGCCGATCGACAGGTCGTGGGTCGAGAAGCCGCCGATCGCGACCGTCGAGAACGCGTGGCAGATCGCGTCGAACACGTCCATGCCCGCCAGCCAGTACGCGAGCGAGCAGGTGATCGTGAAGCCGAGGTACACGTACCACAGCGCCTTCGCAGTCTCGGTGATGCGCGGCGTCAGCTTGGTGTCCTTGACCGGCCCCGGCGTCTCGGCCCGGTACAGCTGCATGCCGCCGACGCCGAGCATCGGCAGCACCGCGACCGCCAGCACGATGATGCCCATGCCGCCCAGCCATTGCAGCTGCTGGCGATAATAGAGTATCGACTTCGGCAGCGTGTCGAGGCCGGTCAGCACCGTCGCGCCGGTGGTCGTCAGGCCCGACATCGACTCGAACACCGCGTCCGTGAACGACATCGACGGCACGTCGGCGAGAAACAGCGGAGCCGCGCCGAAGGTGCCGAGAACGGTCCAGAACGAGGCGACGACGACGAAGCCGTCGCGCAGGCGCAGCTCGCGGCGCTGCCGCCGTACCGGCAGCCAGATCAGCAGGCCCGCGACGAAGGTCAGCGCGAAGCCCTCGGCGAACGGCAGCCAGGCGTCTTCGCCGAACAGCAGGCTGACGACGATCGGCGGCAGCATCGTCACGCTGAAGATCATCAGCAGCAGCCCGAGGATGCGTTGCACGATGGTCCAGTTCATCGCCGCAGGGCCTCAGACGAAGGACACGCCGACCTGGAACAGTTTCTCGAGGTCCTCGATCTTGCGGCGGTCGGTCATGAACAGGATCACGTGGTCGTCGGTTTCGACCTCCGTGTCGTGGTGGGCGATGATGACCTGCTCGCCGCGCACCAGCGCGACGATCGTCGTGCCGCGCGGCAGCTCGATGTCCTCGATCTTCCGGCCGACGACCTTCGACTCCTTGCCGGTGCCGTGCGCGACCGCCTCGATCGCCTCGGCCGCGCCGCGCCGCAGCGAGTGCACCTTGACGACGTCGCCGCGGCGCACGTGCGCGAGCAGCGAGCCGATCGTGACCTGCTGCGGCGAGATCGCGATGTCGATCGTTCCGGACTCGACCAGCTCCGCGTAGGACGGTCGGTTGATCAGCGCCATGACCTTGTGCGCGCCCAGGCGCTTGGCGAGCATCGCCGACAGGATGTTCGCTTCCTCCGCGTTGGTCAGCGCGCAGAATACGTCCACGTTGTCGATGTTCTCCTCGAGCAGCAGCTCCTCGTCCGCCGCGTCCCCGACCAGCACGATCGCCTTGTTGAGCTGCTCCGAGATGTAGCGCGCGCGCTTCTGGTCGCGCTCGATGATCTTCACCTGGTTGGTCTGCTCGAGCTTCAGCGCGAGGCGCACGCCGATGTTGCCGCCGCCGGCGATCACGACCCGCCGCACCGGGTCCTCGAGCTTGCGCATCTCGCTCATGAACACGCGGATGTCCTTGCGCGCGGCAATGAAGAAGACCTCGTCGCCCTCCTGGATCACCGTGTCGCCGTCCGGCACCAGCGACTGGCCCTTGCGGTAGATCGCGGCGATGCGGCCCTCGGTGTTCGGGATGTGCTCCTTCAGCGTCGCGATCTGCTGGCCCACGAGCAGGCCGTCGGCATCGGCGCGCGCACCGACCAGCCGCACGCGGCCGTTCGCGAAGTCGAGCACCTGCAGCGCACCCGGGTACAGGATCAGTTGTGCGACATACTCGCAGACGAGCTGCTCCGGGCTGATGCGCACGTCCACGGGGATCGCGTCCTGCGTGTACAGCTTCTTCGCGCTCATGTACTCGGCCGCGCGGATGCGCGCGATCTTGGTCGGCGTGTGGTACAGCGTGTAGGCGACCTGGCAGGCCACCATGTTGGTCTCGTCGGAATCGGTGAGCGCGACGATGATGTCCGCGTCGTTCGCGCCGGCGCGCTCGAGCACCTCGGGGTAGGCCGCGTGGCCGACCACGGTGCGGATGTCGAGACGGTCCTGCAGCTCGCGCAGCACGTCGGCGCGCATGTCGACGACCGTGACCTCGTTCGCCTCTTCGCGAGACAGGTGGTAGGCCGCGGAAGAGCCGACCTGGCCGGCGCCGAGTATGAGAATTTTCATAGGAGAGCCGGGTTCCTGGCTGCCGGGGTTCGCGCAGGGGCGCGCCTGCGGCTTGTTGTTCTCGTCTCCCGGGCGATTCTACATCAGATCAAGATTGGCATAGTTCAGCACCAGCCACTTCGTGCCCGCGTTCTCGAAGTTGACCTCGACCCGGGCGTGCGCGCCGTGACCCTCGCAGTTCAGGATCACGCCGTCGCCGAACTTGCCGTGGCGGACGCGCTGGCCCAGGCGCACGCCGATCTCGGCCGCGCTGTCCGGACGGCTGCCGCCGCCTGCGTGCCGGGTCCGCACCGGGCGGCTGACCTGTACGCGCGGCCGGATCTCCTCGACCAGCTCCGCCGGGATCTCGCGTATGAAACGCGACGGCACGGCGTAGCTGTCCATGCCGTGCAGCCGGCGCTGCTCGGCGTGCGTCAGGTACAGCGCCTGGCGGGCGCGCGTAATGCCGACGTAGCAGAGGCGGCGCTCCTCCTCGAGGCCGTCGGCGTCGTTCAGCGAGCGCTGGTGCGGGAACAGCCCGTCCTCCATGCCGCACATGACGACCAGCGGGAATTCGAGCCCCTTCGCCGAGTGCATCGTCATCAGCTGCACGCAGTCCTCCCAGGCGTCGGCCTGCCCCTCGCCGGCTTCGAGCGCCGCGTGCGCGAGGAACGCGTCCAGCTCGCTCATTTCCTCCTCGGCGGCGTCCGGCGCGAAGCTGCGCGCGGCGCTGACCAGCTCCTCGAGGTTCTCGATGCGGGTCTCGCCCTTCTCGCCCTTTTCCTTGCGGAAGAAATCCACGAGTCCGCTCATCCCGATCACGTGATCGACCTTGTCCGCGAGCTCCAGCGCCTCGACGTCGCGGGCCATGCGCTCGATCAGCTGCATGAACGCGAGCACGCTGGACGCGGCACGCCCGCCCAGCGTATCGCTGGCGACGGCGCCGGCCGCGCGCCACAGCGAGCACGCGTTGGCGCGTGCGTAGGCCCGCATCGTCTCGACCGTGCGCGCGCCGATGCCGCGGGTCGGCCGGTTTACGACCCGCTCGAAGGAGCTGTCGTCGTCGCGGTTCGCGACCAGCCGCAGGTAGGCGAGCGCGTCCTTGATCTCCTGGCGCTCGAAGAAGCGCAGGCCGCCGTAGACGCGGTACGGGATACGCGCGTTCATCAGCGCTTCTTCCAGGACCCGCGACTGCGCGTTCGAGCGGTACAGGACCGCGGCGTCCGTGCGCGCGTGGCCCTGCTCGCTCCATTCGCGCAGGCGACCGACGATGAACTCGGCCTCGTCGCGTTCGTTGTAGGCCGAGTAAACGCGCACCGGCTCGCCCTGCCGGCCGTCGGTCCACAGGTTCTTGCCCATGCGCGAGTGGTTGTTCGCGATCACGGCGTTCGCCGCGTTCAGGATCGTCGAGGTCGAACGGTAGTTCTGCTCGAGCTTGACGACGCGCGCGTTCGGGAAGTCCTTCTGGAAGCGGTAGATGTGCTCGACCCGCGCGCCGCGCCAGCGGTAGATCGACTGGTCGTCGTCGCCGACCGCGAACAGGATGCCGGACTCGCCCGCCAGCATGCGCAGCCACGCGTACTGGATCGCGTTCGTGTCCTGGAATTCGTCGACCAGCAGGTAACGGAAGCGTCGCCGGTAGTGTTCGAGCACCTGCGGCTGGTCCCGCCACAGTTCGTGCGCGCGCAGCAGCAGCTCGGCAAAGTCGACCAGCCCGCCGCGCTCGCAGACTTCCTGGTAGCTCGCGTACAGCGCGATGTGCTGCCGCCGGGTCGGGTCGCCCTCGTCGTCGAGGTGCTGCGGCCGCAGCCCCTCGTCCTTCTGCTGGTTGATGAAGTACTGGATTTCGCGCGGCACCCAGCGGCCGTCGTCGAACTCGAGGCTCTTCAGCAGGCGCTTGATCAGCCGCAGCTGGTCGTCGGCGTCGATGATCTGGAAGCTCTGCGGCAGCTTCGCCTCGCGCCAGTGCCGCCGCAGAAGGCGGTGCGCGAGGCCGTGGAAGGTGCCGATCCACAGGTGGCCGACCGGCATGCCGAGCAGGTTCTCGATGCGGCCGCGCATTTCGGCGGCCGCCTTGTTCGTGAACGTGACGGCGAGCAGGCTCTGCGGGCTCGCGCCCTCGACGTCGATCAGCCAGGCCGCGCGGTGGGTCAGCACCCGGGTCTTGCCGCTGCCGGCGCCGGCGATCACGAGCACGGGCTCGAGCGGCGCGCCGACGGCCTCGCGCTGCGCGTCGTTCAGGGAGTCGAGTATCGGGGTAACGTCCATCGGGGAGCGCGGCGGGGGACGCCGAAAACCCGTGAGTCTAGCAGACCGGGCCCGCCGCGGGCCGCGTGCACGGCCGGCCGCGCGGTCCGAAAATCAGCTCAGTTGCGCCAGCGCAGCGAGAGCGCGTACTGGCTGCGGACGTACTCCACGCGCGCGTCGTTCGACGCGACCTCGGCGTAGTCGTAGCTGCCGACGAGGGCGAGCGTATCGGTCAGCTCCCAGCGCGCGCTGAGCCGGCCGTCGGCGGTCTCCAGCGTCCGCCGGCCCGCGGCCGGGTCGTTGAACGCGAAAGCACGCACGAAGTTGTAGTTGCGGTACCAGCCTTCCGCGCTCAGCTTGACCCGGTCGCCGAGCGTCAGGCTGAACTCCGCGCCGTAGCTGTCGCGGATGTAGTCGTTGTAGCCGACGTGTTCGTCGGTGCGCTCGGTGCGCGCGTAGCGCAGGCCGAACCAGAACCAGCGCGTGATCCGCTGGCGCGCGGTGGCGCCGAAGTTCACGTAGTCGTAGCGCACGGGCGGGTTGCCGAGTGCCTGGCTGCCGTCCAGCGAGTACGAGGGCCGCTCGCCGAAGCGGCGGGTCCAGTAGTCGCCCTCGAGGCGGATCAGCGAGGTCGACGTGAAGCGGTACTGGGCGCTCAGGCCGCCGCGCAGGTACTCGTGGTCGTACTCCGGCAGGTCGGCGACGCTGTTGTAGTTCCAGATCTGGCCCTTGCCGTAGACGTTGAAGGACAGCCGCGAGAACGACTGGCGCGCCCACAGTTCCGGGCCGTAGCGGCGGTACTCGAAGCGGTCGCCCGCGGGCTGCCCGTCGACGACGCGTTCGCTGCCGTCGTCGCGGTCGTACCAGATCTCGTCGTGCTCGGCGATCGTGAACGCGCTCTCGATCTTGCGTTCCCGGTTTTCCGAGCGGCGGTGATAGCGGGAGCCGAAGGCGAGCTGCTGCGAGTACTCGCTGCCGTACTCGAGCTCGGCGTCCGGGTAGTAGCGCCCGGCCAGGCGGTAGCTCGCGAAGAAGGCCTCGTGGTCGAAGCTGCCGACCGCGTAACGCGCCTCGAGGTCGAGCGGGTAGTACAGGCCGGACTGCACGACCGGCGTGACGGTCGGGTTGCCGGCCTGCGCGCGGTCGACGTAGGCATTCTCGGGGCTGCGGAAGACGTTGTCGTCGCTGCCGATGCCGAGCTCGACGTCGACGCTGAAGCCGCCCGGTCTCTCGACCGGCCGGAACGCGGGCTCGCTGCCGGCGACGGCGGGCAGGTCGTCGTTTTCGAGCCGCGCGATCGCCCGCGCCGCCAGCGCCGCGAGCTCAGGGCGCGCGGACTGCTCGCGCACCGGGCGGAAATGCCGGAGCGCCGTGGACCGGTCGCCGGCGGCCATCGCGGTCAGCCCGAGGTTGTACTCGACGACGGTCGCGAAGCCGGGCGCCGTGGCCGCGCGCTCGAAGGCCTCGCGGGCGCGCCGGAACTGCCGGGCACGGTAGTGGGCGACGCCCGTGTTGTAGTGCAAGAGCGGGCTGTCGTAGCCCGCGTCGAGCGCCTGCTCGTAGCGCAGCAGCGCGGCCCAGTACAGTCCGTCGCGGAACAGCCGGTTGCCGTCCTCGAACAGCTCCGGCTCGGTCTCCGCGAGCACGGCGGCGGGCGCCAGCAGCAGGCAGGCGCAGAGCAGGGGCAGGCGGGCTGCGGACGGTCGGCGGATCGGTCGCATCGGTCGCATCGGCGGTCAGAAAGGCGTCGTCGCCTAAACTACCCAAAGCGGCGGCGCTTGCCAGCGATTCCTGTCAAAACCGCGACGTAGCTCAAGGATTTCGGGCCAATCCGGGGCGCCGGCGGGCCCTACGGGCGGTCCCGCCGGCGTCCCGAACCGGTGCGGCGCTCAGACGGCCTCGTCGGTCGGCTCGTCGTCGCCCTCGTCCTCGTCGTCCGGCAGATCGTCGAAATCGTCGTCCTCGACGTCCTCTTCTTCCTCGAAGTCGTCTTCCTCGTCGAGGTCCCGCTCGAGGTCGTCGTCGACGTCGTCGTGCTCGAAGTCGTCCTCGATGCCGTCGAACTCGCGCGCGGCTTCCTCGTCGCCGGCCTCGCCGGGGTCGGCGCCGTCCTCGTCGTCGTCGATGACGAGGTCTTCGTCGGGTCCGCGCATCTCGCTCAGATCGTCGAGGTCGTCGACCTCGTCGAGCACCTGGATCGTGACCTCGAGTTCGTCGTGCTCGTCGGCCTGCGTCGCCGGCGCGAGCGCCAGCAGGCCAAGCGTGCAGCCCAGCGCACAGCCCCGTTGCAATCCATTGATCCGTTTCATGTCGTCTCCTTCGCGTCGTGCGTCCGTGTCGTGATCTGCAGCCGGAACGTGCGTTCCGCGCCGCCGTGTTCGAGCCGCGCCAGCAGTTCGCCGCCGGCTCCGTCCATGGCGACCAGCGTCAGCGGCAGCAGGTTGCGCCCGGCCTCGAGGCTGGTGTGCCAGCTCACCTCGCGCCGGCCGGGAAAGCCGGCCAGCGCGACGCCGGGCGGCAGCTCGACCGTGAGCCGCGCGTCGGCGAGCGCGCTGCCGGAATCGAACAGCAGGCGCAGCGTGTGCGGTTCGGCGACCGTCATAGTGATCCCCGGCAGGCCCGGCGCGGGCGCCTGCGAAAGCGGTGGCGCGCCGACCAGCCACAGCGCCAGCGACGCGGCGATCAGCGCGCCGCTCGCTGCGCCCAGCCAGCG
>CALALV010000101.1 GCA_937925605.1 uncultured Woeseia sp.
CAGCGCGTCGTCCGCGCAGACTTCGTCAACTAGGCCGGCCTTGGCCGCGGCCTCCGCGGTGACCGGCTTGCCGTCGAGCATCATGTCGAGCGCGGCCTCTGCGCCGATCAGCCGCGGCAGCAACTGCGTGCCGCCGGCGCCGGGCAGCAGGCCGAGCGTCACCTCCGGCAGGCCGAGCCGTGCACCGGCCGCGGCCACGCGGTAGTGGCAGCCCATCGCGATTTCGAGGCCGCCGCCGAGCGCCGTGCCGTGCAGCGCGGCGACCACGGGCTTGTGGGCCGCGTCCAGCGCCAGCACGACGTCCGGCAGGTGGGGCGGCTGCGGGGGCTGGCCGAACTCGCGGATGTCGGCGCCCGCGATGAACGTGCGACCGCGGCAGGCGAGCACGATCGCCGCGACGCCGTCGTCGGCGAGCGCCGCCTCGAGGCGTTCGACGAGGCCCGCGCGCACCGCCTGCGACAGCGCGTTGACGGGTGGGTTGTCGATGCTGATGATCGCGACGCCGTCGCGGGTCTCGAGATCGGTAACGCTCATGCCGGCTCCTGCTGTGCCCGTTGCGAGCGCGCATTGTCGCAGATTCCGCGGCCCGTCCGGCCCCGCGCGCGGGCTTGATGTGCCGCGCCGCTTCGACTAGCGTAGGCTCCCGTTTTCCCCTAGCTTCCCGGATCCGCCGCATGACCTTCGTCGTTACCGAAGCCTGCATCAAGTGCAAACTAACCGACTGCGTGGAGGTCTGTCCCGTGGACTGTTTCCACGAGGGACCGAACATGCTGGTCATCGATCCCGACGAATGCATCGACTGCACGCTGTGCGAACCCGAGTGCCCGGTCGAGGCGATCTATTCGGAGGACGAGCTGCCGGCCGGGCAGGAGAGCTTCCTCGAGCTGAACCGCGAACTCGCGGCCGAGTGGCCCGTGATCACGGAAATGAAGGACCCGCCGGAAGACGCCGACGAGTGGCGCGAGGTCTCCGACAAGCTTCAGTACCTCGAGCGCTGAGCGGCCGCCGCCCGACGCCAGCCACCCGCCGATGCCCAGTCTCCGCGCGCGCCTGATCCGCTTCCTCGCGCGCCGCCATTTCAACGACATCAATCCCGACAGCGACCTCGGCATGCTGCGGGCGCGCTTCGAGCAAATGGCCGGACGCATGCGCCGGCCGCGCGGGATCGCGCTGCGCCACGCGACCGTCGCCGGCATCGACTGCGACTGGCTCGTGCCGACCGGCTGCGACCGGGCGCCGCTGCTGTATTACCTGCACGGCGGCGCCTACGTGATGGGCAGCAGCCGCACGCACCGCGCGCTGGTCGGGCACATCGCGAAGGCGGCCGGCGTGCGCGCCGTGCTGCCGAATTACCGGCTGGCCCCGGAGCACCGCTTTCCGGCGTCGATCGAGGATGCCTGCGCCGTGTACCGGCGGCTGCTGGAGCAGGGCGAGGACCCGGCGCAGATCGCGATCGGCGGCGACTCTGCCGGCGGTGGCCTGACGATGGCGACGCTGATCACCCTGCGCGACGCGGGCGACCCGCTGCCCGGCGCCGTGCTGTTGCTGTCGCCGTGGCTCGACCTCACGGCGTCGGGCGAGTCGATGCGGACCCGCGCCGAGCTGGACCCGCTGTTCCGCCCGGAGCGCATGGACGAGGTGGCGGACTACTACTGCGAGCGCGACGAGGTCGACGACCCGCGCGTCTCGCCCGTGTTCGCGGACGTGACCGGGCTGCCGCCTGTGTTCATCCAGGTCGGTGACCACGAAATCCTGCTGTCCGACTCGACCCGGCTGTCCGACCGGCTGTCCGCGGCGGGCGGCGACGTGACGCTGCAGATCTGGCCGGACATGTGGCACGTGTTCCAGTATTTCGCCGGCCAGATGCCCGAAGCCAGGCACGCGATCCGCGACATCGGCGACTTCCTGAGCCGGCGCCTCGGCACCAGGCACTAGCCGGCCGCGCCGACCGCCCGGCTGGCGTCGGCTGCGGCGACGCGCTGCCCGCGTTCCTGCGCCTTCGCCCTGATCCCCGACGCGTCGAGTGCGACGGGAATGCACCAGTTCCGGCTAGTAGCCCGGCTGGTTCTGGCTGTCGTCGTACATCTTCGTCAGGAAGTGCCGGATCGCCGGCATCGCCTCCTGGCGCGTCATCAGCTTCTGCTGCTCGAGCAGCTTCGCCATGTCCTCGATCGAGCGCCGCCCGTCGATCAGCGACATGATGAAAGAGTAGATCTGCGTCGACAGCGCCTGCGTGCGGAACGACGGCAGGAGCGGCACCGGCTCCTTGCCGGTCACGATCCAGTCCGGCAGGGCCTTGTGCCGCGCGGGCGCAGGCACTTCGTCGCGCTTGGTCGCGGCAAACGTGAACACGGTCTCGACGCGGGCGTTGCGGCTCGCCGGCGAGCACATGTAGGGAATGTCCGCCTGGACGACCTCCGGCGCGGCGAAGCCCGCCGCTTCGGTGAGCATGACGACCTCTTCGGCGCTGTAGCGGCGCCGGCGCTCCGCGTGCGCGAACGCGAGCGAGCCGAAATTCAGCCAACGCCCGCCCGGTTTCAGAAGCCGGTTCACGCGCGCCGCGAACACCGGGTAGTCCTCGCTGACGATGTCGACCAGCCACGGCGTCAGGACGGCGTCGAACGCGCCGGCGGCGAACGGCGCGCGCAGCACGTCGCCGGCGACCAGGTTGAAGCCCCCGCGCACGACTTCCGGAGCCGCCAGCGTGCGCAGCACGGCCGTATCCTCGAGCGTGCGCGGCGCGAGCGGGAACTCCCAGAGCTGCAGCTGTTCGCCGCGCACGACGTCGCGCGCGATGAACAGTAGCAGCGGGTTGAAATCCAGCGCGACGGTGCGCACGCAGCCGAGTGCCTGGTGGACGTCGTAGGCGAGCCTGCCGGCGCCGGCACCGAGCACCAGCGTGTCGCCGAGCGCGGGCTCGTCGGGATCGCCGAGGGCGCGGCGGAGCTGTGCGAGCGAGGCCTCGTTCTCGCGTTCGCCCCAGCACCAGTCGCGGTGCGCGTTGGCGTAGTAGGTGTCGAGCCCCTGGTCCGCCGGCAGGCGCGTGCGCAGCGCGAGGTGCGACTCGTAGCTGGCCTCGAGCGCCTGCATTTCGATCGGTGCCAGCAGGTTGCGCAGCAACTGCCGGTGCTTCTCGCTCGCGGTTTTCGCCAGCTCGAGACGTCGCCGGGTGAGCTCCGGATGATCGTCGCCGATCAGCTCGGCCTGCAGCCGCTGCGCCTCGTGGGCGTGGCGCTTGAGCGCGAAATGCAGGCGATTGCGCCATTCGCCGAGACTCGCGTCCGGCTCCGCGAACAGCCACGGAATCTCACCGACCAGCGGAAACGCGGTCTTGCAGCCGCCGCAACGGTAGCCACTCTGCGCGCGCTCGAGCGGCGTGCGGTCACAGCGCGGGCAGGCGAACAGCTCGTCTATACCCTGGCTTTCGGTCATCGGCTGGCGTCCGTCGCGGCGTGGTCAGCGCGCATTATGGCGGCGCAGGCAGCGGCGCGCGAGCGCGCCGGACACAAAAAAAGAGCCGGCGGGAAAGCCCCGCCGGCTCAGGCTGACGCAGACCCTTCAAGGGGTTTTCAGGGTCGCTTCAGGCGGGGGCCAGTGGACCGATCGTGCCGCTGACGATCGCGTCGAATGCCGTCATGGCGTCGCGCAGCGAGTTGTCGCCGAGCCCGTGGTTCGGGAACAGCGTGGCGAAATTGCCTTCCTCGCCGTGCAGCGCCATGTAGTTCAGGATGATCGTGTTGACGAGCAGGTTGACGTTGTTGGCCGCCGGCGTCGCCGCTCGTTGCACGGAGCCGTCGGACGACATGTAGCCGATCTGCTGGTGCAATGCCTGCTGCTCGGGCGTCGCGCCGCGCAGGACCGGTCTGCCGGCGGGGTTGTAGACCATGAAGAAGGCGGCGGCAGTCGAGGAGTCGTCGCTGACCCATTCGCCCTTGCCGCGGCCCTCGGCGGTGTTGTCGATGACGCCGTTCGAGGACAGCGAGCCGTCCGAGAACACGTAGAGCATCAGCGGCACGCCGACGCGCGCCGCGTACTCGATGCACGCGCCCATGCAGCGGCCCGCGCGCTCGTCCTTGACCTCGCCCTCGGCGCGGCGGCCGCCGTGGTAGTCGTAGCCGCCCATCTCGATGCAGCCGGCACCGGCGAAACCGTTGATGACCAGCTTCATCATCGAGGCGGTCTTGCGGAATTCCTGGCCGTCACGGCCGTTGTCGTTGAACTCGGCCTCGGTGAAGATGCCGGTCGGCCCGACGATCGCCGGGTCGTCGGCCGGGTCGAGCGGCGTAGCGCCGAAGCGGTCGGCGATGTCGGCCGCCTTCAGGTAGCCGCAGCGGACCATGTCCTTGACGACGTCGTCGGTCGTGATCGGCTGGCCGGCGTCGACGGTGTTCATCTTCTGCGCGCTGATGCGGTAGATCGACTCCATGACCGCGGTCGCGTCGTCGGGACCCAGGATGCCGACGAGCTGGCCGGTGTCGACCAGGCCGGTGACGTCGCTCGGCCGGTCGACCTTGGTCGGGCGCTGCTCCGGGTTCATCAGCATGGCCGGCGCCATCGAGTTGCCGCCCGAGTCCGTGTTCTCGCTGCCGGCGAGCGTCAGGATCGAGCCGTCGGCACCCGCGCGCGCGATGCCGTACAAGGGGTTGTGCGGGTTGTTGCCGGTGTCGTTGTCAGAGCGGGCCGGGATGACGGCGCCGTTGATGTTGGCCGCGCGGCCCGGCGACAGGCTGCGCTCCATGCCGCGCTTGAACGCGCTGTCGGAATGGAACGCCAGGCCGAAGTCCGTGTTCGCGTAGGGCAGGCCGGTGGTCGGGTCGTTCAGGCCCGGCACCATGTCGCCCGGGATGCCCTGCTTCTCGTAGCCCGAGGTGCCGAGGAAGTCGAGCTGGCCGCCCTCGCGGCCGATCAGCACGTTCGAGCCGGCGATGTTCGCGCCGCCCGCGAGGTCGAAGCAGATAAAAGGAATCTTGCCTGCGCCGACCGTCGCGATGTTGCACGGGTTGGACAGGAGCGGGGTCAGGTCGTCCGACAGCGCTGCGAACGCGTCGCGCGGGTTGGAGAACAGCGACAGGACGCCGCCGCCGAGCGCGAAGGCCGAGCCCGACAGGAAGCCCTGCGCCACGAAGTCCCGGCGGGTGAGCGGCCGGGCATGGTCCGGGTGGAACTGCGGCGCATCGAAGTCGCGTCTTTGCCGTTTGCTGGCCATGGATTTGCCTCTGTTTCGTCCTTGATTACTGAACGGTGGTGACAGCGCTGCCGAGCACGGCCGCGCAGACGCCCTTCGCGATCGCTCGCGTGTTCGGGTTGTCCGGGCTGACGAGCAGCCGGTCGACCAGGTTGTCCGGGCGCACGCCGTCCGAGCCCACGTAGCCGAGTTCGTCGCGTACCGCGGTGAAGTCTGGCTGGGTCTGGATGCCGATGCCCATGATCCGGTCGATCAGCGGATCGATGACCAGGTTGCGGTTCGCGCCAGAGTAGGCCGCGGCCGGCGACTGGTTGAAGTCGAAGCCCGGGAAGTAGGTCGCCGCATCCGGACCCTCGACCAGCGCGTTGCAGTACTCGATCGCGAGCTGGGCGATCGCGACCTGGTGCGAGGACAGGAAGGTCTGGATGTCCTCGACGGCCGGCAGCGACTGGCGCAGGCCCTGGTAGGTCGTGTCGACCGCGGGCGTCTCCGGGTCGACGCCGGTCACCAGCGCCATCGTCGCGTTGATCTCGTCGAAGGTGCGCACGCCGATGCGCTGTGCCGGCGGCAGGTCCTCCGGCGTGATCACGAGCGGCGGGTCGTCGGTGCGCACGTAGCTCTGGCTGCCGAGCAGGTCGAAGGTCAGGAAGAACTCGTCGTCCTCCGGACCCTTCTCGAGCGGCACGACGGCGCCGAGGTCGGACAGCGGCTGGCCGAGCTCGCCGAACTGCGACGCCGAAAGCGTCACGTCCATGTTCGCGTAGGTCTGGCCGACCGGTGCTTCCTCGCCGTTGATGCCGATCCGCAGCCCCTGCAGCGGGATGCCTTCGGGCTGCTGTGCAGCGTCCAGCGTGATGAAGTGCGGCTGGTTGAACAGGTAGCCGTAGCTGTCGTACTGCGAGACCTCGAACAGGATGTAGGTCGACGGCACGCCGATGATGTCGGCGATAGAGAACAGCAGGAAGAATTTCTCGCCGACGCCGACGTCGAAGTTCTGCACCACCTGTTCCGGCGTCAGCACCCGGTTGTGAATCGCGACCATGCGCAGCGTGCCCTGCCACAGTCCGCTGTTGGACACCTCGTTGCCCAGTACCAGCGCGAAAGTGTCCTGCCAGTCGACCAGCGTGCCGCCCGGCACCGGGTCGGCCTGCGTGACCAGCTCGCCGTTGACGTACAGGCTGCGTCCGTCGACCGGGCTGTAGTTGGCGACGACGTGCTGAAGCGAGGCCTGCAGGACCTCGTCGGCCGACGGCGTCGACAGCGCCGGGTCGCCGTTCAGGCTGGTCTCGGTCGAGCGGTGCAGGAAATTATAGTCGTACAGCGTTTGCTGCAGCGTGAAGTTGCGCGCCTGGTCGCCGGCCGAGTAGCTGACGATCCGCGCCATCTCCTGCGCGACGTTCGCCGGCACGACCCAGGCCTCGATCGAGTATTCACCGGTGGCGGTGATCAGGTCGTGCAGCTTCTTCGACGCGGTCGTCGTGCCCTGCGCCTTGCCGTCGTTGATCGTGATGCCCCAGCCGCCGAACCAGGTCACGTCGCCGGACAGGCTCAGGTCGATGGCCGGGTCCACGCCCGAGGTGTCGAAGGCCGTCGTGCCGGAGCCGGTCTTGAACTCCCACAGCGCGATCTGGTTGCCCTCGAAGCGGTTGCCGCCGGAGGCGATCGTGCCGTCGACGATGCGCAGCGCCTTCGAATGCACCAGCGCCGGGTCCAGCTCCGTCAGCGGCACCGTGTCGGCGAAGGCCTGGATCGCGTCCTCCATCGCCTGGCCGGACGCAGCGCAGCCGACGTCCCAGCAGTTGTGGAATTCGCTCCTCAGGCGCACGACGAAGCGCGAGGCCGCCGGGTCGTCCAGGTCCATCTTCGAGCGCGCGGCGTCGAAGGCCGTGACCGCGTCGGCCTCGGCGAAGTAGGGCTGCTGCGGCGTCGGCGCCGACGAGCTGTGGCAGCCGGCGCAGTACTGGGTCAGCAGCGGCCCGTGCACGAGGACCTCGAAGTCCTGCACGGTCGCGTTCGCGTAGTTCTTGCTGGAACCCGGATCCTGTTCCGGCGGCGCCTCGAGCACGATCTCGCGGCCGCCCCCGGCGGTGTCGCCGGCCCAGTTCTCGATCCAGGTCGTCATGATGTCGGCGCAGGCGCCGGCGTCGGTCAGCCAGCAGTTGTGGCCGCCGCCGACCTTGCTCACCAGGCGCGAGTTGTTCGGCTGCACGAGGTCGACGACGGTGTTCGCGGCCTCGTAGGCGAGGTTGACGTCGTCGTGGCGCGCGAACATCGGCGTCTGGCCGAAGGACTCGTTGTGGCAGGCGCCGCAGCGGTTTTCGGACTGCACGTTGTCCCAGACGTTGAGCTTGAAGGCCTGCACGTCCGCGGTGGCCGGCGGCGGGCCCTGGTAGGTGGACGGCGGCGTGACGCTCGTGACCGGGTTTTCGGTCGTCGCCGCACCGCCGCCACAGGCGGCGAGCACCAAGAAAGCGAGCGGGGTTACGAGGCGCAGTGCGCTGTCCATTGCCGGGCGAATTACCTGTTCCATGGTCTGTCTCCTCACTCGCCCATGCAGTAGACGGCCGCCTCGGCGAACGTCTGCTTCATCGAATAGCCGCCCTTGAAGGACGTCACCATTTGCTGGACCTGGGTGCGGTCCGCCTGGTTCTCGGGCTCCCTGAGACAGACAGCGCGGAATACCTTCTTGACCTGGCACTGCGCGAAGGCATCGCTCGACGCCAGCTCCTCGCCCATCGACTTCGCGCCGTTACCGGATCCCGGCAGCGCGTTGTCCCAACCGAGGAACTGGTTCTGGCCGCTGCGCCAGTAGTTCTCCCACGCGTCGTCGGGCGTGCGGAAACCGAACGGGAAATTGGTGTCGTTGTTGAAATACTTCGGCTGGACCTGGCCCGGCGTGTATTCGATCGAGCCCGTGGTCTCGTTGAAGTTGTAGTAGGCGAAGGCCTGCGCCATCGGGTCCATGCCGTTGTGGCAGCCGACGCAGTTGTTCAGGAACAGCCGGCTGTCGCCGCCCGGCGAGCGGCTGACGTCCTGGCGAATGCGGTCGGGCGACAGGCGCGTGTCGTGCACCTGCTCCATGTCGTTGCACATGTGGTTCAGCATCGTGAAGCGGAACATCGCCCGGTTCGTGCCGGCGATGAAGAACGCCTCGGCCGCGGCCCGCGTCGTCATGACGCCCGCGGTGGCCTCGGTCGGCAGACCGGTGACCGCCGACTGCGTCGTCTGCACGAGGCCGGACTGCATGTCGAGGCCGCGGGCCTCGAGCTGCTCGTAGTGGTCGTTGTTGCTGTTCGAGTAGGCCGGCAGGCCGAGCCCTGCCGCGCCGATGTACAGGATGTCGGCGGACAGCAGCGTATTGAACGGCACGTCGTCGCGTACCATGCCGACGACAGTGGCGATGTAGTCGTTCAGCGGCACGAACACGTTCTGCTCGCGATTAGTCCAAGGCGCCACGAAGTTCTTCAACGTCACGTTGTAGAAGTTGGGATCGTTCATCGCCGTGTATGCCGCGGTCAGCGGATTGACGGCGATCTCCGCCTCCATCTGCGCCAACACGCTCTCGGTAGGCGGCACGCCGGCGAGACGGTCGTGCATCGTCTTGGCCTGTTCGCGCGGACCGGCCATCGCGGGCGCGGCGAGTACCACGCCGAGCGAGGCGACGGCCAGCGCGCCCTTGAGCCGGCAGGCGATTCGCAAGCGGGATTCTGTCGACGTCCTGTTGTTGTTCATGGCTAATTCCGTTTAGTTATCGGTACTGCCCCCGAACGGTGTGCGGCGAAGGCTCGTCCCTGGGCCCCGTGGCGACGCCTGGACCGACTATGCAGCAGGCGCGGCCGCGTCTCCGTGAGTGTCTTCACAATCCCCGCCCCCGGGCTCGAGTCCTGCACCGATGGGCACCGTTCCCTGCAGAACGAAGCAAGGGCTGTGCCAGCCCCGGCGCGCTCGCCGCAGAAACGAGGAAATCATAATTAATTCATAGTTTTATCGACGAGCGGCCGCGCGCTGCCGGCGCCGCCATATGTCAAGCGCTTGTCGGCAGCTTCGTACAGCCCCGCCGCGGTGGCGCGTCAAGTGCCTGAAAAGGAACCGGCTTTTCGCTGTCGCCGAATACAGACAGGCTGCCGTCCAGTGTCAGTGCCCACCGGCCACCGGCGGCTGCGCAGCGGCTATTGCCGCCGATCGCCGGGCGCCTCTGCAGGGCACGTAACGTCAAGGCGACTTCGCAGCCTGTTGCCCGGGCGAAACGGTGCGCGGGTCGTCGGCGGTGGTGCCACGCAGCCGGTTACTGCTTGCCGACCCGCGCGGGCGCGACATTTGACTTTGCGTACTGTCGTGCATTCGAGACATTACGCGCGCATTTTCGCTTTCCTATACTCGGGCGCGAGCGTAACGACGACGACTTGCGCGACATGCGCGGGGCTCGTTGGCGCGCACACGTTCGCGGGAAGGTGTGATCGCGTTAACGGTATGCCGTGCCACGCAGGTCCACTATGACTCGTTACTTCCGTGCCGATGCGCAGCGCGCGCGACGCACGCCGCGGCAATGGAACGCCGCGTTGCCCTGCAAGCGACGACGGCACACGGAAGCGACACGCAAGTGGTGTCCGAGGTGATCGACATGAACAGACAATCACGAAACGGCCGGCTTGCAACCTGGCGCCGACTGGCGCGGCAGGTTGCGGCGGGCGGCGTACTGGCCCTCGCCGGCTGCGGCGGCAGCGGCGACGGCGTGAGCATCGGCTCCGGCCAGGACCCGGACCCGGTCGTACTGGATTTCCCGATCGCCTACGTGCGCGAGCCGCTCGCGGTCGACGACCAGGGCAACTTCCAGCCGTCGGACGCGCGCGAGCAGATCACCTTCAACTTCGGCGCGGACCTGTATTTCCGCGACCGCGCCTCGCCCAGCGCCGCGGCCATCAACGTCACCGAGCGCGAGACGGCCGGGCTCGGCGCGGTGCGCGACGTCGAGATTTCCTGGGACGGCACGACGATCCTGTTCGCCATGCGCGGCCCGGTCGATCTCAACCTCGCGCTCGACGACGAGGACCAGCCGACCTGGAACATCTGGGAGTACGAGATCGCCAGCGACACGCTGCGCCGCGTGATCGCCTCGAACCTGACCGCGGAGATCGGCCACGACGTGGCGCCGCAGTACCTGCCGGACGGCCGCATCATGTTCTCGTCGACGCGCCAGCTGCGCTCCAACGCCGTGCTGCTCGACGAGGGCAAGCCGCAGTTCGCGGCGCAGGACGAGGACGGCAACGAGGATGCGTTCGTGCTGCACGTCATGAACGCAGACGGCACCGGTATCGAGCAGGTGTCGTACAACCAGAGCCACGACATGGACGCGACGGTGCTGGCCAGCGGGCAGATCGTGTTCAGCCGCTGGGACAACGCGATCTTCAACAACGCGATCAACCTGTACCGGATGAACCCCGACGGCTCCGCGCTCGAACTGCTGTACGGCCAGGAAAGCCACGACACCGGCAGCAACGGCGAGACCGTGCAGTTCCTGCAGCCGCGCGAGCTCGAAGACGGCCGCGTCGCATCGATCGTGCGGCCGTTCACCGGCACCGACGACGGCGGCGACATCGTCGTGATCGACACGCCGACCTACGTCGAGAATACGCAGCCGACGCGCGACAACCCGGGCCTGAGCGGCCCGGCGCAGGCGCCAGCGACGATCAACAGCGTCGTCACGGAGCAGGGCGTGCCGTCGCCCGGCGGTCGCTACCGGTCGATGTACCCGATCCAGGACGGCACGGGCCGCATCCTGACGAGCTGGAGCCAGTGCCGGCTGACCGACGCGACGCCGCCGCCGGCCGGCGAGCTGCCGGTCATCTACCCCTGCACGACGGCCAATCTCGCGGACCCGGATCTCGTCGAGGCCGATCCGGCCTACGGCATCTGGATCTACGATCCGCGCGACCAGACGCAGCTGCCGGTCGTGCCGCCGGAAGACGGCTTCGCCTACGTCGAGGTGGTGTCGGCCGACCCGCGCGTCGCGCCGCCCGTGATTCTCGATACCGAGAACCGCTTCGACGCCGACCCGAACCTCGTCACCGAGGACGCGGCGGTCATCAGCATTCGCAGCGTCTACGACCTCGACGGCGGGCTCGTCGCGGACGTCGACACGCTCGCCGACCCGGCATTGACCACGGCCGACCAGCGCCCGGCGCGCTTCCTCCGCATTACGAAAGCGGTCTCGCTGCCCGACGACGACCTGGTCGACCTCGACAACACGGCGTTCGGCCGCAACCGCCTGCTCGGCATGGCCGAGATCGTCGGCTACGCGCCGATCGAGCCGGACGGCTCGGTCATGGTCAAGGTGCCGGCGAACGTCGCGCTGGCACTCAGCGTGCTCGACGGCAACGGCCGGCGCACGTCGCCGCGCCACCAGAACTGGCTGCAGCTGCGCCCGGGCCAGCTGCTCGAATGTAACGGCTGCCACATCGCGGGCAGCGGCGTGTCGCACGGCCGCAGCGACGCCTTCGACCCGGCCTGGGCCGGCGCGCAGGTAGCGGGCGTGCCGTTCCCGAACACGCGCGCGGAATGGTTCGTGGGCGAGGTCGGCGAGACGATGGCCGAGATTCGCGCGCGCGTGACCTGCGCAACCGACTGCGCGTCGCTGGAGCCGTCAGTCGACGTCGAATTCGAGGACGTCTGGACCGACGAGGCCGCGGCCGGGCGCGCGGCGGACCCCAGTTTCGAGTGGGGCTATGCCGACCTGACCACGCCGCCGCCCACCTCGCTCAACTGCATCACGCAGTGGGCTGCCAGCTGCCGTATCGTGATCAATTACGAGGCGCATATTCACCCGCTGTGGGCCGCGGCCCGGCCCGAGCTGGACGACATGGGCAACCCGGTCCTCGACTCGAACGGCAACCCGGTGACCAACGACTGCGTAAACTGCCACTCGCCGGTGGACGAGCAGGGCATGGTGCGCGTCCCGGCCGGGCAGCTCGACCTGTCGGACGGCCTGTCCCCGGACGAAGCGGATCATTTCAACTCGTATCGCGAGCTGCTGTTTCCTGATAACGAACAAGAGCTTAATATGGGCGCGCTGCAGGACCGGCTGGTGCAGAACGGCGTCGACGCGGATGGCAACCCGATTTTCGTCACCGTGACCGTCCAGCCGTCGATGGCGGCGGGCAGCGCGAACGCGTCCGGCCGCTTCCTGAGCCGGTTCGAGCCCGGGCAGAGCCACGCCGGCTACCTGTCCGATGCGGAGAAACGACTGATTTCGGAATGGCTGGATGTCGGAGCCCAATACTACAACAACCCCTTCGACGTCCCGCAAAACTGAGGCCTCTCCCGCCAGCCGGCTGCTTGCGATGCTGCTGGCCGCGTTGGCAACGGGTGGCATGCCGCCGCTCGCCGTCGCCGACGACGAGCCGCCGGCCCTGGTCACCGTTGCGGATCCGTTCCTCGAATTGCACACCGGGCCCGGGCAGGGTTACCCGGTGTTCTACATCGTCGAGCGCGGCGACGACGTCGAGATACTCAAGCGCCGCACCGACTGGTTCCTGGTGCGCATGGCGGACGGCCGCGAGGGCTGGGTGCCGCGCGAGCAGCTCGAGCGCACGCTGCAGCCGTCGGGCGAGCGCGTGGAGTTCAGCGACGCGGATCTCGCCGACTTCACCGACTCCCGCTGGGAAGCGGGCCTGTTGGCCGGCGACTTCGGCGGCGCGAACATCATCTCGGTGTACGGCGGTTACTCGCTGAACCGCCACATCGGCGTCGAGCTCTGGGGTTCGCAGATCCTCGGCAATTTCTCGAACGGCTGGATGGGCAGCGTCAACGTCATCCAGGAAACCTGGCCGGACTGGCGCATCTCGCCGTTCTTCACGCTCGGCGCCGGCGTCATACACACGGAGCCAAAATCGACGATCGTGCAGAGCGAGGACCGCACCGACCAGGTCGCGCACGCCGGCGCCGGTTTTCGCATCTACGCGACGCGGCGGTTCCTGCTGCGCGCCGAGTACAAGAGCTACGTGATCTTCACCAGTCGCGACGACAACGAGGAAGTGGAAGAATGGAAAGTCGGATTCGCGTTCTTTTTCTGACCTGGCTCGCCCTCTCGCTCAGCGGGTGTGCGGCGACCCGGGACCTGTTCGGCTGGGGCCGCGAATCCGCGCCGCCGCCGGCCGACGACCCCGGCCAGGTCATCGAACCCGAGGTCGAGCGGCGCGAAATCCGCGAGGGCGACATCGACACCGAGGACTTCGAGGTCAGCGCGTTCGCCGGCGTGCTCAGCGTCGAGGACTTCGAGGCGAACGTGGTCTACGGCGCGAAGCTCGCCTACCACGTGACCGAGGGTTTCTTCGTCGAGGGCACGCTCGGCACCTCGGATGCCGGCCGCACCAGTTTCGAGCGCCTGTCCGGCGGCGCGCCGCTGCTGTCCGACAGCGACCGGCGCTTCACCTACTACAACCTGAATCTCGGCTACAACGTGCTGCCGGGCGAGGCCTTCGTCGGCGAGAACCGGGCGTTCAACAACAGCCTGTACCTGACGGCGGGGCTCGGGGCGACGCGCTTTGCCGGTGACGACCGCTTCACGGTCAACTTCGGCGCCGGTTACCGCTTCCTGCTGACCGACTGGCTGGCCCTGCACATCGACTTCCGCGATCACCTGTTCGACATCGACCTGCTGGGCGAGGAAAAGACCGTCCACAACCTCGAAGGCACACTCGGACTGAGCGTATTTTTCTGATTTGCAACGAGCCCGGCCGGAGCTGACCGGGGACGCGATGTTTGCTCGCGGCCCGCTACGCTACGCGCCAGGCCCGGGCCGGACCGGGCGCCGGCGTCTCCTTCTGATACCCGGTTCACAGTCCGGGAGATTTCCCGGGGGTAGGCTAGGAATTATGACCAACACGCTCCGACAGACCGCGCGGCTCCTGGCCGCGGCCCTGGCGCTTGCCGCGGTAAGCGGCTGCAGCGGGATCGAGCCCTGGGTGAAGCCCTACGAGCGCGACCGCCTCGCGGACCCGATAATGTTCCTCGACGCCGACCCGGTGTCGAGCGCCTACATAAAGCATGTCTACGAGGCCCGCGAGGGGGCCCGCGGCGGCGAGGGCGCGGCGGGCGGCGGCTGCGGCTGCAACTGACGGCCGGACCGATGGCGCCCAGACGACTGACCGCCGGACTGCTGCTCGCCTGCCTTGCGCCGGCGGCGCTGGCCGGCGTGTTGCCGGACGATCGCACCGACGTGATGTATCACCTGTACGACGGCGGCGGCGTGCAGATCGACGGCCCCTCCGTGCTCGTGCGCAAGCAGGTCGGCAAGAACGTGTCCGTCGTCGGCAACTACTACGTCGACCTCGTCAGCTCCGCGTCCATCGACGTGGTCACCACCGCGAGTCCGTATACCGAGGAGCGCGAACAGTGGTCGCTCGGCATGGACTACCTGCGCGGCAACACGACGATGAGCGCTGCCTTCACGTCGAGCGTCGAGTCCGACTTCGACGCCAAGACCTACAGCCTCGCGGTCAGCCAGGACATGTTCGGCGACCTGACGACGCTGACCCTGAGCTACGCCTACGGCGACGACGTCGTCGGTCGCTCGGACGACGAGACCTTCGCCCGTGACAACACGCGCCAGCAGTACGGCATCGGCATCACGCAGATCCTGACGCGCAACCTGATTACGTCGCTGAACGTCGAGACGGTCACGGACGAGGGCTTCCTCAACAACCCGTATCGTTCGGTGCGCTACGCCGATGCCGGCAGCGGCACCGGCTACAGCTACGAGCCCGAGCTGTACCCGCGCACGCGTACCAGCAACGCGGTCGGCCTGCGGGCGCGCTACTTCCTGCCGTACCGCGCGGCGGTGCAGGGCGAGTACCGCTGGTTCACCGATACCTGGGAGATCGACTCGAACACGTTCGCGCTCGAGTACGTGCAGCCGTGGCAGGACTGGACGTTCCGCGCGAAATACCGCTGGCACGACCAGACCGGCGCTGCCTTCTTCCGCGACCTTTTCCCGCGCTCCGAGGCCACCAATTTCCGCGCGCGCGACAAGGAGCTGTCGCCGCTGACCAGCCAGACGCTGACGTTCTCGGCAACCTACGAGTTCCTGCAGAACGGCTGGCGCTTCATCGACAAGGGCTCGGTCACGGCCTCGATCGACCGGCTGTCGGTCGACTACCACGAGTTCACGGACCTCACCGCGGGTGCGCCGGTCGGCAGCGAGCCGCTGTACCAGCTCGAAGCCGACGTCATCCAGGTTTACGTGTCCTTCTGGTACTGAGCGGCTTGCCCGGCTCGCCAGCCGAGCGCCAAAACCCGTACAATCCCGCGAGCTTCTGAACCGCGGAGACTCTCGATGGGTACACTTGCCGGCATAGCGCGCCGTGAATTCAAGCGCGCGCCGATGCAGCTGCTCGACGACGCGGAGATCACGACGGAGTCCGGCGTGGCCGACGACTTCCGCGGGCGCCCCGGCCGCCGCCAGGTCACCGTGCTGTCGGCCCGTGCCTGGGGCGAGGCCTGCCGCGACGTGGGCAGGGACCTGCCGTGGACGCTGCGTCGTTCGAACCTGCTGGTCGAGGACATCGACCTGCCGCGCCGGGCCGGCGACATCATCGCGATCGGCACCGTGCGCCTGCGGGTGACGACCGAGACCGATCCCTGCCCGCGCATGGACGAGCAGTGCCCCGGCCTGACTGCCGCGCTGGTCCCTGACTGGCGCGGCGGCGTCTGCTGCACCGTGATTTCGGGTGGCCGCGTCGCACTCGGCGACGACGTGCGGATCCTGGCTGCCGAAGACGCCGCCTGAACCCGTGGCGATTTTTCTGATTCTGCTGGTCGCGCTCGGCGTCCTCACCGCCATCCTGTACAACCGGCTGGTGCGCGACCGCAACCGCGTCAACGCCGCCTGGAGCGACATCGACGTGCAGCTGCAACGCCGGCACGACCTGGTGCCGCAGCTGGTGAAGGCAGTGCGCGCGTACGCGGACTACGAGCAGGCCACGCTCGAGGCCGTCACCGAGCTCAGGGACCTGGCCGCCCGGACACCCGAGGTTACGGCGCGCGGCGAACTCGAGGAGCAACTCGAGCGCCAGGTCGTCAAGCTGCTTGCCGTCGCCGAGGGCTATCCCGACCTCAAAGCCAGCCGCAATTTCCTCGAGCTGCAGGAGCAGCTGGTCGAGACCGAAAATTACCTGCAGTTCGCGCGGCGTTTCTACAACGGGGCCGTGCGCGCGCTGAACACCCGCGTCGAGTCGGTGCCGCACAACCTCGTGGCCGCCGTGTTCGGCTTCCGCCAGCGCGGGTTCTTCCAGAAAAGCGCCGACGAGGTGGCCGGCGTGCCGCTCGTCGACTTCGGCCGCGTCGAATGAGGCGCGCCCTGTGCGCGTGGCTGCTGTTCGTGCCGCTCGCGGCCGGCGCGGACGAGCGCATACTCGCCTATGCCAGCGATATCCTCGTGCGCGCGGACGGCATCGTCGAGGTCACCGAGACGATCACGGTCCGCGCCGAGGGGCGCGAAATCCGGCGGGGCATCTACCGCGACTACCCGACGCGCTACCGGGACCGCTACGGCAACGACGTGATCGTGGACTACACGCCGCTCTCCGTGCTGCGCGACGGCCGGCCGGAGCCGTTCCACAGCGAGGCGCGCGCAAACGGCGTGCGTACCTACTTCGGCAGCGCGGACCGCTTCCTCGATCCCGGCAACTACACCTATACCTACCGCTACGATGCCGGGCGCATGCTCGGCTTCTTCGAGGGCTACGACGAGCTGTACTGGAATGTCACCGGCAACGGCTGGGAATTCCCGATCGAGCGCGCCAGCGCAACGGTGCGTTTCGCGTTCCCGCTCGACGAGGGCGACATCGGCGTCGATGCGTGGACCGGGCCGCAGGGTAGCCGTGAGAAGGACTATGCCGCGACCACCGCCGGCGGCGTGGCCAGCTTCGAAACGACCCGGCCGCTCGCGGCCGGCGAGGGCCTGACGATCGTCGTCAACTGGCCCAAAGGGCACCTCGCCGAGCCCGGCGGTGCCCAGCGCTTCCTGTGGCTGCTCGAGGACAATCGCCACCTGCTGTTCGCGCTCGGCGGCTGGTGGCTGCTGCTGCTCTACTTCGTGCCCGTCTGGTACCGCTTCGGCCGCGATCCGGCGCCCGGCGTGACCTTCACGCGCTACGAGCCGCCGCGCGAGCTGTCACCCGCCTCGCTGCGCTACATCCGCCGCATGGGCTATGACAATCGCGCGTTCACGGCCGCGATTCTCAACCTCGCGGTCAAGGGACGCCTGCGCATCGAGGGCAAGCGCAAGGACCAGGTACTGGTGCGGCAGGAGCCGCAGCGCGAAATGCCCGCGCTGGCGAAGGGCGAGGCGGAGCTGTACGAGGCGCTGTTCCGCACCGGCGACCGCGTGGAACTCGACGACGAAAATCACCAGCTGTTCTCCGCCGCGCGCTCGGCGCACCAGCGCTCGCTGCGTGCGGACTATCGCAACCGCTATTTCCGCACGAACGGGCTGATGTCGTTGCCCGCGGTCCTGATCTTCATTGCGACGCTCGTGCTCGTCTTCGGCGAGGGTCGTCCGCCGGGCATCGCGGTGATCGGGATCCTCGCGGGCATGGTCGTCACGCTGGCGCTGTTCGCCTGGCTGATGAAGCAGCCGACCGGTCTGGGCCGCCGGGTGCTGGACGAGATCGACGGATTCCGCGAGTACCTCGAGATCGCGGAAAAGGACGAGATGAACCTGCGCAACCCGCCGGAGAAGACGCCCGAGCTGTTCGAGCGCTACCTGCCGTTCGCGCTGGCGCTCGGCGTCGAGCAGGAGTGGGCCGAGCGCTTCGCGAGCGTGTTCGCGCGCCTGCAGGCCGCCGAGGGCCATCCGTACCGGCCAGCGTGGTACGGTGGCCGTTGGGACATCGTCAACGTCCGCGCGGCCACGGCCCGGCTGTCCAACGGGCTGCACTCGGCCATCAGCTCCTCGATGACCGCGCCGGGCTCCGCCTCGGGCAGCGGCGGCGGCGGCTCTTCCGGCGGCGGCGGGGGCGGTGGCGGTGGCGGTGGCTGGTAGCCGCTGACGAACGCCCGCGCTGCGCGCGGGTCGTACAATCACTCGCGACAACAGGAATCACGACGATTTGAGCCAGTTCGCCTACCAGCGCCCGTCCTACGACAACAGCGCCATCCCGACCGTCATCTTCACGCTGCTCGTGATCAACGGGCTCGCGTTCGCCGCCCAGCAGTTCCTGTGGAGCTACCTGCTGTACTACCTGGCGCTGTGGCCGCTCGGCACGGGCCCCGGCAATCCGTCGTTCATGCCGTGGCAACTCGTGAGCTACGGGTTCCTGCACGGCGACCTGATGCACATCTTTTTCAACATGTTCGGCCTGTGGATGTTCGGCCGCGACCTCGAACGGCTCATGGGGCCGCGCAACTTCCTGGTCTATTACATGACCTGCGTGATCGGCGCCGGCCTCGTGCAGCTGCTGTTCGCGGCCGTCGTCGGCGGCGTGTACCCGACGGTCGGCGCCTCGGGCGGCGTATTCGGCATCCTGCTCGCCTACGCCATGTTCTTTCCGAACCGCACCGTCATGCTGCTGTTCCCGCCGATCCCGATGCGCGCCAAGTACTTCGTGCTGTTCTACGGGCTGCTGGAGCTGTACCTCGGCGTCAGCGGCATGGCGCCCGGCGTCGCGCACTTCGCGCACCTGGGCGGCCTGCTGTTCGGCTTCCTGCTGCTGCAGTACTGGCGGCGGCAGCGACGCCGGTGACGACCATCGATCGCCGCGCGTTCCTGCGCCGGCTGGCCGCGGGCGGCGCGCTGGTCACGGCGCCGGCCTTCCTCGCCGGCTGCGGCGTGCGCCCGGCCTTAGAGCTCGCGGAGACGCCGCCCGCCAATCCCTTTCTCGACTGGTTCGGCCTCGGCGAGCGCGAACTGGCCCGGGTCCTCGCGGAGCTCGGCGGCGGCGGCGGAGAGTTCGGCGAGGCCTACTTCCAGCACACGCGCGGGCGACGACTGCGGCGGGTGGACGGCGCGCCGGAGTCTGCCGACGCGACGATAGAGCAGGGCGCCGGGCTGCGCGTCGTCCGGCACGGACGCACGACGTTCGCGCACACCGAGAACCTGGAACTCGACGCACTGCGCGCCGCGGCGCGCCAGGCCGCCTCGCTGGACGCTGCGCCGCCCGTCGCCACCGGCGCTTTCGTTGCCGCGCCGCGCGCCGATCGCTACGCCGTGGCCGCCCCGTGGTCCGACGTGTCCGATGCGGCGCGGACCCGCCTGTTCGAGCGCGTCGAGGCGGCGGTGCGCGCAGCGGACCCCGGCGTGACCCGGGTCGTCGTCGACTGGCGCGATCGCGACGAGCGCATTCTCGTTGCCTCGCTGGACGGGCGCCTGGTCGACGACCGGCGACCGCTGGCCAGCCTCGCGCTGCAGGTCAGCATCCGCCGCGGCGACGAAACCCAGTCCGGCTTCGCCAGCCGCTCGCTGCGCGACGGCCCCGGCGGCTTCGCGGACGAGGTCCTGGACGAGCTGGCCGCGACGGCGGTGCGCCGGGCGCAGACGCGCTTCGAGGCACGCCGCCCGCCGGCCGGCGAGCTGCCGGTCGTGCTGGCCGCGGGCGTCGCCGGCGTCCTGCTGCAGGAAGCCGTCGGCCATGCGCTGGAAGGCGACTTCGTCGCGTCCGGCGAAAGCGTTTACGCGCGGAGCGTGGGCGAGACCGTTGCGAGCGACGCGGTCACGCTGGTCGATGATGCAACGCTGCCGCATGCGCGCGGCGCGCTCAACGTCGACGATGAAGGCACCGCGACCGGGCGCACGCCGCTGGTCGAGCGGGGCGTGCTGCGCGGATTCCTGCACGATCGCCGCAGCGCCGACCGCGCCGGCGTTGCCACGACCGGCTCCGCGCGCCGCGAGTCGTTCCGCCATGCCCCGCTGCCGCGGATGAGCTGTACCCTGCTGGCCGACGGCACGACCGCCGCCGCGGAACTGGAAGGCGGCCTCGAGCTCGGCATCGTCGCCGAGACCGTCACGGCCGGTCGCGCGGACCCGGGTGGCGGTGCCTTCAGCTTCACGGTCCGCAATGGCTGGCTCGTCGAGAAAGGCCGCCGCACGCAGCCGATCCGCGACGTCACCCTGTCCGGGACCGGCAGCGGGCTCCTGGCCGGGCTCGTGCGAGTCGGCGACGACGGCCGGCTCGACCCCGGTGGCTGGACCTGCGGCAAGCACGGGCAGCGCGTGCCGGTGTCGCCGGGCTCGCCGAGCGTGCTGGTCGAGGGCCTCACGGTCTCGCCGCCGGCGGCCAACGCCTGAGGGCCTGCCCGCGGCCACGTGGCTGTGGCATGCTGTACCGCTCTGTCTTACCGGGGCGCGGACTGTCGCCGTATGCAGACACTGGATTGGAAAACCAGATACGGTATAGTTATCGGTCAAGAGCTTTATATGGGCAATGATTGCCTGATTCGAGCATGGATGTTCGGCACGACCGCAGCGCCTCCGACGGTGCAGAACGACCCGTCGGCCTGCCCGCGCGGCGCTGATTTCTCCTACAGGACTGCCTTGTGAACGCGAACTCCGGATCACCGGACAGCGCCAGGTTGCCGGCCCGCGCCCTGGGCCGCGGCTACCAGTCGCGGGCACGCGCGGCGCGCGCGCGCCTCGCGCGCGTAGCCGGCGGCGTCCTGCTCGCGGTATCCCTGCTGGCCCTGTTCGGCTGGCTGGCCGGGCTGCCCCTGCTCGTGCGGGTGTTGCCGCACTGGGCGCCGATGAGCGTGCCGACCGCCCTCGGTTTCGCCTGCCTGGGCCTGGCATTCCTGCTGCCGCGTGGCGCAGGCGCCGGCCTCGGTTCGCGTCTGGCCGCGCGCAGCGCCGCCGGCGTGGCAGGCCTGCTAGCCGCCGTCGTGCTGGTCCGCCAGGCGCTCGGGTTGCCGCCGGCCGTCGAAACCTGGCTGGCTTTCGGCAGCGCGTCGCCGTCAGCCGGCGGAGTCATGGCGGGCGCGTCCGCGACCGGGCTGATGCTGATCGCGTTGTCCGCGCTGCTGGTCGACTGGCGCACCGCGGGCGACCTGCGGCCGGCGCTGGTGCTCGCGCCGGTCGCCGGCACGATAGGGCTGCTCGGCACGATCGGTCACATCTACGACGCCGCGTCCCTGTATGCCGTGCCGTATTTCGCCGGGCTGTCGCTGCCGACCTCGGTCATGCTCTGCGTCGCGGCAGTCGGCATCCTGGGAGTGCACCCCGACAAGGGGCCACTCGGCGTGCTCTCGTCCGACGGCCGCGGCTCGCGACTGGCCCGCCGGCTGCTGCCGGTCGCGGTCGTGCTGCCGGTGCTGATCGGCTGGGCCCGCCTGCAGGGCGAACGCGTGGGTCTGTACGAGTTCGAATTCGGCCTCGCGCTGTTCGCGACCGCCAGCGTGCTGGTGTTCTGCACGATGATCTGGCTGACCGCGAGCTCGCTGAACCGCGAGGACATCCTGCGCCGCCACGCCAACGAGGTGCTCGAACACGACGCCGTCCGCCGCCGTATCCTGTTCGAGCAGGCCAAGGACGGCATCCTGCTGCTCGGTCCGGACCACCGGGTCATCGAAGCAAACGCGAGTTTTTCGCAGCTGATCGGCTACGCGCCGGCGGCCGTCCGGGGACTGCATCCATGGGACTGGATCGTCGATTCGCACACGCGCGAGCACGTGGTGTCCGACTGGACCCGGCTCGACCGGGATGGCGCAACCTTCGAGGCGCAGCTGCGACGTCGCGACGGCACGCTCATCGATGCCGAGGTCAGCTGCAGCACGGCCACCTTCGACGGCCAGCAGTTCCTGTTCTTCGTTTGTCGCGATATCACGCAGCGCAAGCGCGCGCAGGCCGACCTGCACGCGAGCGAGCAACGCTTCCGCCGCGCGCTGGCCAATATCCCGGACGTCGTCGTGCTCTACGACACGGACCTGCGCATCCAGTACGTCAACAACGCGACCCGCGCGCTGACCGGTAAGGCGCCCGAAGAGCTGCTCGGCAAGCGCGACGAGGAAGTGCTGCCGCCGGACCTGTGCAACGCGTACCTGCCGGCGCTGCGCAAGGCATTTCTCACCCGGCAGATCTGCGCGGTCGAAAGCGACGTCGACATGCCAGGCAGCGGCCGCCGGTCGTTGCGCATGACCTGCGTGCCCCTGCTCGACCGCGACGGGGAAGTGCGCGAGGTGCTCGGGGTGACACGCGATTTCACGTCGCGCAAGCGCGCCGAGGAAGCGATCCGAGCCAGCGAGAAAAAATTCCGCGGCCTGATCGAACAGGCGGGCGACGGCATCGTCGTCTGCGATCGCGACGGTCGCGTCGAACTGGTCAACAGCCGCTGCTGCGAGTTGCTCGGCATCAGCGAGGCGGCGCTGCTGGGGCGATCCTGCACGGACGTGCTCGGCGGCCCCGACGAATCCGGTGCCGGCAGGCAGCTCAAGGAACTCGCGCCGGGCAGCAACCGCCGCTTCGAGCGCCAGCTCGAGCGCGCGGACGGCAGCCTGTTCCCGGCCGAGATCGCGGTCACGGTGCTCGATACCGGGGCGCTGCAGGTCCGATTCCAGGACATCACGTCGCGCCACCAGCAGGAACAGAAGATCGCCCGCTTCGCGCGCATCCAGGCCGTCACGAGCAGCATCAACGCCGCGATCCTGCGTCTGCGTAACCGGCGCGAACTACTCGCGGAGACTTGTCGCGTCGCCGTCGAGGACGGCCGTTTCTGCGCGGGCTGGATCGGCGTGATCGACGACGACGAGGGCGATCTGAAGCTGGTCGCCCAGTCCGGCATGGGCAGCCGCTGCGACGAGCTGCTGAACCAGCCGCTCGAGCTGATGCCGGAAGGCGCGGCGGAACGCGCCGTGTTCGCAAGGCAGCCGGTCTACGAGAACGACTTCGGCCGCGGCGGGAAGACCACGCCCATTCGCGAGCTGGCGATCGGGCAGGGCGCGCGCTCGGTCGTGGCGCTGCCGTTCACGGTCGAGGGCGAGACCTACGGTGTGCTCGTGCTGTACGCCGACGAGGCAAATCACTTCGACGAGGAGGAGCTGCGCCTGCTGAGCGAACTCGCCGACGACGTCGCCTTCGGGCTCGAGTTCATCGCCAAGGAAGAACGCGTCGATTACCTGGCGTACTACGACATGATGACCGGCCTGCCCAATCGCAGCCTGTTCTTCAACCGGCTCTCACGGCAGTTGCAGGAAGCGGAGGAGAGCGGTGAGCGCACGGTGCTCGGCGTCTTCGACATCGACCGCTTCCGCATGATCAACGACACCTACGGGCGCCACGAGGGCGACGCGGTGATCGCGGAGGTCGCGGAGCGCCTGAACGATGCTGTCGACGAGAGCGACACGGTCGCGCGCATCAGCGCCAATACGTTCGCGGTCGCGATTACGGACAGCTGGGATGACGCGGACATCGGCCATCGCCTCGAGCAGCTGGACGAGGCGCTGTTCGCGGCAGCCTTCCGCATCGGCGAAGAGGACGTGCGCATTGCGGCGACGACCGGCGCGGCAGTCCACCCGGACGACGCCGGCAGCCCGGAAGAGCTGCTCGGCAACGCCGAGGCGGCCCTGCGCAACGCGAAGACCCGCAACTTGCGCCGGCTGCTGTACAGCCGCGACATGAACGAGCGGGTCGCAGAGTCACTGCGTTTCGAGAACCGGGTGCGCGCCGCGGTGGAGAACGGCGAGCTGGCGATGTGGTACCAGCCGAAGGTCTGTTCCCGCACCGGCGAGCTGCGCGGGCTCGAAGCCCTGATGCGCTGGAAGGACCCGGAAACCGGCCGCATGGTCTCGCCGGAGACCTTCATCCCGGTCATGGAACACACCGGGGTCATCCTGCAGGCCGGCTGCTGGGCACTGCAGCAGGTCGCGGGCGATTGCCTGCGCTGGCAGGAGCAGGGCGTCGCGCCGCCGCGCGTCGCGGTCAACGTCTCGCCGATCCAGCTCGCGCAGCAAAACCTCGTCGGCTCGCTGGTCGAGGCGCAGATCGTCGCCAACAGCGCCGGTACCGCAATCGACCTCGAGATTACCGAGAGCGTCATCATGGATGATGTCGACACGGTCATTCCGCGGCTGCGGACCCTGCACAGCGTCGGCACCCGCATTCACGTCGACGACTTCGGCACCGGCTACTCGTCGCTGGCCTACATCGCCCAGCTGCCGATCGACGCCCTGAAGATCGACCGCAGCTTCGTGTCCGAACTCACCGCGGGGTCCGACGGCATCGGTATCGTGCGCACGATCGTATCGCTGGCGAAAGCGATGAAGCTGCAGGTCATCGCGGAGGGCGTCGAAACCGAGGAACAGGCGGAGCTGCTGAAGAGCCTCGACTGCGACGAGCTGCAGGGCTACCACATCGGCCGCCCATTGCCTGCGGACGAGACTTATACCGTGATCGCGGAGCTCGCCGGGCGCGGCAAGCCGGCCTAGCCATTGCGATACAGGTAGCTGTAGGCGTTGATCGCCGGCACGCCGCCGAGGTGCGCGTACAGCACGTTGCTGCCAGGCGGGAAATAGTCCTTGCGGACGAGGTCGATCAGCCCCTGCATCGACTTGCCCTCGTAGACCGGGTCCGTGAGCATGCCCTCGAGCCGGGCGCACGTTCGGATGGCGTCGTTGGTCTCGGCCGAAGGGAGGCCGTAGGCCGGGTAGGCGTAGTCCTCGATCAGCGTGAGGTCCTCGTCCGTGATTTCCCGACCGAGGCCGACCAGCTCCGCGGTGTGTTCGGCGATGGACATGACCTGCTCGCGGGTCTGCGCGGGCGTGGCCGAGGCATCGATGCCGACGACCCGTGCCGCGCGGCCGTCGGCGGCGAAACCGACCAGCATGCCGGCGTGCGTGGAGCCGGTGACGGTGCAGACGACGATATAGTCGAAGTGCACGCCGAGCTCGCGTTCCTGGGCCCGCACTTCCTCGGCGAAGCCGACGAAGCCGAGTCCGCCGTACTTGTGCACCGAGGCGCCGGCCGGGATCGGGTAGGGCTTGCCGCCGCGATCCTCGACGTCTTCCAGCGCCCGCTCCCAGCTTTCCCGGATGCCGATGTCGAAGCCCTCGTCGACCAGCTCGACCTCGGCGCCCATCAGCCGTGACATGAGGATGTTGCCGACCCGGTCGTAGACCGCGTCCGAGTAGGCGACCCAGCTCTCCTGCACCAGGCGGCATTTCATGCCGAGCTTCGCGGCGACGGCGGCGACCTGGCGCGTGTGGTTGGACTGCACGCCGCCTATCGTCACGAGCGTGTCGGCGCCCTGCGCGAGCGCATCGGGCACGATGTACTCGAGCTTGCGCAGCTTGTTGCCGCCGAACGCGAGCCCGGAGTTGCAGTCCTCGCGCTTGGCAAAGACGGTGACCCGATCGCCGAGGTGCGCGGACAGGCGCTCGAGCTTTTCGATCGGCGTCGGGCCGAAAGTGAGCGGGTAGCGTTCGAATTTCTCGAGCATGTAGGGGCTCCCGGCGACCGTTGGCCGATCCTAGCATGCCGTCTGCCGTTTCCTGCGGGTGCTATAGTCGCCGCTCCTGCCAGCGCCACCCGGGAGATGCGCCATGCCCGAAGCCGACGACACGATCGATCCACGCGTCTTCGACCTGTACGACGAGTACTGCCACGGCTACATCGACCGGCGCGAGTTCCTGGGCCGCGCGGCGAAGCTGACGGTCGCCGGCATCTCCGCGCTGTGGATGGCGCAGGCGCTGCTGCCGCGCTACGCCGAGGCGCAGACGATCTCCTTCACCGATCCGCGCATCCGCGCGCGCTACGTGGACTACCCGTCGCCGGGCGGCACCTCCGGCGAGATGCGCGGCTACCTCGTGCAGCCGGCCGGCGAGGGCCCGTTCCCGGCCGTCGTCGTATTCCACGAGAACCGCGGGCTGAACCCGCATATCGAGGACGTGGCGCGACGCGCCGCCGTCGTCGGTTTCCTCGCGCTGGCGCCCGACGGCCTGGCGCCGGTAGGCGGCTATCCGGGCAACGACGACGACGGGCGCGAGCTGCAGCGCAGCCTCGACGGCGACCGGCTCGACCGGGACATGCTGAACAGCGCGCGCTTTCTGAAGAGTCACGCGATGTCGACGGGCATGCTCGGTGCGACCGGCTTCTGCTGGGGCGGCGGCATGACGAACCGGCTGGCCGTCGAACTCGGCGACGAACTTCAGGCGGGCGTGCCGTTCTACGGCGCAGCCGTGCCCGACGCCGACGTGGCGCGCATCCGGGCGGCAATGCTGGTCATCCACGCCGGCCACGACCCGCGCATCAACGCGATGCGCGATGACTACGCGGCGGCGCTGGAGGCCAACGGCGTCGCGCACGAGATGGAGACCTACGAGGGCACGCTGCACGGCTTTCACAACAACTCGACGCCGCGCTACAACGAGGCGGCAGCCGAGCTTGCCTGGAACCGGACCGTGGGCTGGTTCCGTCGGCACCTCGGCGTGTAGACCGACGGTCGCGCCGGCAGCCGCATGCCGCGAGCGCATCGGCCAATGTAGCCGCAGCCATGAAACTCAACCAGGTCACCGTGCCCTGCATCGACTACGCCGCGTCCGTCGCGTTCTACACGCGGCTCGGACTGACGCTGATCGTAGACAGCCCGCCGGACTACGCGCGTTTCGAGTGCGCGGGCGGCACGACCCTGTCCCTTCACCGGGCGGACCCGCAGGCCGGCGACGACGGCGTAACCCTGTACTTCGAGGTGGAGGACGTCGATGCCGCGGTGGCGAGTCTCCGCGAGCGGGGCATCGCTTTCGAGGACGAGCCGGTCGACCAGCGCTGGCTGTGGCGCGAGGCTTACACGCGCGATCCGGCCGGCAACCCGGTCTGCATCTACCGGGCGGGCCGCAATCGCCGTTTCCCGCCGTGGCGTGTCGACGGTCGCACGATCTGAGAAGCCGCGGCGCGTGCGTCGCAAGGATGGCAGGGCCATGCAAAGAGACCAGCGCATCAATTACGTCGAGCTGCCGGCGCGCGACCTCGACGCCGTGCAGGCGTTCTACGAGGCTGCGTTCGGCTGGCGTTTCGTCGACTACGGGCCGGACTACCGCGCGTTCAGCGACGGCGCCTTCGACGGCGGCTTCCGCCGCGCCGACGCGACCTCGCGTTCGGCCGACGGTGCCGCGCTGGTGGTGCTGTACGCCGACGACCTGGAGGCCACGCGCGAGCGCGTGCTGGCCTGCGGCGGCAGCCTGGTGCAGGACATCTTCGCGTTCCCGGGCGGCCGGCGCTTCCACTTCGCGGACCCTAACGGCAACGAACTCGCAATCTGGAGCGAGGCCTGAGGGCCCGGCGCCGAGCGCAAGCTGCTAGTATTCGGGCGGAACCGCGATCCGGTTCGCAGGCAAGGGGGGAACGCCATGCAAACTCGACTGCCAGGGGCGCGCAGCGAGGCGCTGCGCTGCACCATCGCACTGCTCGTACTGCTCGCCGCGGGGTCGGCACAGGCGTCGGACGCCGCCATCAGCCAGGGCATGTACAAGATGGGGCCGAATCCGCCCCTTGGCGACCGCGTACCGGTCGTCGGCCCGGTGTTCAAGGTCTTTTCCGAGTCCGGCAGCCAGTACGATTTCGTCGGCGAGACCAACCGCAACCTCGATTTCGTACTGACGGGCACCGCGTTCTGCAGCAGCCCGCGGCGCCGCGGGCGCATCGCCGTGGAACTCGGCGGGGTCAGCGCATCGCAGTCGAAAACCGACAAGGTCGGTCGCGGCGTCGTCGTCAGCGACCGCTTCACGCTGTCCGTGCCGCACTCCGCGCTGGGCGGCTTCGACGCGGTCAAGGCCTGCAACGACGGCCTGCGCACGCTCGCAGCGGAGCGCGGCGACAGCCGCGAGAGCCTGATCCGGCGCGGCTTCACGCTGCGTTACGAGGACGTTTTCGAGGCGACGGCGACGGCCTCGTGCACCGGCGGCCTCGCGCGCGGCCACTTCGAGAGCGACGCAACGCGCGTCGATGCCTGGGTCGACTGCCGTCCGAACGCGCAGGCCAAGGAACCGAAGCCCGATCGCGCGCCGAAGCGCGCGATGGTGAGCCTGGCGGCCATCGCGCCGCTGGTGACCGAGGCGGAGCTGCGTGTCGCGCAGGACAGCCGGGCCGCCGTCTGCCCCGCGCGCCTTACCTACGAAGGCAGCATCACGACCTCGCGTGCCGGCACGGTGCGTTACCGGATCGTCGGTGACGGCAAGACCCGCACGCCCGTCTACACCCTGACCTTCGACGAAGCCGGCACGAAGCCGGTGCGCAGCCAGGTCGTGACCGTCCGCGCGCCCGAGCGTCCGCCCGCGTCCGCGACGCTGGCCGCCGACGACGCGCCGCCGCCGCCGCGCACCGTGCGCGGCTGGCGCCGGCTGGAAATCGTGGAGCCCGAAGGCATGCGCCCGCTCGAGCGTTCGGAGTACCAGCTGATCTGCCTCGACGAACCGCTCGAGGCGACCGTGGTACCCGTCCGGCAGATCGCCGTCCCGGCGCAATAGTCGGGTCGGCGGCCCTCCTCGCGGGACCCGGGTGAAACTGCCGCTGCGCGCCTACGAGCTCGTCCGCGAGGACGAGACGTCGATGGTGTTCCAGTACAACCCGCTGTGCGGCCTCTGGCTGTACGCGTCGGCCGTCGCGGTCGGCGTGGGCATGATCCTCGACTGGCACCCGCTGACGCTGGCCGGCTCGACCTCGATCTTGCTGTACTTTGCCGTCGTCTACCTGCCGGCGCTGGCCACGTCGCGGGAGATTCGTCGCGCCGTGATGACCCGGCCCGCCGAGATCAGCGGCAGCCGTTGGTCGTTTGCAAACCCGTTGCGCATCACGATCCGCAAGGCCGGGGACACGGGCGAGGGCGGTACGCCGGCCGGGTGACGGCGCAGGGCGCCGCGATCGCCGGCTCGGCGGCGAAGCATTGCGCCGGTTCTAGGCGTCTTCCGCCTCGGCCAGTTTCTTCCTGCGCCGGGCTCGCCTCGCCATCATATTGAGTCCCTCGACCAGCGCAGAGAACGCCATCGCCGCGTAGATGTAACCTTTCGGGATGGCCGCGCCGAAGCCCTCGGCGATCAGCGTCGTGCCGATCAGGAGCAGGAAGCCGAGCGCCAGCATGACGATGGTCGGGTTCGCGTGGATGAAGTTCGCGAGCGGCGTCGCTGCCAGCATCATCGACCCGACCGCAATCACCACGGCGACGACCATGATCGGGATGTGCTCGGTCATGCCGACGGCCGTGATGATGCTGTCGATCGAGAACACGAGGTCGAGCACGAGGATCTGGCCGACGACGCCGGTCATCGTGGGGACGAGCGCGTTGGCCTTGCTGTCCTCGTCTTCGTCCGGATCGACGCTGTGGTGAATTTCCTTCGTCGCCTTCCAGACCAGGAACACGCCGCCGGCTATCAGTATCAGGTCGCGCCAGGAGAAGGCCTGGCCGAACAGCTCGAACAGCGGCTCGGTCAGCTGCACGATGATCGCGACCGTGCCGAGCAGCACGAGCCGCAGCACCAGCGCGCCGCCGATGCCGATGCGTCGCGCCCGCTCCCGCTGGCCCTCGGGCAGCCGGTTCGACAGGATCGAGATGAAGATCAGGTTGTCGATGCCGAGCACGACTTCCATCACGGTCAGCGTGACGAGCGCGGCCCAGGCGGTGGGGTCGGTCAGGAGCGACAGGAGGTAGTCCACGGTCTCGTTCCCTGCGGGCAGAGTGCGTGCAGTTTACCGGACTCGCCAAGCGCACACAGGAGGTCCGTCGTGCCCGGTGGCGGGCGGCCTGACGCCGCGGGGCCTGTTGTTCGCGGGCAACGGGCCGGCTACTCTGGCGGCTTCGCTACGGAGCGAGGACGGCCATGATCGGCAAGCTTGCGACGAGCCTGTTGTCGCTGGCGACGTCGTGCGCGTTCGTCCTGCAGGCGGCGGCCGCGACCTACGCCGAGGTCGCGCCGATTCTCGCTGCCCGGTGCGTCGTTTGTCACTCGGGCAGCGCGGCCGTCGCCGGCCTGCGGCTGGACAGCCTCGACGGCATCCTCGCGGGCAGCGCGCGCGGGCCGGTCGTAACGGCGGGCTCGCCGGACGACAGCGAACTCCTGCGGCGCATCCGGGGTACCAGCCTGCCGCGCATGCCGATGACCGGGCCGCCGTTCCTGTCGGACGACGAGACCGCGCTGGTCGAGCGCTGGATCGCCGACGGCCTGCCGGCGGGGAACGAAACCGGGGCGACGGCAGCCGCGACCGCCACCGCCAGCGTACCGGTGCCGCGCGCCGGAGAGCCGGTCACCTTCCTGCACGTGGCGCCGATCTTTGCGCGGCGCTGTGCGAGTTGCCACACGGACGGCGGCCGGATGGGACCGCCGCCCGAAGGCTACCGGCTGACGTCTCTGGCGTCGGTTCTCGCGAGCGACGACCGGGTGCGGGTGGTGCCGGGCAACCCGGCAGCAAGCGAGTTGCTGCGGCGCGTCCGCGGGCAGTCCCTGCCGCGCATGCCTTTCGACGGCCCGCCGTACCTCGACGCCGAGGAGGAGCGCCTGGTCGAACAATGGATAGCACAGGGTGCAAGGGATGCCGACGGAATTGCCGCGACGGTCCCGGCAGGCGGCGAGGTCCGGCTGCACGGCGTGCTGCGCAGGGGCTGGCGTCTCGACGATCTGCCGCTCGCAGTCGGGCGTCGCACGCGCATCGACAAGAATCCGCGGGCGGGCAATTACGTGGAGGTGCGTGGCCGGCTGGATGGCGACGGCAGGGTCATCGCGGAGCGTATTCGCGCGCGGGACCGCAACGACTGAGGTTAAATGGTGGGCCCGCCAGGACTCGAACCTGGGACCAAGGGATTCACGCTGCCCGATCGTTTCCGATCGGCGTGGACTATCTCACCGCCCTCAACCGGGTTGCTAGGGCGCGGGACGCTCTTGCCTGTCATTAAGAACACTGAAGTTCCCAGGTAGTCTCTGCACCTTCCGGCGGTGCACCGCCGGCTTGGCTCAGGGTTGCCAGCGGCCGCGAGGCCGGTGAGGTTTCCCTGAATTCATCCCGTTCGATCTGCGCATTTCGGCGCAGCAGCACCTTTTCTCGATGAGTCCCCTGCTCTAACCAACTGAGCTACAGGCCCGTTTTCGGGAGCGGGATTCTAGCAGATATGTCTCGGAGCCCGCGACCTGAAAATTCCGCTGCTACCGCGCCGGTTAACCGGCAGACCAGGAGTGAGGCTGCTGATACCAGGCCCAGCCAGCAGCCGGCTCGAGGTAGCGGACCCGTCGCCGTCGGTAAGCCAGGCGCGAATCACCCGTTACATTCAAAGTATTTTCAGTCAATATTGGATCCGATCGACCCTGAGCTCACAGCATTGCCGATATATAAGAACAAGAGCCTCGTCCGCCCCGGAATGCAACGAATCCGTCGATGATCCTTCGCCGCGTCATCATGCATGTGAAGGACCAGAACTGGACGGCGGTAGCGATCGACTTCGTCATCGTCGTGGTCGGCGTATTCGTCGGCTTGCAGGCGCAGGGCTGGGCGGACGAGCGCCGCCGGGCCGCGAACGAGGAAATCTACCTTCACCGGCTGCACGCCGAGGTGATGTCGTTGGCGGACGAACGCAGCTTCTATGAGCGCATCCGCGCCCAGAACGCTGCTGCATTGCGGGAGGCGGTTGCAATTCTCGGAGGTGACGCCGAACGTGCGGAACTCACTGCTGTTCACTGTCTTGCGATCGTGGACATGCGCTACACGACGGCACCGCCGACCGGAATACCGACGGCGCTCGAGCTACTGTCGGCGGGCGAGATAAACGTTATTCGATCACCGGGCGTTCGGTCGGCGTTGCTGGATTTCCGCCAGCAAGCCGATCGTGCAGAAGGCTTGATTACGGAGATCGGCCGAACCAGCCTCAGTCTCTACCATGTCTACCCGGAGTTTTTTCGTATCAGGGGCTACGTCGATCTTCGCACCCACGACGGCTACGAAAGACAGGTGGAATGCGATGTCGGGGCCATGCGGGCCAGCGACCGTTTCATGAATGACCTTAACGAGCTGACATTCGCGTACCAGATCTACAACCGGCGCGGCGTGCAGAGCGTGTCCCGATCGCTCGGCGCACTGCATGCCGCTCTCGACGCGGAACTGTCGATCGACGAGCACGAAGGGGAGGAGGCCGGTTGATGCTCTTGCGCCGCGTCATCGAACATGTGAAGACCCAGAACTGGACGGCCGTGGCGATCGACTTCGTCATCGTCGTCGTCGGCGTGTTCATGGGCATCCAGCTGGGCAACTGGAACGAAGCGCGCCTCGCCGCGGTCTCCGAGCGCGAGGTTTTCGTGCGCCTGCGCATGGAGGCCGACCAGGCCGCCGTCGCGCTGGCTGCGCATCGCGCGTTTCATGCCGGCAACGCGGCGGAAGCCGTGTCCCTGGTTGCGCGGATGAGGGATGCAAAGCTGTGCTCGGACCTGAGCGATCCGACGGTCGTCGCATGGTTGCTGGGTATCGGCGATTTCCCGGCTCCGCGGTTCGACCTGCTGACAGCGCGCGAGCTGTCTGCGACGGGCCGGGTCGCGCTCCTCAAGTCGACGGACATCCAGAACGACGTGCGCCAGATCATCACCGAGCTCGACTTCATCGACGAACACTGGCGGCGCTATCTGCGCATCAAGCAGGACGCCGAGCAGGTCTACCTCGCTGCCGGGCTCGTCGTGAACCGGCCGATCGCAGACGACATAGGCCGCTCGCAGTTCTACTCCGATATTATCGATGCCTACGAATTCACGTCACCCGAGATCCTTTGCCAGGACGCGGAGTTGATCGGCCTTGCCTCGAACGCTTCGCAGACCCAGGGCTTCTACGTGGGGTACCTCGATCAGCTGAGAGACGCGCTGGAGGCCTACCAGCAGAAGCTGGCGGAGTATTCAGCGGCCCGCTGGCCGGCGCTGTCGACAGGCAAGCCATCGCAATGATCCTCCGCCGCATCGCCGCAGCCCTTCGCCGCCAGGACTGGGTCACGGTCGCCATCGAGTTCGTCATTGTGGTCGCCGGTATTTTCGTTGGTTTGCAAGTGCAGGAATGGGCGACCGAACGGGACGAGCGCAAGCTCGAGCGCGTTTATCTCGAGCGCATCCTGGCCGACATCCAGCTGTCCATCGAAACGACCGAAAATATCCGCGAGTTCGTGATGGGATACGCCAAGGGGCAGGAGCTGGTCGTCGATACGCTGCGCCGTTGCGAACTTCCAGACTTACAAAAAGATGCTTTCGCGGACGGAATTTCGGATCTCGGCAAGGTCGGACCTTCAGTCTTCGTCCTCAGCACGATGGAGGAAATGCTGTCAGCCGGACACTTTTCGCTGATCCGGAATCCCGGCATTCGTGACGTCCTGAACGGGCTGAAGCGCGATGCGTTGTACCAGGCAGAGATTCGCACGGCGCTCTTCAATCACATTGAGAGCATGTCGGCGCTGACCGCCAAACGCACGATCAGGATTTACAGGGATTACAAAGACCCGTTTGCGCCGGTGCTGTGGGAGGATTTCGCGATCGATTTCGACGCGCTTTGTGCCGACCGCGAATTCCAGGCGCTCGTCTCGCATATTCGCGCGCTGAGCGACAACATGCGCAGCCTCAATGACCGGGCACTGGCGAAACTGCGCCCGGCCAGGGCGGCTCTTGAAGCGGAGCTGAGCGGCGCGCCATAGCGACAAGGGACGTGCCGCGAGCCGAGGCGGGTCAGGCGATGGCTGCCGCGGATTGCCAGCCGGACAAAAGCATGCCATCTCGCAGTAGGGCTATGGCCAAAAAAAGCCGGGCAATGCCCGGCTTCTTCGTAAGGCTTGTCGCTGCTGGCTCAGTCCTCCAGCAGGAAGCTCCGCAACTGGTCCGAACGCGTCGGGTGACGCAGCTTGCGCAAAGCCTTGGCCTCGATCTGGCGGATGCGCTCGCGGGTGACGTCGAACTGCTTGCCGACTTCCTCGAGCGTGTGATCCGTGTTCATGTCGATGCCGAAGCGCATGCGCAGCACCTTGGCCTCGCGCGGCGTCAGGCCGGCGAGCACCGAGTGCGTCGTCTCCTTCAGGCCCTCGGAGGTGGCCGAGTCGACCGGCGAGTGCACGGTCTGGTCCTCGATGAAGTCGCCGAGGTGCGAGTCCTCGTCGTCGCCGATCGGCGTTTCCATCGAGATCGGCTCTTTCGCGATCTTCAGCACCTTGCGGACCTTGTCCTCCGGCATCTCCATGCGCTCTGCCAGCTCGTCCGGCAGCGGCTCGCGGCCCATCTCCTGCAGCATCTGCCGCGAGATGCGGTTCAGCTTGTTGATCGTCTCGATCATGTGCACCGGGATGCGGATCGTGCGCGCCTGGTCGGCGATCGAGCGCGTGATCGCCTGGCGAATCCACCAGGTCGCGTAGGTCGAGAACTTGTAGCCGCGGCGGTATTCGAACTTGTCCACCGCCTTCATGAGTCCGATGTTGCCTTCCTGGATCAGGTCGAGGAACTGCAGCCCGCGGTTCGTGTACTTCTTCGCGATGGAGATCACGAGACGCAGGTTGGCCTCGACCATCTCCTTCTTCGCGCGGCGGGCTTTCGCCTCGCCGATCGACATCTGCCGGTTGATCTCCTTGATCTCGGAGATCTTCAGGTTCGTCAGCGTCTCGATGGCGACCAGCTTGCGCTGCGCGCGCAGCACGTCGTCCTTCATCTTCGACAGCTGCGAGGAGTGCTTGCGCTTGGCGCGAATGTGCTTGTCGATCCACTTGAGATCGGTCTCGCTCTTAGGGAAGCTCGCGAGGAAGTCCTTGCGCGGCATCCCGCAGTCGCGGACGCAGATCTGCATGACCTGGCGCTCCTGCGTGCGCACGACGGCAACCGAGTCGCGCAGGCTCTTGACCAGCAGGTCGGTCAGCTTGGGCGCGAGCTTGAGCTCCATGATCTGGTCGGCCAGTTCCGCGCGAACCTTGGCCGTCTTTTTTCTTTCCGTCGCGGTGGTGGCCTTCTCGAGCGCCGTCAGCACCCGCTTGTGCAGGCGCTTGATCTTCTTCATGCGCGCGGCGAGCTCTTCCGGGTCGGGACCGGTATCCGGCGTCTCGTCCTCGTCGTCATCGTCGTCGTCGCTGTCCGACTTGGCCTGCGGCGACTTGATCTCGTCCGGCGCGTTCGGGTCGATGAAGCCGACGACGAAATCCTGCATGCGCGTGTCGCCGGCCGCGACCGCATCGGCGACCTCGATCAGGTACTCGATGGTCGGCGGGAAGTGCGACATGTGGTACTTGACCTGGTTCAGGCCGTCCTCGATGCGCTTGGCGATCTCGATTTCGCCCTGCCGCGTCAGCAGTTCGACGGTGCCCATCTCGCGCATGTACATGCGCACCGGGTCGGTCGTGCGGCCGAACTCGGCGTCGACGCTCGCGAGCGCGGCCTCGGCTTCCTCGGCCACGTCCTCGTCGTTCGAAACGGCTGCATCGGACAGCAGCAGTTCCTCGGCATCCGGCGCCTTCTCGTGCACCGCGATACCCATGTCGTTGATCATGTTGACGATGTCTTCGATCTGCTCCGGATCGACGATGTCGTTCGGCAGGTGATCGTTGACTTCCGCGTAGGTCAGGTAGCCCTGTTCCTTGCCGCGGGCAATGAGGTCCTTAAGCTGCTGTGCCTGCTTGCTGCCGGCAACGACTGCGCCTTTCTTGCTCAAGACGGGTCAACCTCCACGCGAATAATGCAAACGGCCAAGTATATCGCTTAGACCGACTCTAATCCAGATTTATCCGCCCGCGGCGCCGCCACGGCGGATACTCCGGAGCTCCTGTTTCTGCTCGTCCGAGAGCGCGCCAAGTCTCTCTTTTTCAATCAGATAATCGATCCGGTCGCGGTCGGCGGCGGCGCGCAGGCGAGCCAGGCAGTCCGCCAGTTCCGGCGCCGGGTCGAAGTCCTCGCCGCCCGGCAGCTCGGCGGCGGCCAGCTTGCCGAGGTGGCGACCCTCCTCGTCGTGACGCCAGTGCTCCAGCAGCCCGGCGGTCGTGATATCGGGATCCTCGTGCACCGTTTCAATCAGGTCGTGCAGCAGCCGGACGCCCGGTCGCTCGACCCCGCCGAGCAGGGTAGCGTCCAGCGCCAGCGCCGCCTGCGGGTAATGCAGGATCAGCGTGATCGCGCGGCGCACGACCGACGGCCGCTGACCGCCGCGCGCGCGCCGTGCGCGGCGTTTCGCAGGACCCCGGGACGCCTGCGGCCGGCGCTCGCCGTCCCGGTCGAGCAGCGCCTCGAGTTTCGGCGCGGCGAGGCCGACGGTCTCGGCCAGCCGGCCGATCAGGAGCTCGCGGTAGACGCCCTCCGGCAACCTGGCCACCAGCGGTTTCGCCAGTTCGGCGAGCCGCGCGCGGCCGTCGACGGAGTCCCGGTCGACCTGCGACGCCAGTTCCTCGATCAGGAAGTCCGACAGCGGCTGCCCGCCCTCGAGCGCCGTTTCGAAGGCCTGCGTGCCGCGCCCGGCGACGAACGAGTCCGGGTCTTCGCCCTCCGGCAGGAACACGAAGCGCACCTGGCGCCCCTCGCGCAGCTGCGGCAGCGCGGTCTCTAGCGCGCGCCACGCCGCCTGGCGGCCGGCGCGGTCGCCGTCGAAACAGAACAGCACCTCGTCGGTGAGCCGGAAGAGCCGGTTCAGGTGATCGTCGGTGGTCGCGGTGCCGAGCGTCGCGCAGGCGAAGTCGATGCCGTGGCGGGCGAGGCCGACGACGTCCATGTAGCCCTCGACCACGACCAGCCGCTCGATGTGACGAATCGCCTGGCGCGCCTCGTACAGCCCGTAGAGTTCGCGGCCCTTGTGGAACAGCGGCGTCTCCGGCGAGTTCAGGTACTTGGGCTCGCCGTCACCCAGGACCCGGCCGCCGAAGCCGATGCAGCGGCCGCGCGCGTCGCGGATCGGGAACATCAGGCGCTCGCGGAAGCGGTCGTAGTGCTGCCCGTTGTCCTTGCGTATCACGAGGCCGCAGGCGAGCAGGCGCTCGATCGCCTCGGGGCCGGTGCCGAAGCGGTCGAGCACGTTGCTCCAGCCCGAGGCGGCGTAGCCGATGCCGAAGCGCTTCGCGGTGGCCCCGTCGATGCCGCGGTTCTGCAGGTAGTTCTTGGCCAAGTCGTGCTCGCGCAGCGCGGCCTGGTAATGGCGGTCCACTCGCTCGAGCATCTCGTACAGGTCGTCGAAGCGGCGCGCGGGCCGCTGGCTGGCCTCGCGCGGGACCTCGACGCCCATCTGCGCGGCCAGCGCCTCGACGGCCTCCGGGAAACTTAAGTGCTCGTACTCCATCAGGAAGCCAAGCGCCGTGCCGTGCGCGCCGCAGCCGAAGCAGTGGTAGAAGCCCTTCTGCGGGCTGACGGTGAACGACGGGGTCTTCTCGTCGTGGAACGGGCAGTTGGCCTTGTATTCGCGGCCGGCCTTCCTGAGCTGCAGCCGGCGCCCGAGCACGTCGACGATGTCGGCCCGGGCGATCAGGTCGTCAATGAAATGCTGGGGTATCAGGCCGCTCATCACTCGGGATCAAACGCTCGCGCCGGGTGGCCGGGCTCGGCCGCGGGTTGCCGGTCGCGCTCGGCCGGCGGCTGCGCGCCGCGCCAGCAAGAATAGCCAAATGTCGCCGGCTTGCCACCCCGGCAGCGGCGTTCAGCCGGCCAGGCGACCCTTGACGCGGCCGCTGACGACGCCCATGTCCGCGCGGCCCTGGACGCGGTTCTTTACGATGCCCATGACCTTGCCCATGTCGCGCATGCCCTCGGCGCCGGTCTCCTCGATCGCCGCCTCTATCAGGGCGTCGAGCTCGGCGTCGGACAGCGGCGCGGGCAGGTAGTCCTCAAGGACCGCGATCTCAGCACGCTCGATCGCGGCCAGGTCTTCGCGGCCGCCGTCCTCGAACTGGCTGATCGAATCGCGCCGTTGCTTGACCATCTTGGTCAGGACGGCGAGCACGCCGGCATCGTCGAGTTCGCGGCGCTCGTCGATCTCGATCTGCTTGATCGCGGCCAGCAGCATGCGCAACACCTTGAGCCGGTCCTTGTCGCCGGCCTTCATGGCCGACTTCGTGTCCGACTGGATTCGGTCTTTGAGCGTCATCGGCTACCGGGAACGCGGGTACGGAAGTAAACGGTCGGGCCCCGCGGAGACGCGGGGCCGGAGAGGCCCGCAGCGGCGGGGCTCAGTACAGGCGCTTGCGGCGGGCGGCCTCGCGCGAGGCGCGCTTCAGGTGACGCTTGATCGCGGCCGCCTTCTTGCGCTTGCGTTCCTGGGTCGGCTTTTCGTAGAACTCGCGACGGCGGAGCTCGGTCAGGACGCCGGCTTTCTCGCAGGCGCGCTTGAAGCGGCGCAGGGCGGCGTCGAAGTATTCGTTTTCCTTGATGCGAACGCTGGGCATATTCGGTCGTTTCTGTTGCTTGTGGTCCGGGGACAAATAACCCGGCACGAGGCCGGGGCTGACCAGCCATATTAGCCCTGCAGGCGGCGCAATGCAAAGCTTTCGGCCGGATTTCCGGTATCATCCGCCGCCTATGCGCGTTCTCGGCATCGAAACCAGCTGCGACGAGACCGGCGTCGCCGTGTACGACACGGAGCGCGGCCTGCTCGCCCAGGTCCTGCACAGCCAGGTGGACCTGCACGCCGTGTACGGCGGCGTGGTCCCGGAGATCGCCTCGCGCGATCACATCCGGCGCCTGCTGCCGCTGGTCAGGGAGGTCTTGGCAGAGGCAGGTATCGAGCGCCCGGACGCGGTCGCGTACACGGCGGGTCCCGGGCTCGTCGGCGCGCTGATGGTCGGCAGCGGCCTGGCCAACGGCCTTGCGCTGGCCTGGGGCGTGCCGGTCGTGCCCGTGCACCACATGGAAGGCCACCTGCTCGCGCCGATGCTCGAGGACGAGCCGCCCGGCTACCCGTTCCTGGCGCTGCTGGTCTCGGGCGGGCACTCGATGCTGGTCGCCGTCGCCGGGATCGGCGAGTACCGGCTGCTCGGCACCACGCTGGACGACGCGGCCGGCGAGGCCTTCGACAAGACCGCCAAGCTGCTCGGCCTGCCGTACCCGGGCGGCCCCGCGCTCGCGAAGCTCGCGGAGCAGGGCCGCGACGACGCTTTCGACCTGCCGCGGCCGATGCTCGGCAAGCCGGGTCACGACTTCAGCTTCAGCGGCCTGAAGACCGCCGTCATGCTTGCCGTGCGCGAGTGCGAGGCAGCAGGCAGGCTCGCCGAGCGGCGCGCCGACCTGGCCGCCTCGTTCCAGCGCGCGGTCGTCGACACGCTGGTCGGCAAGACGATCAGGGCCGCGCGCGACGAGGGCCTCGAGCGCATCGTCATTGCCGGCGGGGTCGGGGCGAACCGGCTCCTGCGCGCCGAACTCGAGGACCGCTTCGACGGCCGCGTGTACTATCCGCGGCTGGAATTCTGCACGGACAACGGTGCGATGATCGCGGTGGCCGGGGCCTGCCGGCTGCGCGACGCGCGAGAGCCCGGCACGATCGAGGCGCGGGCCCGCTGGCGCCTCGATACGCTGGCGCCGCCGGCAGCCTGACGACGGAACCCATTCTATGGACACGATTTTCCTGACCGACCTGCGGGTCGACTGCGTGGTGGGCATCTGGGACTGGGAGCGCAAGATCCGCCAGACCGTCAGCATCGATCTCGAAATGGGCTTCGACATCCGCCCGGCGGCCGCGAGCGACAGCATCGACGACACGCTGAACTACAAGGCCGTCGCGAAGCGCGTGCAGCAGTTCGTCGGCGACTCCTCGTTCCAGCTGGTCGAAACGATGGCGGAGCGCATCGCCGCCACGATCCTCGACGAGTTCGACATCGCCTGGATTCGCGTGCGCGTGAACAAGCCGGGCGCGATCCGCGGCGCCCGCGACGTCGGCGTGATCATCCGCCGCGAGAAAGACGGCGGCTGATGGCAGACCGCACAGCCCGCGTCTACGTCGGCATCGGCAGCAACCTCGAGCGCAAGCGAAACCTGAAGCGCTGCGTCGCGGCGCTGCGCGAGCGTTTCGGCATGCTCGAACTGTCGGGCGTCTACCGCAACGCCGCCGTTGGCTTCGACGGGCCGGATTTCTACAACCTCGTCGCCGGCTTCGACACGCAGCTCGAGCCGCAGGAACTCGTCGAGCTGTTCGAACAACTGCACCGCGATGCCGGCCGGCGCCGCGGCAGCGAGCGCTTCGCATCGCGCACGCTCGACGTGGACCTGCTGCTGCACGGCGACCGCGTCAGCGACGCGCCGCCGCTGCCGCGCCCGGACGTACTCGACTACGCGTTCGTGCTGGGGCCGCTGGCCGAGATCGCGCCCGAGCTACGGCATCCGCTGACCGGCAGGACCATCGCGGCGCACTGGGAGGCGATGCGGGTTGCAGGGCCGCGGCTGGAACGCATCGACGTCGACCTCGACGCCTGAGCAGCGCTACCAGCCGATACTGCGGCCGCCGTCGACCGCGATGATCTGGCCGGTAACGTACGCGGCGCCGAGCAGCCAGGCGATACAGTCCGCGATGTCTTCCGGCGTGCCCGCCCGCGCCAGCGGCACCTGTTCGAGGATGGAGGCCTTGGCCGCGTCGCTCAGGCCGTCCTCCGGCCACAGGATGGCGCCCGGGGCCACGCCGTTGACCCGCACCTCCGGCGCGAGGTCCTTGGCCAGCGACAGCGTCAGCATCGCGAGGCCGGCCTTGGCCGGGCCGTAGACAGGGTGGTCGCGCAGCGGCCGGCGCGCGTGGATGTCGACCAGGTTGACGATCGCGCCGCGCGCCGCGCGCAGCGCCGGGGCGGCAGCCTGCGACAGGAACAGCGGACCCTTCAGGTTGCTGCCGACGAGATCGTCCCACTCGGCCTCGGTGACGCTGCCGACCGGCGTCGGGTAGAACGTCGATGCGTTGTTGACGAGGACGTCGAGACCGCCGGCCCAGCCGCTCACGGCCTCGACGAGCGGGCCGGCCTGCTCCGGGTCCGCGACGTCGGCGGCGAAGATTTCGGCGCTACCCGGGCGTCGATCGTTTAGGCTGTCGCGCAGCGCGCGCGCCTCGTCCGCGGACGACCGGTAGTGGATCGCCACCCGGGGGCGGTCGGCGGGCAGCCGGGTCGCGACGGCGGCGCCGATGCGCCGGGCCGCGCCGGTCACGAGCGCCGCGCGGCCGGCCAGCGGTTCGGGCTCTCGAGAGGCCATGGCGTCCCTGGGCTGCCGGTATGAAAGAAGCGACAGATTGTTGGACAGGCAGGAGCCGCATGCAACCGGACGACCCGCAGCAACTTCCCGACCCCGGGCCGGATGCGCTTGCGCACAGCCGGCGGGTCGCCGCGAGCATCGCCGCGCGTATCGACGCGGCCGGCGGCAGCCTGTCCTTCGGCGAGTTCATGCAGCACGCGCTGTACGCGCCAGGACTTGGCTACTACGCGGCCGGCGCGCGCAAGTTCGGTGCAGACGGCGACTTCGTGACGGCACCCGAGGTGTCGCCGCTGTTCGCCCGCGTCGTCGCCCGCCAGTGCGCGCCGCTGCTCGCCGCGGGCGGCAGCGTGCTGGAGCCCGGCGCCGGCAGCGGCGCGTTCGCGGTCGATTTCCTGCGCGCCTGCGAGGCGCTCGACGCGCTGCCGGCGCGCTACGCGATCCTCGAGGTGTCGCCCGAGTTGCGCGAGCGCCAGCAGGCGCTGATCGAACGCGAGCTCCCCGCGCTGGCAGGGCGCGTGGAATGGCTCGACGGCCTGCCGCGCGCGTTCCGCGGCGTCGTCGTCGCCAACGAGCTGGCCGACGCGCTGCCGGTCGAGCGCTTCTTGCGCACGGCGGACGGCGTGGACGAACTGCGCGTGGCGCGCGACGGCGAGCGTTTCCGCTGGCAGCGCAGGCCGGCCGGCGCCGTGCTCGCCGGTGCGGTCGCGGCGATCGAGGCCGATCTCGGCCGTTGCCTGCCGGACGGCTACGTCTCCGAGGTCTCGCCGGCACTGGCCGGCTGGCTCGCGGAGCTCGCCGCGGGCCTGGACGAGGCGCTGGTCCTGCTGTTCGACTACGGCCTGCCGCGGCGCGAGTACTACGCGCCGGAACGTTCCGGCGGCTGGCTGCGCTGCCACTTCCGCCACCGCGCGCACGATGACCCGCTGATCCTGCCGGGCATCCAGGACATCACGGCCTGGGTCGACTTCACCGCCGCCGCCGAGGCCGCGCACGCCGCGGGCCTGCGCGTCGCCGGTTACCAGACGCAGGCCGAGTTCCTGCTGCACGGCGGGCTCGTCGAAGAATACGAGGCGTTCGCCGGCGACGACGCGGCGGACCTCGAATTGTCGCGCCAGGGCAAATTGCTTACGATCCCCGGCGACACGGGCGAGCACTTC
>CALALV010000102.1 GCA_937925605.1 uncultured Woeseia sp.
CGGAGCGAGGACGAGTCGGACACCGAGCAGCGACGGGGCGATCGAACTGCCCGACCAACAACAATGTCCGCACGCTGCCGGGAGCCCCCATGCGCCCAAAACGCCGAGCGCCTGGCGTCATCACGCTGCTGGCCTGCCTGCTGGGCACGGCCGCCTGCGGGCCGGCGCCCGACGTCGAACCGGCCGCGCCGCCGCCGCCGCCGCGGTCCACCGCGGACCTCGGCGGCATCGTCGAGCGCGGCAGCCTGCGCGTGCTGGTCGAGCGCGAGCCGGAACTCTACCTGCCGCGCCACGGCGCCGGGCTGTATGCCGAGCGGGAACTCGCCAGCCGTTTCGCGGCCCGCTACGGGATCGCCGCGGAGCTGGTCTTCGTCGAAAAATTCTCCGACCTGCTGCCGGCCCTGCTGGCCGGCGAGGGCGATATCGTCGTGGCCAACCTGACCGTCACCGACGAACGCCGGCAGCAGGTCGCGTTCACCCGCGCGCTCGACTTCAGTCGCGACCGGCTGGTCGTTGCCGCCGGCCGGCCGCTGCCGGCGCAGGACGCGCCGCTGGCCGGCACGATCGCGGCGCGCGAGGACACGACCTTGCTGGCAACCGCCGTGCAGCTGGCGGCCGTACACGAAGGTCTCGTGCCGGTCGCGCTCGACAGCGCGGAGAAAAACGATGCGCTGCTGGACCGGCTGGCTGCGGGCGAGTTCGATTTCGCGGTGCAGGACGGCAACGTGCTGGAGCTGATGCTCGAGTACCGCGACGACGTGGTTGCCGGCTGGCCGTTGACGGAACCGCGTGCGCTGGCCTGGGCGGTGCGCCCGGACAACCCGGCGCTGTTGTCGGCGCTGAACGACTTCCTTGCGGAGTACCGCCTGCTCGGCGACGGAATGCGCCGCTACGTGGAAGACCTGCCGGGACTGACCGAGCGCCGGCGACTGCGCATGATCACGCGCAACAACGCGGCGACCTATTTTCTCTGGCGTGGCGAGTTGCTCGGCTTCGAGTACGAACTCGGCAAACGCTTCGCCGACGCCGCGAACCTGCGCCTCGAGGTCGTCGTGGCGCCGAGCCACGACGACATGATCCCGATGCTGCTCGACGGCCGCGGCGATTTCATCGCCGCGTACCTCGTGCCCAACGAGGCGCGCCGCGCGCAGGGCGTTGCCTTCACGCGTCCGTATCACTACGCATCCGAGGTGCTCGTCGGCCGCGCCGGAGAACCGCCCGTGGCGCACGTCGGCGAACTCGCCGGCCGCCGGATCGCCGCGCGCCGTACGAGTTCGTACTGGGATCACCTCGAGGAGCTGAAGGCGCAGACCGGTGCGGCGTTCGAGCTGGAAGCGGCGCCGGCCGACATGGAGACGCAGGAAATCATCGACGCAGTCGCGAGCGGGCGTTTCGACCTGACCGTGGCGGACTCGCACATCCTCGATATCGAACTGACCTGGCGCGATGACGTGGTCGCGCTGCTCAATCTCGGCGAGGACCGGCCGCACGCCTGGGCAGTGCATCCGCAGAACGTTGCGCTGAAGGCGGCGATGGACGAGTTCATCCGGCAGACCTACCGCGGCTTGTTCTACAACGTGAGCTACGCGAAATACTTCGAGAACCCGCGACACGTGCGCGACGAACCGGCGGCACTGATCGCACCGGGCCGGATCAGTCCATGGGACGATCTCGTGAAGAGCTATGCTGCACGTTTCAACTTCGACTGGCGGCTGATCGTCGCGCAGATGCACCAGGAGAGCCGCTTCGATCCGGAGGCGAAATCCTGGATGGGGGCGCTGGGCCTGATGCAGGTGTTGCCGCGCACCGGGCGCGAGTTCGGCTTCGAGCGGCTCACCGACCCGGAGATCGGCATCCACGCGGGCGTGCGCTACCTCGACTGGGTCCGCGACCGTTTTCCCGCAACGCTCGAGCCCGGCCAGCGCACCTGGTTTGCGCTGGCGGCCTACAATGCGGGTCACGGCCACGTGCGCGATGCCCGCCGACTCGCGCGCGAACTGGGCCTGGATCCGGACCGCTGGTTCGGCAACGTGGAGCAGGCGATGCTCAGGCTGTCCGAGCCCGAGTTCGCGCGGCGCGCGCGGCACGGCTACGTGCGCGGCCACGAACCGGTCAAGTACGTGCGCGAGATTCGCCGCCGCTACCGCGCCTACACGCAGCTGCTGGCACGCTGACAGGCCGGCGCGCGTGCGCGACAATGGCCACTCGACCGGCACGTCGGTACGGGAGCATGTACGTCGAGAGCGACACACTGAACGGACTGCGCGCCGCGCGCGACGCGCTGGTCGCGGAGATCGAGCAGCTCGCCGCGCGGGCGGGGACCGCGAGCGCGGAACGGCTGGACGACGCTCGTCGCCGCCTCGCGGCAGTCCAGGCGGAGCTGGACCGACTCGAACTCGCCGAGGAGCTCGGGCGCCAGCGCGATGCGTAATGCCGGTCCGGCAGGCGTAGCCGCCGCGGCGGAACCGGGCGCGCGCCTCCGCGTTAGCCAGCGGCGCACCTTCGCGCTGACCGGCGCGATGTTCCTCGGCGTGCTCGTCGTCATCGTCGCGCTGGCGATCGGTGCGCTGACGCTGACGAACCTGATCCGCGCCTACTCGACCGGCGAAGGCCTGTACGCCAAGGGGCAGAAACAGGCGCTGTACGCGCTGGAGCGCTACGCGGATACCGGCGATCCGGCCTACTACGACGTCTTCCTGCAGAGAATGCGCATCCCGCTCGGCGACCGCCGCGCGCGGATCGCGATGGAAAGCGAGCCACCCGACCGCGAGGCCGCGCGCGAGGGCCTCCTCGCCGGCCGCAACGATCCGGCCGACGTGCCCGGCATGATCACTGTCTTCCTGCTCGCGCACGATACCCCGCTGTTCCGCGAGCCGGTCGCGCTGTGGCGCGAGGCGGACTCGTTATTGCTCGCCATGCTCCGGCATGCCGAGTCGCTGCGGGCCGCGTTGCAGTCCACCGACGTCGACCGCGAGCGCGTCAGCGTGGTTCTCGAGGACATCTACGCGCTCGACCAGCAGATCACCCGGCTGCAGGACGAATTTTCCCGGCTGCTCGGCGACATCGCCCGCCAGATCGACGTCGCGGCCGCCGTGTTGCTGGTGCTGGCCGCGTTGCTGCTGTCCCTCGGCACGATCGCGTTCGGGGCGCGGCTGCAGCGCCGCAGCCTGGCCGCGGAGGCGGCGCTCGCGCAGCGCGAGTACCGCTTGCGCGCGCTGATGAACAGCACCGCGGACGGGCTGCTCAGCGTCCTGCCCGGTGGCCGTATCGAGGCGGCGAACGAGGCTGCCGCGCAGATCCTGCGCTGCCGTCCGCGAGACCTGGCCGGCCGCGCGGTCGGCGAGTTCGTTGCCGAAGAAAACCGCGCGGAGTTCGCTGCCGCGATGGAGCGCGCGTTCGCCGGCGAGCCGCAGGGAATAGCGGGGCGCGAACTCGTCTTTGACGGCTGCCGGCAGGATGGCTGCGGGTTCCCGATGGAGGTCGCGTTCACGATTCCGCAGGGGCTGGACGAACGGCTGCTGATCGTCACGCTGCGCGACATCACCGAGCGGCTGGCCACCGAGGCGCGACTGTTCCAGGCGCAGAAGATGGAGGCGGTCGGCCAGCTGACCGGCGGCGTCGCGCACGACATCAACAACCTGCTGACCGTCATTACCGGCAATCTCGAACTGCTGCGCGACGAGCTCGGCAAGCCGGGCGCCGGCGATGCGAAGGCCTGCATCGACGCGGCATTGAGCGCGGCCGATCGCGGCGCGCGCGTGACCTCGTACATGCTGGCGTTTTCGCGGCGCCAGCCGCTGGCGCCGTCGCCGGTCGATATCGACGCGCTGGTCGCGGGCATGCGCGGACTGCTCGCGCAAACGGTCTCGGGTGCGATCGACATCGACTACCGGCTGGACGCGCGCGGCTGGCGGGCGATGGTCGACCCTACGCAGCTCGAGGCGGCACTGCTGAACCTCGTGCTGAATGCGCGGCACGCGACCGGGGACGGCGGCCGCATCGTGATCGCGTCGAGTCCGCGCAGCGTCGACGAGGCCGAAGCCGGGCAACTCGAGCTCGAGGCAGGCGACTACCTGCGACTCGCCGTCAGCGACAACGGCGTCGACATTCCGGCGGAGCACCTCGACAAGGTGTTCGAGCCGTTCTTCACGACCCGCGAGGTCGGCAGCGGCAGCGGCCTCGGACTGTCGATGGTGCAGGGATTCGTCACGCAGTCGGGCGGCCAGGTGCGGCTCGACAGCGCGCCGGGCCGGGGGACGACCGTGGAGCTCTACCTGCCGCGCGCGGCCGGCGCGACCGTCGCTGCCGACGACCAGGCCGGGCCCGCCGGGGCGGCCGGCCGGGCGCGCATCCTGCTGGTCGAGGACGACCCGTCGCTGCGCGACGTAGCCCGGCGCATGCTGCGCCTGTCCGGTTACGAGGTCGACGCGGTCGGCGACGCGCCGACGGCGCTTGCGCGCCTCGCCGCCGGTGCGACGCCCGACCTGCTGGTTTCCGACGTGGTCCTGCCGGCCGGCATGGACGGTTTCGCCCTCGCGCGCAAGGCGCGGGAGTACCGCCCGGCCCTCGCCGTACTGATGGTCTCGGGCTTCCCGCGCGAGAGCCTGGACGATCCGGACGCGCAGCGCTACCGGCTGCTGGCCAAGCCGTTTACGCTGGACCAGCTGACGGAGGCGGTCGCCGACGCGCTGGCAGAAGCCAGCGACGCGTAATCAGACGATCTCGACCAGCTCGATGTCGAAGTTCAGGTTCTTGCCGGCGAGCGGGTGATTGCCGTCGACGGTGATCGCATCATCGGCGACCGCGGTGACCACGAGCTGCATGACCTGGCCGTCCGGCGTCTGGCTCTGCAGCTGCATGCCGACCGCCGGCTCGATCTCGTCAGGCAGCGCGCTTTTCGGTACGTCCTGCACGAGCTGCTCGTGTCGCTCCCCGTAAGCGTCCTCCGGCGGAATCGTCACCGACTTCGAGTCGCCGACCTCCATTCCGTCCACGGCTTTCTCGAAGCCGGGGATGATGGCGCCGTCGCCGAGCTGGAATTCGAGCGGCTCCCGGCCGCGCGAGCTGTCGAACTGCGTGCCGTCGTCGAGCTTGCCGGTGTAGTGAATGCGAACCTTGTCGCCGGTTTTTGCCTGGCTCATGGACTTGTCCTTCAGGGGTAAATGGCTGCAGGCGGCCGCGCAAAGGCGCCGGTGCGCGGCGCGGCATGGCCTTGAGAGTCGAAGAGAAGCCCGGAACCCTAGCAGATCGGGCGCGCGAATTCTAAGCCGGGCCCCGCCCGCCAGCGGGGCAGTCAGGCGCCTGCCTTGCGCAGCGCCACGGTCAGCATCGCCGCGGACAGCAGCACGAAGAGGATCGCAATGCCGCGCTGCATCGCGCGCTGCGAGACGCGGCCGGCGATGCGCGGGCCGATCTGCCCGCCGATCAGCACGCCCGGCACGTCCCAGGCGAGCAGCTCCCAGGGGATCGCGGTCCAGCCGCCCTCGCGCACGAGCTGCACGGCGAGCGTCGTGGATGCGACCAGCACCGTGACGATGACGACCAGCACCGAGGTCGCGGCCGCGACGGCGATCGGCACGTGCCGGCGGGTCAGCTGCGCGATCGTCACCTCGCCGATGCCGACCGAGACCAGGCCGGTCAGGAAGGCGCCGAGCCCGGTCAGCGCGTAGTTGCCGCCCGTCAGCTGCGGGTGCGCGTAGCGCCATTCGCGGCCGGCGGCGTCGACGACCGTGCGCAGCGCGCCCTCGTCGACGATGCGCCGGAACTCGTAGCTCCTGTGCCGCCACAGCGCTGCCGCGAGCGCGAGGACTAGCAGGCCGTAGGCCGCGATCAGCAGGTAGTCCGCGACGAGGCTGGCGACGATCGCGCCAAGCGCGGCGACCGGCACGGCCACGCGCAGCAGCCGGAACGCGGTCTCGAAATCGATCAGCCGCCGCCGGTAGTAACCGACGAAGCCGGACAGGAAGCCGAAGGTCTGGGTGATCAGCGCCGTGCCGATGGCGGCCAGCGTCGAGTCGAGCACGTACTCGGTGCCGAGCAGCGGGAACACGAGCACGAATATCGGCGTGAACAGCGCTGCGCCGCCGATGCCGCTCAGCATTGCGCAGGTTGCGACGCAGATCGCGACCGGGAACATGAACCAGTACAGCGTGAAATCCATTCAGGCGGTCCGCATCGTCCCGGTACCGCGGCACTGGACCGGGGGAGCCGGCGCGGTCACTATAATGAAAGCCACGATGCGGCGGCGCGCGTTGCAGGCTGCCGGCGCCGAACCACGGAGACCCGCACAGTCATGAAGCCCAGCGATATCCGCGAACTGCTCGCGCGGCTCGGCCGCGAACTGCACCGCGCTGACCATGCCGACATCGATGCCAGGGCGGAGATGCGCGAGCTGCACCGCGAGGTCGAGCGCATCGAGAGCGACGGCGGCAACGAGGTGGAGTTCCTGCTCGACCGGATCAAGAGCATCGAGAGCCGGTTCGCCGCCGAGCACCCGACGATCGCGCGGGTTGCGCGCGACCTCGCGGACGCACTGGCCAAGATGGGCATCTGACTCAGGCCTGGGCGTTACGCAACAGGAGCAGGATGCGTTTGCGCAGGTTGATGACCCGCACGCGCCAGCGGCGCTTCTGACTGTCGTTCTGCCGCGGGTACATCGTCCGCAGGTCCTTGATCTTGTCGTAGACGCTGTTGACGAGATCGGCGGTCGGGCGCCCGCGCCAGGCGGCGAGATCGGTGTTCGCGAGCGACCTGAAGTCGCGAATACGGCGCGGTTTGAGCGCGCGGAACTGCGGATCCTCGCCGAGCAGCCGGTCATAGTGGGCGGTCGACAGGACGTCGAGCGTCGCGCCGATGTCGGCGCCGTCCTCGAGCACCAGCTTGCAGAAGCGCAGGTTGTTCTTCAGCTCGTCGACGAGCAGCGCCGCGTTGCCGCTGCTGCGGCGGCGCCATTCCGACCAGTAGCGGGCGAGCGAATTCGCCTTCAGGAGCGATTCGAGAATGTTCGGTACCGACTCGATCAAGCGCGGGGCCCCCGGCGACAGGCTGTGGCGACGGGCTCGCATGTTCCCGCCGGCACGGCGGCAATGCAAGCCGGGACCGGCCGGGGACCGGCGATGACCACGCCCTGGCTGTACCGCATCACGGCGATCGGGCGCCCGCTCGATCCCCGCTACCGCAGCAACCTGCTGCTGCTCCTGTTGCTGCCGGGCGCCGCGCTGGCCGCCGGCCTGCTCGGGGCCGGCGCGCTCGCGGGCGCGCTCGCGGCGTTCGGTGCCTGGGCGCTGACCCGCGAACTGGCCCCGGACGACGACCCGGCCGCGTTCGTCAGCGTGGCGCTGGGTTTCGCTGCGCTGCTCGCGTTCGGCGTCGACTCGCTGTTGCCGGTGTTCGTCGCGCTGCTCCTGTGCCGGGTCGTGAATCGCTCGACCGGGCTGCCGGCGACGCCGCTCGACAGCCTGCTCGTCGGCGCCTTCGTCACCTGGGCCGCGCTGCGGCTGGGGCAGCCCCTGCTGCTCCTGTCGGCCGCCGCCGCGTTCGCGCTGGAAGCGACGCTGCACAACGGCCGTCCCTGGCAACTCGTGACGGCGTCTACTTGCCTGTTCGCCGGCATCGGCCTCGTGCTGGCCCGGGGGCTCGAGGCCGCATCGCCGCTGGCCCTCGATGCCGGGCCGACGGCCGTGCTCGGCGCGATCCTGCTGCTGTTCGGCTGGCGGGTCCGCGCGACCCGTGCCGTCCTCGCTCCGGGCGACGTCGGCGGCCTGCCGCTGGACCCGCGGCGGGTGCGCAGCGGGATGCTGGTCGGCGCCTCGGTGCCGCTGCAGGCCCTCGTCACCGGCGCCGACGGGCCAACGGTCGAGGTGCTGACCTGGGCCTGCCTCGCCGGCACCGGGCTCGGCGGGCTGCTACCGCGCGGGCGGGCAGGTCGCAGCACGAGCGGTACGTAGAATTCCGCAGGGCCCGCCGCGGCCCGCCGTGCGATAGTTGCCGGCGTGAGCACCAACTGTCGGACATGTCGAACACCCGGCCTGCTGGCGGCGGCGATCGTCGCGGTCTCGTTGCCGGCGAGTGCCGCCGAAGACGCCACCGCGCTGGTCCGGGCGGCCGTGGATCACTGGCGCGGGCAGAGTTCGTACAGCGAAATGACGATGACGATCCATCGTCCGGACTGGGAGCGCAGCCTGTCCATGCGAGCGTGGACGGAGGGCGACGAGCGCTCGCTCGTGCGCGTAACGGCGCCGGTCCGCGATGCCGGCAACGCGACGCTGCTGGACGGTGATCGCATGTGGACCTATTCGCCCAAGGTCAACCAGGTCATCCGGATTCCGTCTTCGCTGATGAGCCAGAGCTGGATGGGTTCCGATTTCTCGAACAGCGACGTCTCGCGGGCCGACGACATCGTGGACGAGTATGACCACCGGCTGCTGGAACGTCGCGAGAGCGACGGCCGGGCCGTCAACGTCATTGAATCGGTGCCGCACGAGGATGCCGCCATCGTCTGGGGCCGGGAGCTGCTGAGCATTCGCGACGACCACGTCGTCCTCGAGCACGCGTTCTACGACCAGGACGGAGTGCTCGTCAAGTCGCTGAAGACGCTGGAAATTGCCGAGATGGATGGCCGCAGCATCGCCAGTCGACAGCGCATGCAGAAGGTCGAAACGCCCGGCGAATGGACCGAGATTCGGGTCGACGCCGTGCGCTACGGTGTCGATGTCCCGGCCAGCCTGTTCACGGTATCCAGCCTGCGCAATCCGCGCGAGTGACTGAGCGGCGATGACCGGTCTCGGCCTGCGGCTCGCCTGGCGGAACCTGTGGCGACATCCCCGGCGCACGGTGCTGACGCTCGCGGCGATCGCGTTTTCCAACGTGTTACTCGTGTTCATGATCTCGCTGCAGGTCGGCACCTACGGATTGATGATCGACAACTCGCTGCAGGCCCTGACCGGGCACCTGCAGGTGCAGGCGGACGGCTGGCTCGACGATCATCGGCTGCAGCAGGTCGTGCCCGACGGGGCCGCGCTCGCGGCGGACCTGCGGGCAGGGCTCGGGCTGGCGGCGGTCAGCCAGCGGGCGGTCGCCCATGCGCTGCTGTCGAGCGAGGAGCGCAGCTACGGCGCGCAGTTGCTCGGCGTCGATCCCGAGCGCGAGCCGCTGGTGTCGAGCCTGCCCGGACTGCTGCGTGACGGTCGCTGGCTCGCCAACGGCGGCGCTGCGGAGATCGTGCTGGGCAGCGCCCTTGCGCGCAACCTGCGCGTGGCCCCGGGGGACCGGGTCACGCTGCTCGGATCCGCCCGCGACGGATCCTTCGCGGCATCGATCACGACCGTGGCCGGCGTGTTCGACAGCGGTATCGCCGGCATCGATCGCGGAATCGCGATGCTGCCCTTCGACTACTTCGGCGAAACCTTCGCAATGCGCGGGGCGGCCCACCAGGTCGTCATCGTGACCCCGGCCCTCGAGCACGTCCCGGAGTACGAGTGGCGCGCGGAGGCCCTGCTGCCCGCGTCGGCCAACCTCGTCGTGCTCGACTGGGACGTTCTGCAGCCCGGCCTGAAACAGGCGATTCGCGCCGATATCGGCAGCGCATTCTTCGTCTACGCGGTACTGGTCGTGCTGGTTGCGTTCAGCGTGCTGAACACGCAGCTGATGTCGGTGCTCGAGCGCACGAAGGAATTCGGCATACACCTCGCACTGGGCATATCGCCGGGTCGCCTCGGGAACATCGTGCTGACGGAATCGGCGCTGCTGGGTGGGCTCGGATTGTTGCTCGGGATGCTGCTCGGCGCGGCAGTGACGGCCTGGTTCGGCGTGCGCGGCTTCGCGTATCCGGGCATGGAGGAGCTGGCCGCGAGCTTCAACCTTCCGGCAGTCTTCTATCCGCAGCTGAACCTCGTCAGCGTCACCGCCGGCCCCGGCGTGGTGTTCGTGTTCACGCTGCTCGCGGCGCTGTACCCGGCACTGCGCCTGCACTGGCTTGAGCCGGTCGCGGCGATGCGTGCCGCGTGAACAGGCTCGCCGTCATTGTCGCGCGACTGGCCTGGCGCAACCTGTGGCGCAACTACCGGCGCACGCTGATCATGATCAGCGCCGTCACGGTCGGAGCCTGGGCAATAATCTTCATGACCGCTCTGATGCGCGGCATGGTCAACGACATGGTGCGGGACGGCATCGAGAGCCTGCCGGGCCACGTCCAGGCCCATAATCCTGGATTTCGCGACGATCCCAGCGTCGCGAGCCTGCTGTCGTCCGGCGACGCTGAGATTGCGGCGCGTCTGGACGGTGCAGGGCTGCGCGCGTGGGCCACGCGTGTCAACGTGCCTGCGGTCGTCAGCAGCGAACGCGCGACGCGCGGGGTCACGCTGATCGGCATCGACCCGCTGGGCGAGCGCGGCCTTTCTTTTCTCGCCGACGCGATGGCGGACGGCCGCGCCCTCAGGGACGCGGACGACGACGGTCTCGTGCTCGGCCGCAAGCTGCTCGCCGAGCTTGAAACGGAGGTCGGCAAGCGGGTCGTCGTCATGAGCCAGGATCCGGCGAACGAGATAGTCGATCGCGGCTTCCGCGTCGGGGGCGGCTTCGACACCGGGCTCGATCAGCTGGAGGAGGCGATGGTCTTCACCGGCAAGCACGCCGCGCAGGCGCTGCTTGGCATCGAGGGACGGGTGACCGAGCTCGCGGTGCTCGGCAACGACTTCCGAGCCGTCGACGGACTCGTCGCCCAGGTGCGCGCGCTTTTGCCGGAAGACACCGAAGTATTGCCCTGGTACGAGCTGGATCGCTACATCGGCGCCATGCTCGACGTCATGGACGGATTCGTGCTGGTCTGGATCGTCGTGATTTTCATCGCGTTGTCCTTTGGCGTCGTCAATACGCTGGTGATGGCGATCTTCGAGCGCACGCGAGAGATCGGCCTGATGCTGGCACTCGGCATGCGGCCGTCCGGCATCCTGCTGCAGGTGGTCTGCGAATCGCTGATCCTGCTGGCCATAGGGCTGGCCCTCGGCACCGGGCTCGCCTGGGCGACCGTGCTGCCGCTGCGCGGCGGGATCGACATCTCGTCGGTGGCCCGGGGCATGGAGATGTTCGGTGCCGGCAGCACGCTGTACCCGGAACTCCTGTGGCGCGACGTCCGGCTTGCCGTCGGCGTCGTGCTGCTGCTGGGATTCGTCGCGAGCCTGCCGCCGGCCTGGCGGGCCTCGCGCTACCGGCCGGTCGAGGCCCTGACAAGGAGTGCCTGATGCCCGCCGTGCGCTGTATCGAGCTGGTCAAGACCTATCGCCAGGGCAGCCAGGCGATCCATGCGCTGGACCGGATCAGCCTGGATATAGCCGCCGGCGGCTTCGTCTGCCTGTCCGCGCCGTCCGGCGGCGGCAAGACGACGCTGCTCAACGCGATCGGAGGCCTCGACCTGCCGGACAGCGGCGAAGTCTGGATCGACGGCGAACGCGTCGACGTGCTCGGCAAGGCGGCGCTCGCGTCGCTGCGGCTGCACCGCATCGGATTCGTGTTCCAGTCCTACAACCTGGTGCCGGTGCTGTCCGCGCGCGAGAACGTCGAGTTCGTCATGCAGGTGCAGGGCGTGCCGGCCGCCGAGCGCGGGCGGCGCTCGCGCGCGATCCTCGCGGAAGTCGGCCTCGAGGGCCTCGGGGATCGGCGGCCAGCGGCGATGTCCGGTGGGCAGCAGCAGCGCGTCGCCGTAGCCCGGGCCATTGTTTCGCAACCGACGCTGGTGCTGGCCGACGAGCCGACCGCGAATCTCGATTCGGAAGGCGCCGACAAACTGATGCGCCTGTTCGTCGAACTGAACGAGCGCCACGGCACGACTTTCGTCATTGCGACGCACGACCCGCGCGTGATGGCCTACGCGAAGCGCCTGATCCGGATGCTGGACGGACGCATCGTCGACGACATCGACCAGGCCGGTGGCTAAGCGCACCCTGCTGCTGTTGCTCGTCGGGTTGCTGGCGGGTGGCGCCGCCCGCGCGGAATCGAGTGGGCACCTGAAGTCGCGCCTGCTTGCCGAGTCCTATGGCGACGCGAGCCTGCTTCGCGACTTCGGCGACCCGCTCGCGATCGACATCGAGGCGGACCTGCGGCTGCAGCTGGCGACGACCGTCGCCGGGCTCGGGCTGGACGCCGCCTGGCAGCTGGCCGCGCGCCACGGCGAGTCCGTTGCGAGCGCTCGTGAGTTGGCCGGGCTCTTGCCCGTCGCGCCGACGGACAGCGAGGCGCGGCGCGCGCTGGATCTTGAGGACACGCTCGTCGACGATGGTCGCCGGCGCGCCGTGCAGCGCATCGACCGGCTGGCATTGTCCTGGACGTCCGAACGCAGCGTCGTTCGCCTCGGCCGCCAGGCGCTGACCTGGGGCAACGGCCTGTATTTCTCGCCGCTCGACATCGTCAACCCGTTCGACCCGTCCACGATAGACACCGAGTACAAGGCGGGCGACGACATGCTGTACCTGCAGAACCTGCGCGGGAACGGGGACGACGTCGAGGCGGCCTGGGTATTCCGGCGCGACCCGGCCGGCGGGCCGCGCGCCGAAGTTGCCACCGCGGCCCTGCGCTACAACGGCTACGCCGATGACGCCGAGTACCAGCTGCTGGTCGCGCGGCACTACGGCGGCACGCGGGTCGGGCTCGGCGGCAGCCTCGGTGTGCGCGGCGCCGTATGGCGCGCGGACCTGGGGCTCGCCGACGCGGACGGCGGCGGCGTGGAATTCGTCGGCAACTGGAGCTACGGCTGGCGCTGGCGCGAGCGCAACGTCACCGGCGCGTTGGAGTATTACTTCAACGGTTACGGGCTGCACGGCGGGCGCTATTCGCTGTCGGCGCTGGCCGCGGCGCCGGAACTGGCCGCACGCCTGGCCCGCGGGGACGCGTTCACCGTCGGGCGGCACTATCTCGCGGGTGTGCTGGACGTCGAGTTGCATCCGCTGTATCACTTGCGGCCGACGCTGCTCGCCAACGCCGTGGACCGCAGTGCGCTGCTGCAGCTCGTGTTCACGGCCAGTCTCGCCGACAATGTCACGGCCGTCGCGGTGGCCGAGTTGCCGCTGGGGCCGGCCGGCAGCGAGTTTCGCGGCCTGGAAAGCCCGGTCGCGGGACGCTACCTGTCCCGGCGGGCCGGCCTGTTTGTGCAGCTCGCGTGGTATTTCCCGGGATAAGCGCCGCCGCACCGCCGATGCGCGGCAAGAAGCGGATGGCACACGGCCGGCAACGGCGGTGAAATGCACCCATGGATGGCTACCGGACCCGCACGATGAACGAGATCGCGAAAGACGAGGTTTCCGCCGCGCTGCCTGCCGAGGCGGAGATGCGGGCAGCCGTCGAGCGCCGCGACGCCGCCTTCGACAACCGCTTTGTCTACGGCGTCGTCACGACCGGTGTGTACTGCCTGCCGTCCTGCGCCTCGCGCGCCGCGCGGCCCGAGAACCGCCGTTACTTCGCGACGCCCGCGGCCGCCGTGGCCGCGGGCTTCCGTGCCTGCCGGCGTTGCCGCCCCGACGCGCCCGGCGCGGAGTTCGAGGTCCTGGCCCGGGTCGCGCGCAGTATCGAGGAACGCGTCGACGAGCGGCTGACGCTCGCCGAGCTCGGCAGGGAGGCCGGGCTGTCGCCGGCGCGCCTGCAGAAGAAGTTCAAAGCCGCGTTCGGCCTGTCGCCGAAGGCCTACCAGGACGGCCTGCGGCGCGGCCGGTTCCGCGGCGCGCTGCGCGCAGGCGCCGACGTAACGGGCGCGATCTTCGACGCCGGCTACGGTTCGACCAGCCGGGTGTACGAGTCGGCGGCACGCCATCTGGGCATGTCGCCCGGCGCCTACCGCGCCGGCGGCCGCGGCGAGACGATTCACTACGCGTGCCGGGAGACGGCGCTCGGGCCGCTCCTGATGGCGGCGACCCGTCGCGGCGTCTGCTTCGTGCAGTTCGGCGACGACCGCGCGTCGCTGCTCGGGCGCCTGCGCGACGAATTCCCGGAAGCGACGCTCGCCGCCTCGGCCGGCGAGCCGGGACCGGAGCTCGATGCCTGGATCGAGGCGCTGGACGCCTACCTCGCGGCCGCCGCGCCGCGTCCGGAGCTGCCGCTCGACCTGCGCGGCACGGCGTTCCAGCTGGCAGTCTGGCGCTGCCTGCTCGGCGTGCGCGAGGGCGAGGTGCTGAGCTACGGCGAACTGGCCGAGCGCCTCGGCCGGCCGCAGGCGGCGCGGGCCGTCGCCGCGGCCTGCGCGGCCAACCGGGTCGGCGTACTCGTGCCCTGCCACCGCGTGCTGCGCGCGGGCGGCGAACTCGGCGGTTACCGCTGGGGTATCGCGCGCAAGCGCGCGCTGCTCGACCTCGAACGCCGCAGGCAGGGCGCGTCCTGAAGCGGCTTCGCTAGTCGGCCTTCTCGCGCCGCCGCTTCTCCGCGGCGGCGAGTCGTGCGGCCAGTCGCGCCCGCCGCGCCTCCAGCTCCTCCTTCGCGACCGCGGACGGTTCGTCGGTCTCGGCGAGCGCCGCCAGTTCCGCATCGACGGCGTCGAGCGCCTTGCGCACCTCCTCGACCGAGGCCGCTTCCTCGGCCTTGTCGAAAGCGACCGACTCGGCCTGGTTCGCGGCGGCCGCCGGCGCGGGCGCGGGCGCCGCATCCGGTATCACGGCGCGGCCCGGGTCCAGCGCGCGCGTGTTCATGAAGTTGGGCGAGACGATCTCGATGCCGGCCGCGTGCAGCGTGTCGAGCATCGAGGCCCGCAGCGCGGCGCGCGCGGAGATCAGGCTCTGGACGTCCTCCAGCAGTCCGGCGACGCGGTAGGTCACCGAGAAATCGCCGAGTTCGCGGACGTGCACGAAGCAGTCCCTCAGTCCCGCGGCCTCGGCGGCCGCCTTCAGCAATTCGCCGATGCGCCCGTGCGGCACGTCGTAGCCCAGCGAGACCTCGGCCGTGATGATCGTGCCCGACGCGCGCACGACCTTCATCGGCTGGGTGACCATCAGCAGGTTCGGGATCGTGACCAGGTCGCGGAACTCGGTCTGCACCTCCGTGTGCAGCAGGTCCATCTCGGTGATGCGGCCGGTCAGCTCGCCCAGCGTGATGAAGTCGCCGGGTCGCGCGCTGCGGATCGTCTTCAGCATGATGCCGGCCATGACGTTGCCGATGAACGTCGTCGACGAGAGCGCGATGGCCGCGCTCAGCAGGATGCCGATCAGGCTGAGCAGCTGCCCGCGCAGCGTGTCGCTGACCGGCAGCGCGACGATTACCGCGAGCCCGCCGGTCAGGGTCAGCAGCAGCATGATGAGCTGGAAGCGGAACTGCGCGTCCGGCCGGTCGCGCCAGCGGCGCTTCAGCAGCCGGTTGGTCAGCATCAGGACGGCGACGACGACCGCCGCCGTCGCGAGCAGCGGCAGCAGGGCACGGCTGGCGGCGATGGCCTGTCCGATCAGATCCAACGATGACACTCCCGGAATCGCGGCCAGCATGTCCGAGGACCGACCTGACCGCAAGCCGCGCGCCGGCCCGAACAATCGAGGGGATCACAGTTTCGCGCTCAAGTTGCCCGCGGCGACGCCGATTTAACAGCGGTAAGCCAGCATCGCCACCGCCATTGATCGGCCAGAACAACTATCAGGATGATTATGTCCACTCGACGCCTGCTCGGCCCTGTCCTGCCCCTTTTCGCCCTGCTCGCCAGCCCGCCCGCCACCTCGGCACCCGACGACCTGACTGCGCTCAGCCTCGAGGAGTTGCTGTCCGTCGAGGTGACGTCCGTGTCCCGCAAGCGGCAGAGCCTCGCGCGCACGGCCGCATCGGTCTACGTCATCAGCCGCGAGGACATCCGGCGCTCGGGCGCGCGCTCGATCCCGGAAATCCTGAAGTCCGTGCCCGGACTGCAGGTGGCGCAGGTCGACTCCAGCCGCTACGCGATTACCGCCCGCGGCACCAACCAGCGCTTCGGCAACAAGCTGCTCGTGCTGATGGACGGGCGGACGCTGTACTCGCCGCTGTTCGCGGGCGTGTTCTGGAGCGTCCAGGACACCGACCTCGACGCGATCGAGCGCATCGAGGTGATCCGGGGGCCGGGGGCGACGCTGTGGGGCGCGAATGCCGTCAACGGCGTCATCAACATCATCACCCGCTCGGCGCGTGACACGCTCGGTGCCCGGCTCAGCGGTGGCCTGAACGACGTATCCGGCGGCTTCGGCCAGGCGACCTTGGGCGGCGAACTCGGCGCGGAGACGCAGTACCGGGCCTTCGCCAAGTACTTCGACCGGCCCGCTACGCGCACGCTGGACGGCGGCAGCCATGCCGATCGCTGGCGCCAGCAGCGGGTCGGTCTGCGCATCGACAGCGGCCGGCCCGGCGACGCGCTGTTGACCGTTTCCGGCGAGGCCTACGAGGGCAGCACCGACACGCTGTTCCAGGTTGCGCAGCTGGCGCCGCCGTACAGCCTGCAGGCGCCCGGGGCCGAGGACGTGAAAGGCCGGCACCTGTTGGTACGCTGGGCGCGGCCGCTGGGCGAGGGGCACGGGTTCGCGCTGCAGGCTTTCTACGACCGCAACGAGCGACGCTCCTCTGCATTCGGTTTTTCACAGCGCACGCTCGACCTGGACCTGCAGCTGAATCACAAGCTTTCGGATCGCACCGAGATCGTCTGGGGCGCCGGCTACCGGCTGGACAACGACGCGATCGACGAAAACGCGAGCATTTCGGCGGATCCATTGGCCAGGAACTACGCGCTGCTGTCCGGCTTCGTGCAGGCGGAATGGCAACTCGTCCCGGACCGCTGGTCGCTGTCCGCGGGCAGCAAGCTCGAGGAGAACGAGTTCACCGGCTTCGAGTGGCAGCCGTCGATCCGGACGGCCTGGCTGATCAGCGAATCCTCGACGCTGTGGGCGTCGGTATCGCGCGCCGTGCGCACCCCATCGCGCGGCGAGCGGGATGCCCGCGTCAACGCCGGCGTCGCGCCGCCGCTGTCGCCGGCCAACCCGTTGCCGGTGCCCATGCAGTTCCTGCTGGTGTCGGGCGCAGCGCTCGACTCCGAGACCACGGTGTCGATCGAGGCCGGCTACCGCGCGCGCTTCAGCGACTCGCTGTCCGCGGACCTGTCGCTGTTCCGCACGTCCTACGACGGCCTGCGCGCCACCCGCGTCGAACGCATCGTGTGTCCGTCCGGCCTGCCGGCCGACGGCATACCGCCGTGCTTCCTGTTCGAGCCCTACGCGGTCCTCGAGACCAGCGTCGTCAACGGGCCGGGCGCTACGTCCACCGGTGGCGAGCTGACCGTCGAATGGCGACCCTCGCAGGACCTCGACATCGAGTTCGGGCTGAGCTGGATCGACGAGGACACGGACGAGACGAGCCCGGAGTACACCGTGTCGCACGATCACTACCCGCCGTACCAGCTGTTCGCCAGCGTCGGCAAGCGCTTCGGCGAGCGGCTGCGCTTCGACCTGGCGGCGCGCCACGTGGACACCCTGGCGTCGGGCAGGATCGACGCATGGACCTCCGCGGACCTGCGCCTCGAAATCCGCCTGGGCGAGGATCTGCACCTGGCCCTGAACGGCCGGCACCTCGGCGCCGGGCGGCACCAGCAGTTCGTCTCCGAGCTGGATGACATCGCGCCAGCGACCATCGAACCGTCCGGCTACGCCGAAATCGTCTGGCAATTCTGATCGGCGGCGTGCCCTCGATGAATGTTCGGGCCATCATGCTGCTGTTGTGCCTGCCGCTGTCGGCCGGGCTGGCGGCGGACGAAAGCACGCGCAATGCGGAACAGGCGACGGAATATCGCCTCAAGGCCGCGCTGATCTACAGCATCGCCAAGTTCGTCGCCTGGCCGGAAGCGGCCGAGGCGGGTCCCGAGCTCGGCATATGCGTGCTCGGCGCGGACCCGTTCGGCGCGTCTCTCGATGAGCTGGCTTCGCGCACGCTGCGCGATCGTCCGCTGCGCGTCCACCGCCGGATCAACATCGGCTCGCTGGAGCAGGACTGCGCGATCGTGTTCATCAGCGAATCGGAGCAGGCCAGGCTGGACCTGGTGCTGGAGCGCCTGCGCGGGCTGCCGATCCTGACGATCGGCGACGTCGAGGGCTTTGCGCAGGCCGGCGGCATGGTCGAGTTCCGGGTGCGCGACGCGCGGCTCGGCTTCGACATCAACGTGGCGGCCAGCGACGAGGCGGGCATCCGCATCAACAGCCAGCTGTTGCAGGTCGCCGCGCGCGTGCTGCGCGGGGAACGGGCATGAGCGCCGCGGCCGGGAGTTTCACGCCGCTGTCGCGCCGGGTACGCCGGCTGATGGTGCTGATCGCGACCCTCAGCCTCGCCGCCGCCGGGCTGATGCTGTTCGTCTACGAGATCGGCCCGTCGCGCGAGCGCGCGGCCGCCGAGTTCAACTCGCTCGGCAAGGTGATCGCGGCCAACAGCGCGGCCGCGCTGACCTTCGGCGACGCGGAGCACGCGCGGGCGCTGCTCGCGACCCTGGCGACGGACCCGAGCGTGCGCTTCGCCATGCTGGTCGACGCCGGCGGCAGGCCCGTCGCGGAGTACCGGGGCCGGGCGGCGTCGCCAGCCGCGGCCGACTCCGCCGAGCCGCTGGACGACTGGCACCGCGCCGCGTTCGTGCGCGGCCGCCCGGACGAGCGCTTCGACGGCTTCGATCGCTACGAGTCGATCCTGCCGGTCGAATATGCCGGGGAGCTGCAGGGCTACGTCTACCTGAACGCCGACCTCGACCGGCTGTACGACGCGCTGAGCCGCTACGCGCTGTCGAGCGCCGTCGTCACGTTCATCGCCGTGCTGCTCGCCTACCTTCTGGCCGGGCGCCTGGAGAAGGTCATCACCCGGCCGATTCGCCGGCTGGCGTCCCTGACCAGCCGCGTGTCGCGGGAGGGCGATTTCAGCCTGCGCGCGGAGGTCGAGTCGAACGACGAGATCGGTCAGCTCACCGAGGGCTTCAACGAGATGCTGGCCCAGATCGCGCAGCGCGACGAAGCGCTGCGCGAGCACCGCGACCACCTGGAGGAAGAGGTCGAGGAGCGCACCGAGCGCCTGGCCGCCGCCAACGCGAACCTCGAGGCCGCGGTCCGCGAACAGTCCGAGGCGCGCGCCGCGGCCGAGGCGGCGAACACGGCGAAGAGCGAGTTCCTGGCCCGCATGAGCCACGAAATTCGCACGCCGATGAACGGCGTCCTTGGCATGACCGAGCTGCTGCTCGGCTCCGGGCTGCCGAAAAAGGAGCGCTACTTCGCGCAGACGATCCAGCAGTCCGCCGAGAGCCTGCTGACGATCATCAACGACATCCTCGACTTCTCGAAGATCGAGGCCGGCAAGCTCGAGCTGGACTGCGTCGATTTCGATCTCCGGCAAATGGTCGAGGAAACCGCGGAGCTGCTGGCGGCGCAGGCGCACGCGAAGCAGCTGGAACTGATCGTCAACATGAGCCCGCGCGACGACTACGGCGTCCGCGGCGATCCCACGCGGCTGCGCCAGGTGCTGGTCAACCTCGCCGGCAATGCAATCAAGTTCACCGAGCACGGCCAGGTCGTCATACGCGTTACGCGCGAGGACGACGGACAGTGGCTGATCGAGGTGACGGATACCGGCATCGGCATCGACGAAAAGAATCTCGCCAGCGTGTTCGACGTGTTCACGCAGGAGGACGGTTCGACGACGCGCCAGTTCGGCGGCACCGGTCTCGGCCTGTCGATCTCGCGGCAGCTGCTCGAACTGATGGGCGGCTCGATCGGCGCCCAGAGCACCCGCGGCGTCGGTTCCGTGTTCAGCGCGCGGGTGCCGCTGGCGGCCTCCGACCAGGTGCGGGTCGTCGGCCGCGCCGACGACCTCGCGGACAAGAAGGCGCTGGTCGTGGACGACAACCGCACGAACCGCGAGATCCTCGAGAACCAGCTGGCGGCGTGGGGCGTCGAGGTACGTTCCTACCATTCTCCCGAGCAAGCGCTGCAGTACGCCGCCGACCTCGCGCGCGGTGGCGAACGTTTCGATTTCGTCCTGCTGGACATGCACATGCCCGAGATGACCGGGCTGGAGCTGGCCGAGCGCCTCGTGGGCGAACACGGCTACCTGGCCGATCAGCTGATCCTGCTGAGCTCGATGGCAGCGAACGAACTCGGGGGGCGCTCGGCCGACTGCATCGGTGCCGCGCTGACCAAGCCGGTTCGCCAGTCGGCGCTGTACGACATCCTTGCCGCGAGCACCTCGGCGACCACCACCCGTCGCGCGCTCAGGCTGGAGGAACCGCCGGTGCAGGCGGCCGGCGACCGGCCGCGGCGCAGGGTCCTGCTGGTCGAGGACAACACGATCAACCGCCGCGTGGCGACGATGATGCTGCAGCGTTGCAATCTCGAGGTCGACTGGTGCGAGGACGGTGCAGAGGCCGTCGACCGGCGCTTCAGCAGCGACTGCGCGTTCATACTGATGGACTGCCAGATGCCGATCATGGACGGCTTCGTCGCGACCAGCCGCATCCGCAAGCTCGAGGCCGAGCGGGGCTCGCCGCGCATGCCGATCATCGCGCTGACCGCCAACGCGGTCAGCGGCGATCGCGAGCGCTGCCTCGAGGCCGGCATGGACGACTACCTGTCCAAGCCGTTCCGCTTCGAGCAGTTGCGCGAGGTCATCGAGCGCTGGTGCGGCTCGCAGGACGGGTCGGCCGCAGCCTCGTCGCCGGCGCCGGCCGCCGCTGTGCCCGCGGACGCGATCGACCGGCGGATCATCGCCGACCTGCGCGCAATGGCCGGCGACGATCACGAGGAGTTCCTCGCCTCGATCATCGACCAGTTCGTCGAACTCAGCGAGGAGTCGCGCCTTGCCCTGCAGGCGGCTGCTGACGCGGAGGACGCGCGCGGGATACGCGAGGCGGCGCATGCGCTCAAGTCCTACAGCGCGCACCTCGGTGCCCAGCGGCTCGCGCGCTGTGCCTCGGAGATCGAGCTGGCCGCGCGCGCCGAATCGCTGGGCGGCATGGCGGACCGGCTGCAGCTGCTGGTCACGGAGCTCGAGCATGCGCGGGCCGCCTTGGGCGAGCTGCGCACGGCGAGCGCCGCATGAATACCGGGGATCCGCAGGCGCCGCTGATCTTCGTCGCCGACGACGATGCGATCGTCCGCCAGCTGATTGCCCGGACGCTGCAGAACGCCGGGTTCGTCGTGCGCGCTTACGCCGACGGTCGGGAATTGCTCGATGCCATGCACGCCGACGCGCCCGACCTGCTGGTGCTCGACGTCGACATGCCGCGGCTGGACGGTTTCGAGACCTGCCGCGAGGTTCGCCGCCTGGCGCGCTGGCGTCACCTGCCCATCCTGATCGCGACGGCCTACGAGGACCTGCCGTCGATCGAGCAGGCCTTCGAAGCGGGTGCGACCGACTTCGTCAGCAAGCCGGTCAACTGGTCGTTGCTGCCCTACCGCCTGCGCTACATGCTGCGCTACGGCGAATCCGTCGGCCGGCTGAAGGCGAGCGAGCAGCGCAATCGCGCGCTCATCGACGCGCTGCCTGACCTGACGCTGCTGGTCGACTTCGACGGCAAAGTCAGCGACATCGTCCAGAGCTCGGCGGAGCTGGACTATCTCGAGCCGGAAAGACTGGTCGGCAGGCACGTGCGCGACATACGCCCGGACGTTTTTTCCAAGCGCCGTATGGCCGCGATCTTCGAGGCACTGCGCGGCGGCAGTGACTACCAGGCCGAGAACAGCGTGCGCAGGAACGGCAGCGAGTACTGGATCGAGTGGCGGGTCACGCCGTTCGATGCCCGGCACGCACTGGTCCTGGTGCGCGATATCAGCTATCGGCGCCGCGCAGAAGAGCGTATTCGCCAGCTCGCGTACTTCGATGCGCTGACGGGACTGCCGAACCGCGACTGCTTCATGGACGAACTCGGCAAGCGGCTGTGTGGCAGCGACGCTGCGCCGCTGCCGCTGCGCTGCCTGGTCGTCGAGCTGGACCGCTTCGAACGCGTCGTGCACGGCCTCGGCGCACGTTTCAGCGACGAGCTCCTGAAGGCGGTCGGCGAGCGCCTGCAGGCACTCGTTGCCAGTGGCGACGGGGCCGGCGTCGAACGCGAGGCAGCGCTGGTCGCGCGCCTCGGCGAGAAGCAGTTCGGGATTCTCGAGCCGCTGGGCGAAGAGCAGGAGCGTGCCGGTCTGGCCGCCGCCGTCGTGCGTGCCTGCGAGGCGCCGTTCCGGGTCGACGGGCTCGACTTTTTCGTGAGCGCCCAGGTCGGCGTGTCGCTGTACCCCGAGCACGGGGACCATGCGCCGGCGCTGCTCGAGAACGCCGGTCGCGCCTTGCTGGATACGAACGGCGAAACGCCGGTGCAGGTCTTCTCGACCCAGTCGGCCGTGCGCCTGCGGCACCGCTTCAACATGGAATCGCGCCTGCGCCAGGCGCTCGCCGGCGACGAGCTGTTCCTCGAGTACCAGCCGAAGTTCTCGTTGCTGGGCGGCGAGATCAGCGGCGTCGAGGCCTTGCTGCGCTGGCAGGACGGCAACGGCGAGCGCATCGGGCCGGACGAGTTCATCCCCGTCGCGGAGGAAAGCGGGCTGATCGTGGCGATCGGCGACCGCGTGCTCGACGAAGCCTGCCGGCAGATGCGTGCCTGGCTGGACGCGGGCTTCGACGTGGGCTCGATGGCCGTCAACGTGTCGGCCCTGCAGTTCGCGGTCGGCGACTTCGTGCAGTCCGTGGACGATGCCGTGCGTCGCCACGAACTGGAGCACGCGGCGCTGCAGCTCGAGATCACCGAATCCGTGCTCGTGCACCAGATCGACAACTCGCTGCAGGCGCTGCCGGCGATCCGCGAACTCGGCGTGCAGCTTGCGATCGACGACTTCGGCACCGGCTACTCGTCGCTGGTCTACCTGAAACAGCTCGCGGTCGATTGCCTGAAGATCGACCGGGCGTTCGTCCGCGACATCTGCGAGGAACCGGAGAGCATTCGCATCTGCCAGGCCATCATCGCGATGGCGCGCGGGCTCGACCTGTACATCGTGGCGGAAGGCATAGAAACGCCGCAGCAGCTCGCCTACCTGCGCGACGCGGGCTGCGACGCCGGCCAGGGCTACCTGCTCGGCCGGCCGATGTCGGCGGCCGACGTGCCGGGCCTCGAGCCTTTCCCGGTCGCCGAGAGCTGCGCCGGTTACGCGGTGCCGCGGCTCGCCGAACTGCGCACCACGCATCGCGGGCTGCAGCTCGGCGCCGGCCGCTAGCGCGGGTCCCCGACCGAACTTGCCCCGCGCGACCCGGTCCAACGCAGCCGGGCAATCACCGGGGACACCCATGCACAAACGCATCCTGGCCGGCTTGCTGGCCCTGGCGACGAGTGTCGCGGCAGAGGCCGGCGACAACGGCATCTATCTAGGCGGCGCGCTGAGCCGCAGCAGCATTGAAACGGATGCCGATTTCTTCGGCTTCGACTTCGAGGACGACGACACGGCGTACAAGCTGATCGCCGGCGTCCGGCCGTTCGACGCGCTGGCTTTCGAGGTGAATTACGTCGACTTCGGCAGCATCGGCTTCGACGATACCGCCGCGGACGGCTTCCGCGGCGAATTCGAGACCCGCGCGCTCGACGCCTTCGCGCTCGCTTTCGTCGGCGGCCCGCTGCTCGAGGCCTACGGCAAGCTGGGCTTGATCTACTGGGATGCCGATGCGGCCCTGCAGGGCGGCCTCGCGGGCATCGACCTGCGCGACAGCGACAGCGGCTTAGACCTGGCCTGGGGCGCCGGGGCGCAGGCCTATTTCAGCAGCCTCGCCGTACGCCTCGAGTACGAGAACTTCTCGATCTCGGAGGCGGACAAGGTCGAGCTGTGGTCGCTCGGCGTGACCTGGACCTTCCTCTAGCCGGCCGTCGCGCTACCGTGCGGGCGCGTCCGCGGCGGAGAATCGCCACGCGTCGGCCCACTCGACCGCAACCCGCTGCAAGCCGAGTTCGGCCGCGAGGCGCTGCTCGAAGTCGTTCATGTGCGCGGCGCCGTAGAACAGGCCGATGCGCCGCGCGCCGCGCGAAAGCTGCTCGTGCAGGACGCGCATGGCGTGCTCGTTGCGCGCGGCGATCAGCGCGGAGCCCTGCTCGCCGCCGAGCAGGTCGCCGGATTCGGTCGCCTTGACCATTTCGTAGGCGATCGCGATCTTCAGCGCGTCATCGTCGCGGGCGGCGAGGATCGAGGTCATCGCACTCATCTCGCGCAGTCCCAGCGGGTCGCGCGCATAGTCCTCGATCCCGGCGAAGAACAGCCGCCAGAAGTACACGTACAGCGATTCGCCGCGCTCTTCCATGCTGCGCGCGAGCATCGTCGAGGACAGGTCAGCGTGCACGAAATTCGGCGCGCCGTAGTCGATCTCGTCCAGCTGGAACGCGAGCCCGAGCAAATCCTTGAGACCGACCTGCAGCCTTGATAGCCAGCTGCCGTCGAAGTCGTTCAGCTCACCGGCGCTGTCCGGGTCGGCTACGACGAGCTCGAACAGCAGCACATCGTAGGCGCGGAAGCGCTCGTTGAGCAGCTGGTAATACTCGCGGTCGCCGATGTGGATGGCGCTGATCAGGTCGACGCTGAAATCCCGCGCATCGGCCGGCGCATAGGTCACGATCGCCAGCTGCAGCGCGCGCGGCTGTCCCGGCAGCGCTTCGTCGATGCGCGCGAAGCCGTCGGCCGCGGCCGGCAGCGCGGCGGCAGCGAGGCACAGCAGTGCGGCGAACTGTCGAAACCTGGGCATGCTGAATTCCGGGAAACCGGCTCCTGTATAGCATCGGCGGCGCGCTACTGCACCCGCGGCCCGTTCACGCCGGCGGCTCGCCCAGTTCCCGCTTGAGCGCGCGCGTCGCCGTGCGGTGTATGACCCAGGTCACCACGCCCACCATGATCAGGCCGGACACGACGACCAGCTCGCCGACCCAGCCCTCCGTTTCGCCGGCGAAGATCGCCTCCATGTCGCTCGCGACCGAACCCAGGTAGGTGTACAGCACGACCGACGGCGTCATGCCGAGCCAGGTGCCGGCCGTGAGCTTCCACAGCGGGATGCGGCTCAGGCCGTAGATCACGTTCAGCAGGTTGTACGGCATCAAGAGCGACAGCCGTGACAGCGTGACGATCAGGAAGCCTTTCCCGGCCACGGCCGCGTCGATCGCCAGGAAGCGGCGGTCGTGGGCGAAGCGGGCCGCCAGCGACTTGCGCAGCAGCGTCCGGGTCACGAGCCCGGAGGCGCCGGCGCCGAGACCGATGCCGATCGATACGAGCGGCAGCGCGGGGAGCAGCCCGAAGACGAAACCGCCGCACATCATCAGGATGGAGCCGGGCACCATCAGCACGGACAGCAGGACAAAGCCGAGCACGAACAGGAGGCGCCCGCTCAGCGGGTGCGCGTCGATCCAGGTCGCCGCCAGCGCCAGCCATTCCTCGAGCGGCAGCAGCACCGTCGCCGCGATGACGGCGGCAACGAAGCCCGTGGCGAGCAGCAGGTGCCGGCGCGTCGTGCGTCGGCCGCTCTCGTCCAGTGCGTCGGGGCGATTCATCGTGGCTGCCTCGTTGCGCGGCATCCCTGCCGGAGGCCCGACGGTACACCGGGCGCGCGCCCGGCGCTAACGGGATGCCGGCGCAGCCTGCCCGGCGGCGGCGAGCTGCAGCCGTTCGCGCCAGCGCGCGGCCGCCCGGGCGGCGGCCTCGGCCGGGATAGCCGCGCCTTGTCCGTCGTGGATCGCCGGGGTGCCGTCGTAGCTCTCGTGGACCCGCGTCGCCATGTCGGCGAGCCGCTCGAAGCCGGCCCTGAGCCGCCGCTTCGTGAACCCGCGCACCAGGCGGTCCGGGAAGGCGCCGCCCAGGTGCGCGTCGAGGAACGCGACGACGAGCGTGTGCTGCTCGCCCGCGTCGATCAGCCCCCAGGCGCCGCGGTTGGCCGGCAGGAAGATCGAATCGTCGAGGTCGTCGCGCGACAGCCGCGGGATGCCGCCGGCGGCGTGCGCGGCGTACAGAAGTTCGGGGCCCTCGTCGTGCAGCGACCAGTAGTGTTCCCAGGCGCGGTCGTTGCTGGCCGCCGCCAGCGCGAGGTTTTTCTCGCACTGGATGACCCAGTGCCGGTCCCGCACGGGCCACGGCAGGTCGATGTGCTGGTAGCGCACGTAGGCGCCGCGCTCGCCGCGCGCAAGCGTGGCCGGGGTCAGGCGCCAGTCGCGCTCGTCGTTGCCGCCGAGTACCGACAGCCACAGCAGCAGCCGCGGAGCCTCGAGCAGCCGGACGCCGACGATGCCCATGGCCGACACCTCGTCGTCGTCGTCCGCAGTGCCGTTCAGGCGGATGATCGCCTCGCCGTTCGCCAGCTCCTCGAGCTCGGCCGGCGTCAGCTCCGGGAGCGGCAGCGTCGCGTGCGGCGCGTAGTCGGCGAGCAGGCGGCCGAGCGCCTCGGCGCCCGGCGCGGCCGCCTGAGCGGGCGCCGCGGCCAGCAAAAGCAGCCCGGCCAGCGCGGCGGTGCAAAAATTTTCCATTCGCCTCATTGCGTGTGCTCCGTGCCGCGTTCGCGCGCGGCCTGCGGCGGTCTGCGGCCGCAGCGTGTCCCGATTGTGACAAGCCGCGGCCGGCATTGCCGCGACGTGGATCGCGTATCATGCCGCCTCCCCGGAAACACAAGCCGACGAGGGCACGATCTCGATGAGACCGATCGTATTGCTGCTGGTTGCAGCGCTCGCAGGCTGCGCCGTCCAGGACGGCCGGCCGCCGGAGCGCGCGCGGAACGTCATCCTGTTCATCGGCGACGGCATGGGCGTCGCGACCGTCAGCGCGGCGCGCATCTTCGACGGCCAGTCGCGGGGACTCGCCGGCGAGGAGCACGTGCTGCCGTTCGAGCGTTTCCCGGAGCTCGCGCTGGTCAAGACCTACAATACCAACCAACAGGTGTCCGACTCGGCCGGCACCGCGACCGCGATGCTGACCGGCTACAAGACCCGCGCCGGCGTCATCAACGTCGGCCCGGGCGCGCGCCGCGGGCACTGCGCGGAAGCGCTCGCCGACCCGCTCACCTCGCTCGGCGAGATCGCCGCGCGCGCGGGGCTCGGGGTCGGCATCGTGACGACGGCGCGGCTGACCCACGCGACGCCGGCGACGGTCTACGCGTCCTCGCCCGAGCGCTACTGGGAGTCCGACCGGGCCCTGTCGCCGGGCGACCTCGCGGCCGGCTGCCGGGACATCGCGACGCAGCTCGTCGAGTTTTCGGCCGGCGGCGGCCTCGACGTCGCGCTCGGCGGCGGCCGGCGCTCCTGCTTCGGCAGCGCGGCGGGCGGCGAACGCCGCGCCGCGGACGACGACCTGGTCGCGCGCTGGCGCGCCGCCGACCCGCGGCGGCGTTACGTCGAGACCGCTGACGAGCTCGCAAGCGTCGCGGCCGGCGAGCCGGTGCTCGGGCTGTTCGCCGACTCGCACATGACCTACGTTGCCGAGCGCGCGGCCGACAGCGACGAGCCGGACCTGGCAACGATGACGGCGAAGGCGATCGAGCTCCTGTCCGCGGCCGGCGACGGCTGGTTCCTGATGGTCGAGGGCGGGCGCATCGACCACGGTCACCACGACGGCAGGCCGGGCTACGCGATGCTGGAGACGCAGGCGTTCGCGAACGCGGTCGACACGGCGCTCGGGCTCGTGGACGTGCGCGAGACGCTGGTGCTCGTGACCGCCGACCATTCGCACGTGATGACCTTCGGCGGCTACGCGACCCGCGGCAACCCGATCCTCGGTCTCGTCGTCGGCAATGACGCCGCGGGCGAACCGGAGCCCGGACCGCGCATCGCGGCAGACGGCCAGCCGTACACGACGCTCGGCTACATGAACGGCGCGGGTGCCGTGCAGCGCCTGCCGCGGCCCCGGCCAGATACCGAGATCGACACGATCTACCAGGCCCTCGTGCCGACGCTGGCGAAACAGTCGGACGGCTCGCTCATCCTCGAGGAGACCCACGGCGGCGAGGACGTCGCGCTGTACGCGATCGGCCCGGGCTCCGCACGGGTGGGCGGCGTCATGGAGCAGGACCGGATCTTCGAGGTGATGGTCGACGCGCTCGGGCTCGGCGATGCCGCGATTGCTCCGGCCGATCGGGCAGCCGGGCGGTGAGTGCGGGCGTTATTCCTGCGGCAGTGATACCGAGAAGCTGAGCGCCGCCAGTTGGGCCGCCGGTACGCCGAGTTTCTCGGCGATCGCAGGCCAGCGGGGGTCGTCGTGCAGCGGCGCCAGCAGGTCGTCCACCCGGATGTCGGGCCACGAGTCGTCGCCGTGCATCGCATACGCCTTCTCGAGCCAGGCGAAAGCCGCGTCGGCGTCCCCCGTCCACGCGTAGACCTGCGCGACCTCGGTCGGCCACTGGTCGCCCCAGCCTTCTTCCAGTTCGGCGAGCGCCCGCTCGAATTCCGCGCTACGCCCCAGCGCGTGCGACGCCAGCGCAATGCCCATGACGTTCCAGTCATCGCTCGGCTCCTCGCGAAACGCTGCCAGTGCCGCCTCCGCTTCGCCGCTCCTCAGTAAAGCAAGGCCCATCTGGTAGGGACCGCCGATCCGGTCCGGACTCAGCGAGAGTGACGTCCGGTACGCATCGATCGCCTGCTCGAGCTGCCCGGCATAGCGATACAGCGTGCCGAGGTTCGCGTAGCCGATCGGGTTGACCGGGTCGCGGGCCGAGGCGAACTCGGTCAGCTCAATCGCTTCGTCGAGGCGACCGGCAAGTTGCAACAGGACGGAGGCGTCGCCGATGATCGCGATGTCGGTCGGCGCGAGTTCCAGCGCACGCTCGTAGTATTCCGCCGCCTTCGCCAGGTCGCCATCGCGCTGCATGGCGATCCAGCCGAGGCCGCTGATGGCCGGCGCGTAGTCGGGATCGATGGCCAGGGCCTTCTCGGTCGCTTCCTCGCACAGCGCGTAGCCGTCGTTTTCGGGCCTGAGTCCGAAATTCGCCTGCATGCAGTACAGGAGCCCGAGCCGGTCCCAGGCCTCGACGTAATCCGGTTCGATCTCGAGCGCCTCCCTGTACAGCTCGACGGCAGCGGCAAAACTCTCAGGAGTGGACTGGCGACGCAGGTGGTTGGCCTGCAGGAACAGCTTGTAGGCCTCGACATCCACGTGACGCGATTCCGGCGTCGGACCGAACAGGGTCAGCCTGAGCTTGTCGACGACGTTCGCGGCGATGTCGTCCTGCACCGCGAAGACGTCGTCGAGCACCTTGTCGTAGGTCTCCGACCAGATGTGCGTATCCGTCTCGGCGTCGATCAGCTGCACGGTGACGCGCAGCCGGTTGCCCGAGCTGCGCACCGAGCCCTCGATGACGTGGCCCACCCGCAGTTCCGCGGCCACGTCGGTCGCCTTGACGGAGCGGTCCTTGTACGAAAACGCGGACGTGCGCGAGATGACCCTGAGCTCCCGTATCTGCGCGAGCAGGTTGAGCAGTTCCTCGGCGAGCCCGTCGGACAGGTATTCGAGGTTGCCGCCGGGAGAAAAATCATCGAAGGGCAGGACGACGATGGAGGCGCGGTCGTAACGCGCGGCGACCGCTTCGCTGCGGCCGGCTTCGCGGGCCGCGGCGGCGATAGCCGCCTCGCGGAAGTCCGACAGCACGAACTTGTCCAGCGCGAAGTAGCCGACAGCGAGCAGCAACGTGATCATGATCGCGCGGTCGAGCCGCTTGCCCGTGCGCTGCGCTTCCGACCGCCGGCGATCGACGTTCTTCTCGAGCTGCAGGCCTTCCGGCGTCAGTTCGTACAGCCAGGACACGACCAGCGCCAGCGGAAAGCCGATCGCGAGCAGGACGACGACGATCCTTATCCACTCGTTCGGCAGCCCGAAGACCGGGAACACCGTCTCGACGACCTGCACGAGCAGCCATGCCGCCGCGAGGTAGGCGAGCGCTACGCGGACGACGTTGCGGCGCTTCAGTTCGGACAGGATCGACATGCGGGATCTTGTTTTTGTCGCGTTGCCGTCGCAAGGCTACCGGATAAGCCCGACGCCGTCGAAATCCGCCGTAGCGTCGAGGTCTGGCCGGACAAGCCGCGTCGACCGGCGCGATCAGCCGCGGCCGGCGCCCGGACGACCGGCGTAACGCGAGTACGCCGATGCCGCAGGTCCGGCAGTGACTGTGCGCGGTTGCCCGCACTCGGTCACGGCCTGACGTCAATCCCCTTCGTCGCGCGGCGTCGGGTACCAGCCGATCAGCAGGCGGTGGCTGCCCGCGTCCGCCTCGGGCGCGGCCGAGTCCAGCTCCTTCAACTCCGCGACGAGCTTGTCGATCTTCGCGCGGATGCGCCGGACCTCGCGCTCGCTGCCGGCGATGTCGACCTGCATGAGCAGGACCTCGTCCTCGGCCGTGTCCGCGCCCTCCTGCTCGCGGGCGAGCAGGGCGGCGATGTCGCCGCGCACCTTGCCGAGCACGCCGTCGACGAGTTCGAGGCCCGCAACCTGGGCCGCTCCCGATTCGTCGCCGGCGAGGACCGCCGGGTCGATGCGCACGGTGCGCGCGATCGCCTCGTAATATTTCTCCGTCGTGCCGCGCACCGGCCGCGTCGCGACCAGTTCGATCAACCCGGCCTGCTCGAGCGCGGCGACGTGGTGGTACAGGCGCGTCGCCTTTTCGCCGAGTCGGTCGGCGACCTGCTTCGTCGTGCGCGGCGCGCGGGCGAACTGTTCGAACAGGCGCTGGCGCAGCGGATGGCTCAGCGCCTTGAGCTGGTCGAGCCGGGTGACGGTGTAGGCGGACTGCTGCCGGCTCGCGGCGGGCGCCGGCGCGCCGCGTGGCAGTTTCGCCCTGTTTTTCCTGCCCGTGCGCGCCATGTTCGTCCCGGTGCTTGCCTGTGGCCGGATCTTATATTAACTTCTGTATAATTATTCAATAAAACATTAATAAAAATGCCGCCAATTCTGCTCGATCACGTCTTCGTCGCGTACCTGGCGCTGGTCTACCCGTTCGTCGCCTGGCGGAATTTCCCGGCCCTGGTCGAGCGCATCCGCGCCGGCGGCGAGCCGCTGCGCGTCCGTGCCTACCAGGCCACGGTGCTGACCTGGTTGCTGCACCTCGCGCTGCTGCTCGGGCTGTGGCTGTTCACCCGCCGCGAGTGGGAAGCGCTCGGGCTGCGCGGCGCCGCGCCGGGCGACACGCTCGCCGGTCTCGTGCTGGGCGGGCTGCTGCTCGGCGCATTCGCCGCCTACGCCTGGCGCCAGCGCGCGGTCCGCGCCACCCGCAGCGAGTTGGAGCAGTCCAGCGGCCCGGTCGCGGTGTTCCTGCCGCGCACGGCACGCGAGGAGCGCTGGTTCCGCATCATGTCGCTGAATGCGGGCGTGACCGAGGAACTGCTGTTCCGCGCGTACCTCTACTGGTACCTGCTGCACTGGCTCGGGCCCGGCCTGGCGGCGGCCGGTACCGTGCTCGCGTTCACGGCGGGGCACCTGTACCAGGGCTTGCGGCAGCTGCCGGGCATCGCGCTGATGGGCACGTTCTTCATCGTCCTGTACCTCGTCAGCGACTCGATCCTGCTGCCGATCGTCGTGCACGCGCTGGTCGACGTCGTGCAGGGCCGGATGCTGGCCGGGCTGCTGCGGCGCGGCCAGCCCTGAAACGAAAACGGCACCCCGGGGGGTGCCGTCTGCGTTTGTCGAGCGGGAAGCTACTTCGTCGGCGACTGCTTGGCCGGACCGGACTTGGCCGGGCCCTTGGCGGGCGAGGCGGGAGCTTGCTTGCCGGTCGAGGGCTTGCCCTGGGGCATGTCGCGCTTGTCGGTCTTCATCGTGGTCACCTTGAGTGGCCGCCGGTCCCGATTGACCGGGGCGCAAGGATCATACGCCCGCGCGGATTCCGCGCAAGCGGAGAATAAATTTTATTTTCAATAAGTTGTCGCAACTCCGGCAGGGCTGCCCGGCGCGCCGCTGCGAACCACTACGCCCGTCGTCGCGTCCTCGAGCGTGCCGCGGACCGGGTCGTAGACGTGTACGTGCGGCCGCAGGTCGATGTCGTAGAAGTACCGGCCGGGCTCGACCTCGATCTCCTGCACGAGGCCGTGCCGCGCGAGCGTCGCGAGCGCTCTCGACACCGCCGCCGGCGCGGCGTCGACCCCGCCACAGCGCAGCAGTTCGACCACCGCGCCGCAGTCGAGGTGCCGGCCCGGCTGGTGGAACAGCAGGTTGCCGACGGTGATTTCGGCATCGCCCAGCGCCACGCCGCGCTCCGCGGCGCGCACGAGCAGGCGCTCCAGCGGGTAGCGCGGCGCGCCGCCTTGCAGGGTTGCCGGCCGGGACCGCGAGGCGGGCGGTCCCGGCCGGCGTCGCGGCGAGGAGAGGGAGTTCGTCGCTGCGGAAACGGGTTTCATTGGCCTGTTTATGCGAATGAGAATTATTCGCATTTATACAGGTCCGCAGCTCCGCGCGCAAGCGGGTGGCTGCTGTATCCTTGCGCGCTCGCCAACCGCCGCAACCAGGGAAAGCCATGACAGTCGAGCCGAGCAAGCCGCCCCGGACGCGCCCCGCAGGCCGCGTCGCCCGGGGCATCGAACCCCGCCACGTGCGTCCAGCGGCCCGGCCCGCCGCGTTGCGCCGCTGCCTGCCGCTGCTCGCGCTGCTGCCGCTCGTCGCGGTCTCGCCGGCCGTGCAGGCCGCGGACGAACGCCTGAGCGTCGACTGGCTGTTCAGCGACGAGGGCAAGGCGGCCCGCACGCTGCCGGAACACGCGTGGTTCGCCGACGGGACCCTGGTCGTCTACGACACGCGGCGGCCGCCCGCCGAGCGCACGTTCGAGCGGGTCGATCCGCGGAACGGCCGCCGGCGCGCACTGCTCGACGCCGATGACGCGATCGCCGAACTGAACCGCGTCGTCGGGCCGGACGAGCCAATCGACGAACTCGGCTGGCCGGCCGAGTTCAGCCCGGACGGGCGGCATGCCGTCTACGAAATCGACGGCGACCTGTACCTGCTCGACATCGCGCGCACCGAGGTCCGGCCGGTCGCGGTCAGCGAGGCCGCCGAGGAGGCGCCGCGCTTCTCGCCCGACGGCCGCCTGCTCGCCTTCGTGCGCGCCAACGACCTGTACCTGCACGCGCTGGCCGACGGCGCCGAAACCCGGCTGACGCGCGACGGCAGCGAGACGCTGAAGAACGGCACGGTGTCCTGGGTCTACTGGGAAGAACTCCTGAACCGCAGCAACCGCGGCTACAGCTGGGCGCCGGACTCGAGCGCGATCGCCTACCTGCAGTCCGACGAGTCGATGGTCGGCGAAATGCACTACGTCGATTTCGAGCCGAGCCTGCCGGCGGTGATCCACCAGCGGCATCCGAAAGCCGGCAGCGCCAACCCGCGCGTGCGCGCCGGCGTCGTGCGCGTCGACGACGCGAAGACGACCTGGGTCGATCTCGGCACCTACCCGCACGAGTACCTCGCGCGCGTTCAGTGGCTGCCCGACTCGCGCCGGCTCGCCGTGCAGGCGCTGGACCGCACGCAGACGCGGCTCGACGTGTTTCTCGTTACGGCCGCGAGCGGCGAAGCGCGGCACCTGTTCCGCGAGACCAACGATGGCTGGGTCAACGTGCACGACGACCTGCACTTCCTGCCGGACGACGGCGGCTTCGTCTGGCTGTCGGAGCGCGACGGCCACGCGCACCTGTACCTCTACGACATGGAGGGCCAGGTCGTGCGCCAGCTGACGCGCGGCGAGTGGGCGCTGAAGTCCTCCGGCGGCCCGTCCGGCATGGACCGTGCCGTCGCGCGGCTCGACGCGGACAGCGGCTGGGCCTGGTTCACGGCGCTCGAGAAGGACTCGACCGAGCGCCACCTGTACCGGGTGCGGCTGGACGGCAGCGGCTTCGAGCGCCTGACGCGGGAAGACGGCAGCCATGCGATCTGGTTCGCGCCGGGCGGCGAGCGCTACCTGGCGCAGCACTCGTCGTTCGGCACGCCGCCGTCGCTCGCGCTGTACGCGGCCGACGGCGCACGTCTCGCGACCGTGGCCGCAGCCGCCTCAGACCACGTCGAACGCTTCGGCCTGCAGGCGCCGGAACTCTTCAGCGTGCGCGCCGAAGACGGTTACGCGATGCCCGCGACCCTGCAGCGACCGCGCGACTTCGACCCGGCGAAGCGCTACCCGGTCGTCATCTACGTCTACGCGGGCCCGTCGGCGCCGACCGTGACCAACGCCTGGTCGCTGCGCGCCCGCAGCTATTTTCACCAGCTCCTGCTCGACGACGGCATCGTCGTCTTCCAGGTCGACAACCGCAGCGCCGCGGGCCGCAGCAAGAGCGATGCGAACGTGATCCTCGAGCAACTCTACGGTCCGGTAGAACTGGGCGACCTCCTCGATGCGGTCGATTGGCTGAAAGCGCAGCCCTGGGTGGACGGCGAGCGCGTCGGTATCTGGGGCTGGAGCGGCGGCGGCACGATGACGCTGTCGGCGATGACCGGCAGCGACGAGTTCGCGGCCGGCGTGGCGGTCGCCGGCGTCACCGATTGGCGCTACTACGACACGATCTACACCGAGCGCTACATGCGCAGGCCGGACGACAACCCCGACGGCTACGCGCTGACCTCGCTGGTGGAGAAGGCGGCGAACCTGCACGGGCGGTTGCTGCTCGTGCACGGCACCTACGACGACAACGTGCACCCGCAGAACACCTGGGCCTTTGCCGACGAGTTGATCGGGGCCGGGATCCTGTTCGACATGCTGATCTACCCGATGCGCAAGCACGGAATAGCAGACGACGCGGCACAGGCGCACCTGTACCGCTCGATGCGCGAGTTCTGGCGCCGCGAGTTCGGCCTCGCCGGAGACTGAGGGCGGCTCTCAGGCGTCCGCGGCGAGCGGGTCCTCGTCGCGGCCGGCCGCCGGCGCATCGATCCGCAGGCCGAACAGGCGCGCGAAATAGCGCTCGGCGGCCGCGGTCTCGCTCTCGCCGCGCAGGCCCTCGCCGACGATGATCTCGTTGCCGCCCGCGTCGCTGGCGTACAGGCTCACGTGCATGACGTGCCGGCTGCCGCTCTGCGTCTGCATCGACGAGTGCCGGCGGAAGCCACGGACGGTATGCCGCTGCAGGCTGCGGCGGCGCACCGGCAGTCCCAGGATGCGGCGCAGGCTGACGAGTTCCGTGCCGTCCTGGAATACTTCCAGCGAATTCGTGAGCGCGTACAGGCAGCCGAGTGCGAATAGCGCGCCGATGCCGCCGAACACGCTGCCGAACAGCGGGCTGCCGCCCTGCGTCGCGATGAACCAGCCCGCCGCGGCGAAGCTGCCGCCGACCGCGAGCCCCGCCAGCGCGCCGCCGGCATGGCGTCCGGCCGGGAACAGCACCCGCGCGCCACCGGCGTCGCGCATTACGCGGAAGCGTTCGAGCAGGCGCTCTTCACCGAGCGCCGTGCCGCGCTCGGCAGCGAGCGCGAGCCCACGGGCCGGCAGCGCGACCGCGCGCGCTGCCGTGCGATACACCGGGATGTCGTAGTCGCGGTCGAGGTCGGCACCGGTGAGCTCGGCGCGCAGGTTCAGGCGCCACAGTCGCCAGCTGTCGCCGTCGCGGCGCGCGTCGCTCTCGGCGAGGCCGTCCGGTACGTCGAAGCGGAAAGCCAGCCGCGTGCCGTCGCCGTGCGGCTCGGCCCAGGCGAGTTGCGAGTCCTGCCATTCCGCCCGTTCGCGGCGACTGCGGTTCTTGCCACTGCCGCTCACGTAACTCCGGAGCGCGGTCAGCGTGAGTTCGTAACGGGCGCCGGGGTCGTAGCCGCAGCCGACCTCGATAGTGCCGCCGACGTCGCCGCCGATCGCGCCGGGAAACGGGTCGAGCGTCAGCGGCGCCGCGCCGAAGCGGCGCCATTCCAGCGAGCGCCGGATCGCCCAGGCCAGCAGGCCGAGACCGACCAGCGGGAACAGCAGGGCGAGCAGCGCGAGCTTGTTGTCTTTCTCGACGATCTCCTGCCACGCGAGGAACGGCAGCGGCGCCGAAATGGCGTTCCAGAAGACGGCAAACAACCAGGCGCCCCACATCGCCTGGCGCGAGCCCGAGCGCAGCGTCGGCGACTGCCACTCGGAATTCGCGAGCCAGGGCGCGTCTGCCGGCGCCCCTGCTCCTGCCGCGCTCGCCGGCCTGCGCCGCCAGGCGAAATACAGGATCGCAGCGCCGGCACCGCCGAACGCGAGGACGAATACCGACTTGAAGGCGACGAGGCCCCAGCGGACGCGCCGGTCGAGCACGGCGCTGGTCGGTTCGCGAGGGTCGACCCAGGCGGTGACGCCGGCTCCGTTCGCCAGCAGGTCGGCCAGCCAGCGCCCGGTGTCCTGCTGGAAGCTGCCGATGTTGTCGCTGCCGCCGCTGATCGCGACGCGGGTGCCGGTGTAGCTGTGCCCGCGGAACTCGTAGCGGTAGCGGGCGTAGGCCTCGTAGGTCGGACTGTCGTCGGTCAGGCGCTCGCGGTAGCCCGCGTCCTCGAGCGTCGCGGGCACCGCGACCCAGTCGCGCATCGCGACGGCATCCGCGAGCGTGCCCGCGATGCTTACGAGCATCCAGGCGCCGACCGCGAGGAACGGCAGGCCGAACAGGGTCGCTGCGATCTTGCCCTTCACGGGGTGCTCCGTGGCAGCCGGGGCAATCAGGCTAACAGGCGGCCGAGGTCCGCGGCGTGAACGCCGTCGCTGTCCGGGCAGGTAGCGTGCAGGATCTAGCGCAACTGGCTGTCCTTGCTGCCGCGGCGGTTGTAGCCGGCGAAGTCGCGGGCGTCGTCGTCGCGCTCCGCCTGGCAGGCGACACACAGGCGGACGCCGGGGACGGCGCGGCGTCGCGCCTCCGGGATCTCGGCGTCGCAGTCCTCGCAGCGTCGGCGGGATTCGCCGCGCGGCAGCCGCGCACGGGCGCGTTCGACCGCGTCCTCGACGCTCGCATCGATCTGTTCCTGCACGGCCCCGTCACGGGCCCAGCCGGTCGCCATGGCTCGCTCCGTCGTTGCCGGCGGGCCCGATTGCCCGCCGGGCCGCTCATTCTACCCGTTCGAAGACTTCGCCGAACACTTCGATCGCCTCCACGGCGCCGGCAGGATCGATCAGGAAGCGCGCGAACTGCGGGTAGGACCAGGACATGTAATCGACCGTGAACGTGTCGACATGCCAGTGCGCGGCCTCGTATTCGTACATCGACGTGCGCAATACCGGTCCGTCGTGGGAAGGGCGCGCCGGGACGACGACGTCGCCGCCGCGAGCCGCGGCAAACTCGATCGTGCCGAGCAGCTCGCTGGCGTAACGGCCGTAGTAGGCGTCCAACGGCAGCGTCGTGCCGGCGCCGGCGAGGCGCCCGGCAGCGGCCTCCTGCCATTCCCGCTCGTCCTCGCGTCGCCGCTCGCGGTACAGCTCGCGCACGTCGGCCAGCCAGTCGCGCCGCGCGGCCGGTTCCCGCGTGTCGAGGAATTCCCACATCAGCGCGTGCCGCAGCTCGGAACCGTCGAGGTTCTGCAACACGACGATCGCGCGCCCGGCCGCCCGGTCGAGCCCGAGGATGGCGACCAGGCCGTCCAGGCTGCCGGTGTGGAAGTCGATCTTGCGGCCGTCGAAGTCCTGCTGGAACCAGCCCAGCGCGTAGCTCATCCATTGCGGGCGGGTCAGCTCGACGGTGGGGTAGAAATCCTCGGCGCTGGCGAGCTGCGCGGGCCGGAACATGTCGGCTATCGCGTCTTCGGACAGCAATCGCCGGCCGTCCGCCGTGACGCCGCCGGCGAGCAGGAAGCGAGCCCAGAGCGCCATGTCGTGCGCCGTCGACCAGGCGGAGCCGGCGGCGTCCTCGCGGTCCGGCTCGAGGTCATACGCAATCGGCACGATGCGGCCGTCCACCTCGTCGTGCGGAAACGCGCGCGCACTGCCGGCAGGGATGTGGCCGCGCAGGCCGACGGTGTCGTGCATGCCGATCGGCGTCCACAGGCGCTCGTCGAGAAACTCGTACCAGGGCTTGCCCGCGACCCGGTCGATGACGAGACCGGCGAGTTCGTACATCGTGTTCTGGTAGAGCAGGCGCTCTCGCGGACCGGCTGCCGGCGCGACCAGCCGCAGGCGTTCGATCTGCTCGTCCAGCGGCATGCGCTGCGCGAAGGTCCAGAAATCTGTGCGCGCGAGGCCGGTGCGGTGTGCGAGCAGGTCGCGGATCGTCACGGCGCGGCTGTCGATGCCGGGTCCGAAGTGCAGCTCGGGCAGGTAGTCGATGACGGGATCGTCGAGGTCGAGCCGCTCTTCGTCGGCGAGCACGAGCAGGCCGGCGGCGACCATCGCCTTGGTCGTCGAGGCATTCGCGAACAAGGTTCGCTCGTCGACCGGCGCACCGCCCGGAACGGTCACGCCCCAGCCGTTTTCGTAGACGATCTCGCCATCGTCGACCACCGCGAGCGCGAGGCCGGGCACGCGCCAGTCGCGCATGCCTTCCTCGACCAGCGATTCGAAGCGGGCCGCGTCGAACTGCGCAAGCGCCGCATGGCTGGCCGCCAGCAACGCAAAAAAGACGGTGCGTACCAGTTTGCCTGTCATCTGCCGTTCCTCCCGAATAAACTCCGGCATGCGATACTGAGCGCCATGCATCTCAGAGACGCGATACGCGAGCGCCGCTTCGGCGCCTCCGACTATGCGTTCGCGGTCACGCTGCTGGCGGCCGGCGCCCTGCTCGGCGCAGGGCTGACGCTCCCGGCGTTTTCCAACGATCGGCTCGCGCAGGGCACCGAGTCCCTGTCGATCCTCGGCGGCGCGCTGCAGCTCGGCGCGTCGGGCAGCGTCGCCTTCATGTTCGTCATCATACTGTTCTCGGCGGTGTTTCCCGTCGCCAAGTTGCTGGCGATGCTCACGGTCTGGCTGTTTCGCTTCGACGTCAACACCGAGGAACGCACGATGCACTGGCTGGAGATCCTCGGCAAGTGGTCGATGCTCGACGTCTTCGTCATCGCCACGACGATCGGCGCGGCGCACCTCGAACTGCTGAATCGCACCACCACCGAGACCGGCATTTACGTGTTCGGGCTCGCGATCCTGCTGTCGATGCTCGCGAGCATCTTCCTGCGCGAGCGGCTGAAGACGCGCATAGAGCTGGTGATGGCGCGCGTCGGTTTCGCGGAGCGGCTGTTCGGCATCGCGCTCGGCGCGCTGAGCCTCGTGTTGTTTTTCGGCGGCGTGCTGCTGCCGCTGTTCACGATAGAAAAGTGGGTGTTCTGGAACAAGGAGTACTCGCTCCTGACCGCGCTGCCGCAAATGCTGGCCGAGCGCGAGTTCCTGCTGCCGCTCGCGATCTTCGTGTTCGTCATCCTGTTGCCGCTGTGCCGTTTCGTCGGCCTGACCGCGACGCGCATGCTGGCGCGGCCGCCGCGTGCGCTGGTCAAGCTCGCTTTCGCGTTCGAGAAGTGGACGATGTGGGAGGTCTACGCGCTGGCGCTGATCATCGTCAGCGTCAAGCTTGCGGACTTCACGACGATCGAGTTTCGACTGGGCTTCTGGCTGATCATGGCGGTAGTGCCGCTGTCGCTGCTGGACGGCTGGCTGTTTCGCCGGCGGCTCGAGCTGTCGCGCCCGCCCGGGCCGCGCGACTGAGCGGGCTCAGCAGGGGCGATCCAGCCGGTAGACGATGCAATCGTCATTGCCGAAGCGGCGGCGCTCGACCGCGCGGAAGCCGAGCCGCTCGTAAAAGCGCCGGGCGCGACGGTTGCTCGCAAGCGGGTCGACCAGGATTGCGCGCACTCGGGGCTCGGCGAAACAGCGAGCGATGACCAGCCGCATGATCTCGCTGCCATAGCCGCGGCCGAGGTCGGATTCCTCGCCTATCCAGATGTCGAGCGCGCGCAGGTCAGGTTCGACGTCGCCCCAGTAGCGGGTCGACTCGCGGGCCGGGTCGATGACCTGGACGATCCCGACCGGCCGACCGTCCAGCTCCGCGACAAGATTTTCCTGCCACGGCGCGGGAGCGGCGAGTGCCGGTGCCCAATCCTGCTCGTCGTCGTCGCCGGTCGCCGCGACGACGTGCGGCTTGCGGTCCCAGCACTCGAGCAGCGCGCGGTCCGCGGGTGTCGCGTGACGGAGTTTCACTCGCGAACCGCGGCCTGCTCGGCGCTCCAGCGGCCGACCGCGTCGAGGTAACCCGGTACGAAGCCTTGCTGCAGCAGCCCGGTCCAGTGGAACAGGCTGTGCCCGGCCTCCGGAAACACCTGCACGGTAATGTCGCGCCCGGTACGTGCGACCAGCGCGTCGAGATAGGCGACGCAGTCTTCGGTCGGCACGTTTACGTCGCGACCGCCATAGGTGTAGTACTGGGGGATCTCCAGACCTTCGAGCCACGGGCGCGGGTCGTAGCTCCAGTCGGCCGCGAGCGAGCGGTAATAACCGGCGTCCCAGTCGGGCAGGGACGGGTTCATCGCGTCGGCGGCACCGGGGACGCTGGCGCGCAGCGCGGCGATCTCCCGGTTCAGCGCGTCACGCCGCGCGCCGCTCGCGAGCGCCGGGTCGGCCGCGGCGTCTATCACGTAGGACCAGCGGCGCTGCGCCAGATCGACGAGCCGGTCCACCTCGCTCGCCGGGACGCCGTCCGCCACATAGTCGTTCCGGGCTTCCCAGGCGACCGTTTCGATCCAGGAAAGCGGGCAGCCGACCTTCGTGAACAGGAACGCGACCCGGCCGTCGCGAACCGCAATCTCCGGGCCGAACCAGCCGCTTTCGCTGACCGTGTGCAGGCCGATGCCCGACGGGTCGACGTCGGCGCGCGAGACGAGGTAGTCGAGCGCGGCCAGCGCGTCGTCGATGAAATCCGCGTAGAGAGCCTCGTCGAAACTGCCGCCGCTGGCGCCGGTGCCGCGCTTGTCGTACATCAGCACGGCCAGCCCGTTGCGCAGCAGCGCGTTCGCCGTCGCGTGCGTCCCGGGGTCGCCGCGCCGTTCCGGGCCGGAGCCGTGCAGCATCAGCACGGCCGGGTAGGGCGGCGAGCCGTCCGGGGCCAGGAAGGTGCCGGCCAGCGTGAAGTCGCCTGCCGGGATCGTCACTTCCTCGTCCGCGAACCAGAACGCGGTGTGGCGGGCGAGGTTCCCGACGACGAGGGCCGCGGCGAGCCCTGCCAGCGCCAGCAGGGCAATTGTCAGGGAACGCAGCATGCGGCCTCCTTTACCGATGTGGTCGGTAACCGGGGGTTGGATGCCGGCCGGCGCGCCGGGGTTGCAGTTACCAAAGGTTACAGCACGAACCATCGGCCTCGCGCAGTATAGGAGCGTACTCACTGTCATCCGGGAGGAGGACCGCGATGATCCTGCTGCCCATCATCCTGCTGGCCGTGCTGACGGGCTGGCTTATCTGGCGCGAGCACTTCCGCCCGACGGCCGCGCGGCGTTTCGTGCGCATCGACTACGAGAGCCATTCCGCGCGTCGCGGCCGCCGCGGCCCGCCCGCGCGTTGAGTCGCATTGCCGTCATCGGCGCCGGCCTGTCCGGGCTGGTGGCGGCGCGTGCCCTCGCACGCGCCCACGACGTCAGCGTGTTCGAGAAGTCGCGCGGCGTCGGCGGTCGCATGGCCACGCGCTACGCCGGCCGCTTCGAATTCGACCACGGCGCCCAGTTCTTTACCGCGCGCTCCGCCCGTTTCCGGCGCTTCCTCGAGCCCTGGCTGATCAGTGGCGCGATCCGTCCGTGGAACGCGCGCTTCGTCGAACTGCGCCGCGATCGCGTCAGCAAGCGCCGCGACTGGCACGCGGGCTGGCCGCATTTTGTCGGCGCCCCGCGCATGAACGCGCTGTGCCATGCGCTCGCCGACGGGCTCGACCTGCGCCTGGAAACGCGGGTGGCTACGCTCGGCGACGGCCCCCCGTGGCGCCTGGCCGACGCGGCAGGCAGGCCGCTCGGCGAATACGACTGGATCGTCAGCACCGCGCCAGCACCGCAGACCGCGCAGCTGTTGCCCGCCGACTCGCCGTTGGTCCGTTTCGCGGACACGGCCGGCATGCAGGCCTGCTACGCGCTGATGCTCGGCTTCGACGACGCGCCCGACCTGCCGTGGCAGGCGGCGCGGGTGCTGGAGACGGATATCAGCTGGATCTCGGTCAACAGCAGCAAGCCGGGCCGCAGCGACGCATTCACGCTGGTCGTGCACTCGAGCAACGCCTGGGCAGAAGCCCACGTCGAGGACGACGAACACGCCGTCCGCGCGCACCTGGCGGCCGAGCTGCACGCCGTGGCCGGCGTCGACGCCGGCGCGGCCGCGCACGCGGCGCTGCAGCGCTGGCGCTACGCCAACCTGCCGACGCGCGAGGCCGGGCCGGCGTTCGTCGACCGCGAGCGGCAGCTCGCCGCCTGCGGCGACTGG
>CALALV010000103.1 GCA_937925605.1 uncultured Woeseia sp.
GCTGATGGATGCCGGCCTCGTGCGCGAACGCGTTCTGGCCGACGATCGCCTTGTTGCGCGGAACCTGCATGCCGGTGATCCCGGCGACGAGCCGGGACGTCGGATACAGGCGGGTCGTGTCGATGCCGGTCGTCAGCCCGAAGAACTCGGCCCGTGTGCGCACGGCCATGACGACTTCCTCGAGTGAGCAGTTGCCCGCGCGCTCGCCGATGCCGTTGATCGTGCACTCGACCTGGCGTGCCCCGGCGCGGACGGCGGCGAGGCTGTTGGCCACGGCCATGCCGAGATCGTCGTGGCAGTGCACGCTGAGAACGATGTCGTCAATGCCGGGCACGTTCGCTTTCAGGTAGCGGAACAGTTCGTCGAACTCGGCGGGCACGGTGTAGCCGACCGTGTCGGGAATGTTTACCGTCGTCGCGCCGGCCTCGATCGCCGCGGTCACCACCTCGGCCAGGTAGGGGAGTTCGGTTCGCGATGCGTCTTCGGGCGAGAATTCGACGTCGTCGCACAACTCGCGTGCCATGCGGATAGCGCCGACCGCGCTCTTGATGATCTCCTCCTTGGCCATCCGCAACTTGTGCTGCCGGTGAATCTCGCTGGTCGCGACGAAGACGTGGATGCGGTGCCGTTTGGCAGCGGATACCGCCTTGTGGACTTTCTCGATGTCGTCTGGGTTGCAGCGTGCGAGTCCGCAGATGACCGGCCCGGGGATTTCCCCGGCGATGGCCTTGACCGCCTCGAAGTCTCCGGGCGAGGCCGCGGGGAAGCCGGCCTCGATGATGTCGACACGCAGGTCGGCGAGGGCCCTCGCGACCCTGAGCTTCTCGCGCAGCGTCATGCTGCAGCCCGGTGCCTGCTCGCCGTCGCGCAGCGTAGTGTCGAAGATCCTGATTCGCTCGTCTGTCATCGTACCGTCCTCGGCCGCGGTGTTTGTTCGAACCGCGTCAGTTCTCCAGCCAGTCCATCCGGCCACGCAGCTCGGCGCCGACCTTCTCGATGGGATGATCGAGGTCCTTCTGCATCAGGCGCCGGTATTCCTTCTGGCCCTGTTCGTTCTCCGCGATCCAGTTGCGGGCGAAGGTACCGTCGCGGATGTCGTCCAGTACCTCCTGCATGCGCTTCCGCGCGTGCGCGTCGATGACCCGTGGGCCGCTCTTGAGATCGCCCCAGGCCGCCGTCTCGCTGATGAACTCGTGCATTTTCTTCAGGCCGCCCTCGTGCAGCAGGTCGACGATGAGTTTCAGCTCGTGCATGCACTCGTAGTACGCGACCTCCGGCTGATAGCCAGCCTCGACGAGCGTCTCGAAGCCGGCAACGACGAGTTCCGTCGCGCCGCCGCAGAGGACCGCCTGTTCGCCGAACAGGTCCGTTTCGGTCTCTTCGGCGAAGGTCGTCTCGATGACGCCGGCGCGGGCGCCGCCGATGCCCTGCGCATAGGCGAGTGCAAGCTTGAGTGCGTTGCCGGTCGCGTCCTGCGCGACCGCGACCAGGCACGGGACGCCGTGACCTTCTTCGTACTGCCGGCGCACGAGGTCGCCGGGACCTTTCGGGGCGATCAGCACGACGTCCAGGTCCTCGCGCGGCTCGACCTGCCCGTAGTGAATGTTGAAGCCGTGTGCGAACAGGATGGCCGCATTCTTGCCGAGCGAGGGTTCGACGCTGCGGTACAGCTCTCCCTGCGTCAGGTCCGGCGTCAGGAACACCGTGATCGCCGCATCGCGAACGGCCTCGGCCGGCTCCATGACCGCGAGCCCGTCGGCTTCGGCTCGTTTCCAGCTCGCGCCCTGCGGCCGCAGACCGACGACGACGTCGATGCCGCTGTCCTTCAGGTTCAGCGCGTGGGCGCGGCCCTGGCTGCCATAGCCGAGCACGGCGACCCGCCGGTTCTCGAGGGCCGAACGGTCGACGTCGTTTTCGGAGTACATCTGCATGCCTTGATTTCCTCGCTGGGTCGCGGCCGACCGTTCTCGCCCGGCCAAAAAAAACCCCACGATCCTGTCAGGGACGCGGGGTTGCCTGTCGTTACTGCGTTGTCAGGAACTACCCGCGCCGTCTCCCGCCGCCAGGGACGAGGGTCGGCAGCCGGCGCGAAAGTCGCGCAGCAAGGGCGGGGCACGTGGCTGACATCGCGGTGCTCATCCCGGCGATCATGTTGTATGCACCCGGGTATGTCAACCGCTGGAAAATCAGTTGCTTGAGTTATTGCCTCAGCCGCTGTCCGGCGTTTCCCGGACGCGCACGACGACCTTGCCGACGGCCTTGCGGGCGGCGAGGCTCGCAAGTGCCGCGCCGGCCTCGGCCAGCGGGAAGACCTGCGAGACGTGCGGCTGCAGGCGCCCGGCCGCCACGTGCCCCAGCAGTTCGCGCAAGTTCGCGGCACTGGCTTCCGGTTCCAGTTCGACGAAGCGCCCCCAGAAAACACCGACCACCGAGCAGCCTTTCAGCAGCGGCAGGTTGGCCGGGATCGACTGGATCGTGCCCGAGGCGAAGCCGATGACCAGGATCCGGCCGTTCCAGGCGACGCTGCGCAGGCACTGGTCGAACAGCTCGCCGCCGACCGGGTCGTAGATGACGTCGGCACCGCGGCCGTCCGTGAGCTCGCGCACGCGTTCGCGCAGCGAGTCGCGCGTGTAGTTGATCGTGTACTCCGCGCCGTAGCGACGGGCCACGTCGAGCTTGTCGTCGCTGCTCGCCGCCGCGATGACCGTGGCGCCGGCCAGCCGCCCGAGCTGCACGGCGCACAGCCCGACGCCGCCTGCCGCGCCCGTGATCAGCAGGGTTTCGCCGGCTGCGAGCGCCGCCCGCTGTTTCAGCGCGTGATGGGCCGTGCCCCAGGCCAGCAGGAAACCGGCCGCCGTGTCGAAATCCATCGAGCCGGGTATCGGCACGACGCGCGCTGCATCGACGCAGGCCTCCTCCGCCAGCCCCCCGTGGCCCACCAGCGCCAGCACCCGCTGGCCGGGTTCGAGGCCGCGCACGCCGGGCGCGCACTCGAGGATCTCGCCAGCGAGTTCCGCGCCGGGCACGAACGGCAGTTCCGGCTGCACCTGGTAGCGCCCGGCGACCATCAGCACGTCCGGGAAGTTGATGCCGCAGGCGTGCACGGCGATGCGCACCTGGCCCGCGCCGAGCGCCGGCGCCGGGATGTCTTCCTGCTGCAGCACGTCGGGACTTCCGTGGCGGTGACAGACGATGGCTTGCATTACAGGGCGACTCCGTTTCCGGCAGCTAGGGGCCGCTACCCTAGCCAGCGCGCGCCGCCTGCGCAACGCCGGCGCCGGGGTTTGGAGTGCCCGGCCGTTGGCGGTATGCTGCGCCGTCGGCGCGCGGGCCGACGGCAGCGGGGGCGACAGCGACACGATGGATTTCGATTACTCGCCGAAGGTTCGGGCGCTGCGGGAACGCGTCCTTGCTTTCATGGATGCGCACGTCTACCCGGCCGAGCAGGCTTACGCGGCGGCGCTCGATGCCGCCGGGTCACGCTGGACGATCCCGCCGGTGATCGAGGACCTGAAGGCGAAGGCACGGGCCGAGGGCCTCTGGAACCTGTTCCTGCCCGACAGCGAATACGGGGCCGGGCTCAGCAACCTAGAGTATGCGCCGCTCGCCGAGATCATGGGCCGCTCGCCGATCGCGCCCGAGGTATTCAACTGTGCCGCGCCGGATACCGGCAACATGGAAGTGCTGGTGCGCTACGGTACGCCCGCACAGCAGGAGACCTGGCTGAAACCGTTGCTTGCCGGCGAAATCCGCTCGGCCTTCGCAATGACCGAGCCGGACGTCGCCTCGTCGGACGCGACCAACATCCGCTCCACGATCGTGCGCGACGGCGACGAGTACGTCATCAACGGCCACAAGTGGTGGACGTCCGGCGCCATGGACCCGCGCTGCCGCATTCTTATCTTTATGGGCAAGACGGACCCGTCCGCCAGCCGGCACCGGCAGCAGTCGATGGTCCTCGTGCCTATGGATACGCCCGGCGTCGAAGTGATACGACCGCTCAGCGTTTACGGCTACGACGACGCGCCACACGGCCATGCCGAGATGCGCTTCAACGATGTGCGCGTGCCGGTCGCGAACCTGCTGCTCGGCGAGGGGCGCGGCTTCGAGATCGCCCAGGGGCGGCTCGGCCCGGGCCGGATTCACCATTGCATGCGCCTGATCGGCATGGCCGAGCGCGCCATCGAAGCGATGTGCCGCCGCGCCGGCACGCGTGAAGCTTTCGGCCGGCCGCTGGCTGCGCAGGGCGTGGTGCGCGAGGCGATCGCGGACTCCCGCATCGACATCGAGCAGGCCCGGCTTCTGACGCTGAAGGCGGCCGACATGATGGACAAGGTCGGCAACAAGGTGGCCCGCGCCGAGATCGCGATGATCAAGGTCGTAGCGCCGTCGATGGCCCTGCGGGTGCTGGATCGCGCCGTCCAGGTGCACGGCGGGGCCGGTGTCAGCGGGGATTTTCCGCTTGCGGCGGCCTGGGCGGGAGCCCGCACGCTGCGGCTCGCGGACGGGCCGGACGAGGTGCATCGAGCGTCGCTCGCGAAGCTGGAACTGGCGCGCTACGCTGAGTTACAAAATTAACTTTGACGGCAAGGGGTTCCGCGCGGGCGGACTGGCGATCTACGAGGCATGTGGTATTCTCTATCGCCAGCAAGGGGGGCCGACGATCAGCACGGGCGGGCGACGGAGCGACCGGTCGAACAACAAGGGCCCGGCAGCGAAACATTCGTCAACCGGTAGCAAAAAGGGTTGGAACTTGGTAGCAACACGCCGCGACGGCAGGGGAGAGGGTCGCGAGCGCAGCGGGGGATGCGGGACGAGCGCATACCCTGCATTTTCGTGTGTGAGGGCAACGCCTGCACCCCACCTCTCCCCGACGAAATCTGCAATCCAATACACACAATAAAACCGATGTCTTAAGGAGTGTCCATGAAACGGTGCAAAAGTAGCAGTCGGCAGATGACAGCTGCGGTAATCGCGGCGGCCGTCATCGCAACGTCCGGCAGCGCCTTCGCCCAGACCGTCGATGACGTACTGCGTGCGGATCTCGAGCGGTTGGAGTTGGCTCAGGCCTCTCAGGAGCGAATCAACGAAGTGGTGGAGGGCACGCGTTCCCTGACGGACCAGTACCGGGCGATCAACAAGGAGATCGACGGTCTGCGGGTCTACAACCGGCTGATGTCGGCGCAGGTCCAGGGGCAGGAAGCGACTCTGGCAGATATTTCGCTGTCGATGGACCAGGTCGAGAGCGTCAACCGCCAGATCTTCCCCCTCATGACGCGCATGATCGACGGCCTCGAGCAGTCGATCCAGCTCGATCTTCCCTTCCTGATGCAGGAACGCATGGACCGTATCGACAACCTCAAGGAGATCATGGAGCGCTCGGACGTCAGCGTCGCGGAGAAATTCCGCAAGGTCATGGAGGCCTACCAGATCGAAATGGACTACGGCTCCTCGTCCGAGCAGTACACGCAGAGCCTCGACATCGACGGGAACGGCACGGTGCGCGACTTCAACATGTTGCGCATCGGACGCATCGGCCTGTACTTCCAGTCGGACGACGGCCAGATCACCGGTCACTACAACCAGGATACGGGCCAGTTCGAACGGCTCGACAACTCCTACCGCAACGAGATCCGCAAGGGCCTGCGCATGGCGCGCCAGTTGATCGCGCCGGAGCTCCTGCTCCTGCCGTTGCCGGCACCGACCGATGAGACCCTCGGGGAGGCTTCCTAAATGAAACGCATAGCACTGATTATTGCCGCCTCCCTGCTTGCAGCCGGAGCGGTCCAGGCCCAGGAAGAAGCCGAGAGCATGGGCGAGCTGCTGCAGATGATCGAGCAGGGCAAGGCGCGCGACACGGCGGAAGCCCGCCAGCGCGAAGCCGAGTTCCAGCAGCAGCGCAACCAGCAGCAGCAGCTGCTGAACCAGGCACGCGCGGAGCGCTCGCGGCTCGAAGCCGAGAGCCAGCGACTCGAGACCCAGTTCTCCGGTAACCAGCAGCGCATCATCGATGCGCGTGCGCAGCTCGACCAGCGCCTCGGCAACCTGAAGGAGCTGTTCGGCGTGCTGCAGACGGTGTCGGGCGACGCACAGGGCCGTTTCCGGGCCTCGCTGACCAACATCCAGTACCCGAACCGCGGCGAGTTCCTGGTCGAGCTCGGCAGCAAGATGGCGAGCGCCAGCTCGCTCGCGTCGATCGAGGACATCGAGCGCCTGTGGTTCGAGCTGCAGCGCGAGGTCTCGGCACAGGGCCAGATCGTGCGCCTTACCGAGGAATTCGCGACCGCCCACGGCGAGCGCGTGACCGACGAAATCGTTCGCGTCGGCGTCTTCAACCTGGCGTTCGACGGCGGCTACCTGCAGTACGACTCGTCGACCGGCAACATCAACGAACTGCAGCGGCAGCCCGAACAGGCGCGCTACACGGACTCCGCCGGCGAGATGGTCGAAGCGCAGGACGGTATCGTGCGCTTCGGTCTCGACGTAACCCGCGGCAGCATCCTGGCGCTGCTGGTCGAGTCGCCGACGCTCGGCGAGAAGGTCCAGCAGGGCGGCATCGTCGGCTACTGCATCCTGGCGCTCGGCGCGATCGGCCTGCTCATCGCGATCTGGCGCTGGATCGGCCTGACGATCGACAGCCGCAAGGTGCAGGCGCAGCTGAAGCGCGACTCGGCGAGTTCGGACAACCCGCTCGGCCGCGTGCTGGCCGCGTACGAGAACAACCGCAACGCGGACACCGAGACGATCGAACTCAAGCTCTCGGAGGCGGCGCTCAAGGAGATGCCGGGCCTGACCAAGGGCCTGTTGTTCATCAAGGTCATCTCGGTCGTCGCGCCGCTGATGGGCCTGCTCGGTACCGTTACCGGCATGATCCAGACCTTCCAGGTGATCACGCTGTACGGTGCGGGCGATCCGAAGATGATGGCCGGCGGTATCTCGCAGGCACTCGTCACAACGGTACTGGGCCTGGTGGTCGCGATCCCGATGGTGCTGATCCACACGCTGGTCAGCGGCCAGAGTCGCAAGATCATCAACATCCTCAATGCGCAGAGCGCCGGTATCGTCGCCCAGCATTCCGAGAAGCACGGGTGACGCGGGAGGACGACCATGATCTGGCTGTCTGACAGCATCGAGGCCATCCGCGACTTCATGGAGCTGGGTGGCCCCGTATTGAACTGGATCGCCGTCACCATCTTCGTCATGTGGGTGCTGATCGTCGAGCGGCTGATGTACTTCCGCACGACGATGAAAACGCTGCACGACGAGATCATCGATACGTGGGAGGCGCGCCCGGAACGCAAGAGCTGGAACGCGCACCAGATTCGCGAAGCGATGATTTCGCGTTTCCACATGGCGACGTTCAAGGGCATCCCGATGATCCAGACCCTCGTGGCGCTGTGTCCGCTGCTGGGCCTGCTCGGCACCGTGACCGGCATGATCACGGTGTTCGAGGTCATGAACGTATCGGGTTCCGGCAACGTCCGGGCCATGGCCGCCGGCGTGTCGCAGGCCACGATCCCGACCATGGCCGGCATGGTCGGGGCCCTGTCGGGTGTACTGCTGGTGACGACACTTAGCCGCCGCGCGGCGCGCGAGGTCGAATTCCTCGAGGATTCCCTCACGATGGACCATTAAGGAAGGTATAGACATGCGCAGAGCAAGCGAAGGAATGAGTGGTGATGAGGAGGAAAATGAAATCAACCTCACGCCCATGCTGGACGTCGTGTTCATCATGCTCATCTTCTTCATCGTTACCGCGTCCTTCATCAAGGAAGCCGGTATCGATGTGAACCGGCCGGACGCGCCGACCTCGGAGAAAGTCGAGGACGCCAATATCCTGGTCGCGATCAGCGCGAACGACGAGATCTGGATCGACCGTCGCATGGTCGACCCGCGCGCCGTGCGGGCGAATATCGAGCGACTGCACGCCGAGAACCCGAAAGGCTCGGTCGTGATCCAGGCGGACAAGAAGTCGACGAACGAAACGCTGGTGCTGGTGATGGATGCGGCCCGGCAGGCCGGGGTCTACAACGTGTCGATCGCGGCGAATAACGACTAGGAACCGTCGGGCCGCGCGGGAGTCACATACCCTGTGAACTTCCGCTCGGCCGGTCGGACCAGGCTGCGCGGCAGGCGCAGGAGGAGAGTCGAATCATGATAGGACGATACGCATTCGCCATCGTCGTCGGGTCCGTGGTGACCGTCGGTCTGCTGTTCATCATGCAGCTGCTGATCGCCCACGGCGAGAAGGCGTTGACCGAGCCGCGCCAGCGGCACCAGCTCGAGTTCGTGCGCGTGAAGCGCAATGAACGCGTCAACACCGAGGACATCACGCCGGAGAAGCCGCCGAAGCCGCCCGAGGTTCCGCCGGAAGTTCCGCCGCAGGACATGGACAGCGTCGATCCGAACGCGCCGACGATCAACGTGCCTCCGCCGACCGTGGCGCAGAACGTCGATATCGGCGGCCCCGGGGGCATGAACATCGCCGAGGGCGACTACCTGCCGATCGTGCGCGTGGCGCCGGTCTACCCGTCGCGCGCGCTGTCGCGCGGCATCGAGGGCTTCGTCGACCTGTCGTTCACGGTAACGACCGCGGGTACGGTGAAAGACCCGGTCGTCATCCAGTCGACCAGCAGCCTGTTCGATCGCGCGGCGATTCGCGCCGTGCTGAAGTTCAAGTACAAGCCGCGCGTGGTCGACGGCCAGCCGGTCGAAGTGCCGAACGTCAAGACGCGAATCACGTTCAAGATCGAGGAGTAGGCGGCTGACGGCCAGTGTCCCGATCCCGGTCAAGGATAGAGATGATGAAACTGAATACGCGAACCCCGACCCGCATCTGCGTGCTGCTGCTGTCCGGCCTGTTCCTGGCGGGCGGCGCGTGGGCGCAGGACGAAGAGCAGGACGACACCAAGACCAAGCAGGCCCAGGCGGTCAGCAAGAAGGTGTACGACCGCATCCAGCAGGCGCAGGAAAAGGTCGATGAGAAAGACTACGACGGCGCACTGCGGATCCTGCGCGACCTGCGCAGCGGCACGCTGACGGAGTACGAGCTGCAGAACGTGCTCAACTATCTCGGTTTCGTCTACTACAACATGGATAACGTCAACGAAGCGATCCGCATCTACAAGGAGATGCTGCAGATCCCGACGATCGAGCCGCAAATCAAGAAGCAGACCTTGTACACGCTGGCCCAGTTGTCGACGATGCAGGAGCAGTATCCCGAGGCCCTGCGGCTGCTCGACCAGTGGTTTGCGCTCGAGGATAACCCGGCGCCCGAGCCGTACATCCTTTACGCACAGAACCTGTACCAGGTCGAGCGCTACGCCGACATGGTCAAGCCGATCGAGACCGCGATCGAGGTCGCGAACAAGCGCGAGAAGGAGGTCAAGGAAGATTGGTACGTGCTGCTGAACTTCGCGTACTTCCAGCAGGAAAACTACCGCAAGGTCCGCGACATCCAGAAGATCCTGCTGGTCAACTGGCCGAAGAAGCGCTACTGGTTCTCCCTGGCCGGCGCGTACACGGAACTCGGCGAGGACCAGAACCTGATCGCCGCCTACGACGCGGCGCACACGCAGGGGCTGCTCGAAAAGGAAAACGAGTTCGTGACGATGGCGCAGCTCTACATGCAGGCCGAGGTGCCTTACAAGGCCGGCAAGCTGCTCGAGCAGAAGATCAACGAGGGTATCGTCGAGAAGAACGCGAAGAACTACCGGCTCCTCTCGCAGGCCTGGCAGCTGGCCATGGAGGACGAGAAGGCGATCCCGGCCCTTCAGGCTGCCGCGCGGCTGGAGGATGACGGCGAGCTGTTCGTCCGCCTCGGCAACGCCTACCTGAACCTCGGCGAGTACGAACAGTGCGAGGAGGCGGTGCGGAATGGTCTGCAAAAGGGCGGACTGAAGAGCCCCGACAACGCCCAGATCTCGCTCGGCATGTGCCTGTACAACCAGAAGAAATACCAGGGTGCTATCGCGGCGTTCCGCGAAGCCGGCAAGAGCGGGCGCTCACAGCGCATCGCGCGCCAGTGGATCAACGTGATCGAGGCCGACATCGAGCGCGAGGAGCAGATTCGCCTCGCTGAGGCGGCCGCGCAGCGCCGCATGCAGCAGCTCGAGCAGCGGAGGGCGCGCGCCGACCGAATCTGAACGGCCCGGCGGCCGTCCAGGCAAAACCCGCGGGAAGCCCGGCCTTGCGCCGGGCTTCCTGCTTTCGGGGCCGGCGCAGGCCCCGATCGCTACCCGCCGTTGACCCTCGCGCGCGGCGCTCCGTAAAATAGCCGGCTTTTGCAGCCAGGGTCCGCCCACGATGCCCAAAGTCACGTACATAACGCCGGACGGCGAACGCCACGACGTGGAGGTCGAGAACGGCTACACCGTGATGGAAGGCGCGATCAACAACAACATCGAGGGTATCGTTGCGGAATGCGGGGGTGCCTGCGCCTGCGCAACCTGCCACAGCTACATCGACGATGCCTGGCTGGGGAAGCTGCCCGAGATGGACGACATGGAAGACAGCATGCTGGATGCGGCCTACGAGCGCCGCGACAACAGCCGGCTGACCTGCCAGATAGAAATCAACGACGAGCTCGACGGGCTCGTGGTAAACGTGGCCGCCGACAAAATCTTCTCGTTCCCGCCGGCGGGTGCGCAGGGCGGCGCCTAAGAGCAGG
>CALALV010000104.1 GCA_937925605.1 uncultured Woeseia sp.
CGTGCACTTCATGCGCTTCGAGCTCAGCGCGGAGCAGGTCGACGCGCTGCGCGGCGGCGCGGCGCTGTCCGCCGGGATCGACCACGAGAATTACACGGTCGACGTGGCGCCGGTCCCGGACAACGTGCGTCGCTCGCTGATCGGCGACCTGGACTGACGCTGCCCGCGCTGTCGCGGGGACTTTTTCGTTCCTGCTAGAATCCCGCCACACTCGCTTGTGGCGCACTACCGAATGAGCAAACGATACGATGCGGCGGACATCGAGGTCCTGTCGGGCCTCGAGCCGGTGCGCCGGCGTCCCGGCATGTACACGGACACGTCGCGGCCGAACCACCTGGCCCACGAGGTCATCGACAACAGCGTCGACGAGGCGCTGGCCGGGCACTGCAGGAAAATCGAGGTCACGGTCTACAAGGACGGCTCGCTCGAGGTTGCCGACGACGGTCGCGGCATGCCGGTCGACGTGCACCCGAAGGAGAAGATCCCCGGCGTCGAGCTGATCCTCACGCGGCTGCACGCCGGCGGCAAGTTCAACAAGGACAACTACCAGTACTCGGGCGGCCTGCACGGCGTCGGCGTGTCGGTCGTGAACGCGCTGTCGAAGAACCTCGAGGTCTGGATCCGGCGCGGCGGCCAGGAATACAACATGAGCTTCGCCGGCGGCAGGAAGCGCGGCAAGCTCGAGGTGGTCGGCAAGGTCGGCAAGGCCAACACCGGCACGACGATACGCTTCTGGCCCGATCCGGGCTATTTCGATTCGGCGAAGTTCTCGCTCAGCAAGCTGCGCCACGCGCTGAAGGCCAAGGCCGTCCTGTGTCCCGGACTCACGGTCCGGCTCAAGGTCGAGCAGCCGAAAGAGTCGCAGGAATGGTGCTACGCCGGCGGCCTCGAGGAGTACCTGCTCGAGGCCATCGGCACGGCCGAGCACCTGCCGGCCGAGCCCTTTTCGGGGACGCTCGCCGGCAAGCACGAGGCCGTCGAGTGGGCGCTGGCCTGGCTGACCGGCGACGGCCAGCCGGTCACCGAGAGCTACGTCAACCTGATCCCGACCCCGCAGGGCGGCACGCACGTGGCCGGCCTGCGCACCGGCCTGACCAACGCGCTGCGCGAATTCTGCGAGTTCCGCAGCCTGCTGCCGCGCGGCGTCAGCCTCGCGCCGGACGACGTCTGGGACGGGCTCGCCTTCGTGCTCAGCGCGAAGCTCGAGGACCCGCAGTTCTCCGGCCAGACCAAGGAACGCCTGTCGTCGCGCGAGTCGGCGGCCTTCGTGACCGGCGTGATCAAGGACAGCTTCGCGCTGTGGCTGAACCAGCACCCGGAGTCCGGCGACCAGATCGCCCAGCTCGCGATCGGCAAGGCGCAGAAGCGCCTCAAGGCCGCGAAGAAGGTCGTGCGCAAGAAGGTCGTGTCCGGACCGGCGCTGCCCGGCAAGCTCGCCGACTGCACCTCGCAGGAACCCGAGCTGTGCGAGCTGTTCCTGGTCGAGGGTGACTCGGCCGGCGGCTCCGCGAAGCAGGCGCGCGACCGCAACACGCAGGCGATCATGCCGCTCCGCGGCAAGATTCTTAACACCTGGGAGGTTGACGCGTCCGAGGTGCTGGCCTCGCAGGAAGTGCACGACATCTCTATCGCGCTCGGCGTCGAGCCGGGCAGCAGCGAGCTGGACGGGCTGCGCTACCACAAGATCTGCATCCTCGCGGACGCCGACTCCGACGGGCTGCACATCGCTACCTTGCTGTGTGCGCTGTTCCTGCGCCATTTCCGCGAACTCGTCCTCGCCGGGCACGTCTACGTCGCGATGCCGCCGCTGTACCGCATCGACGTCGGCAAGGACGTCTACTACGCGCTCGACGAGGCGGAGCGCCAGGGCATTCTCGACCGCATCGAGGCCGAGGGCCGGCGCGGCAAGCTCAGCGTCACGCGCTTCAAGGGCCTCGGCGAGATGAGCCCGCAGCAGCTCCGCGAAACGACGATGAACCGCGATACGCGGCGGCTCGTGCAGCTGACCGTCGAAGCGAAGGACAAGACCGAGCAGCTGATGGACATGCTGCTCGCCAAGAAGCGCTCCGCGGACCGGCGCGCCTGGCTCGAGACCAAGGGCAACCTCGCGGAAGTCTGAGAAGGACCCCGGCATGCAGAACCAGTTGAATCTAGAGGGCGTCGAAAGGCAGCCGCTCAAGGACTACACCGAGCGTGCGTACCTCAATTACTCGATGTACGTGATTCTCGACCGCGCGCTGCCGCAGATCGGCGACGGCCTGAAGCCCGTGCAGCGGCGCATCGTCTACGCGATGAGCGAGCTCGGCCTGTCGGCGGGTTCGAAGCCGAAGAAGTCGGCACGCACAGTCGGCGACGTGATCGGCAAGTTCCATCCGCACGGCGACTCGGCCTGCTACGAGGCGATGGTGCTGATGGCCCAGGAATTCTCCTACCGCTACTCGATCATCGACGGGCAGGGCAACTGGGGCTCGTCGGACGACCCGAAGTCCTTCGCGGCGATGCGTTACACGGAGTCGCGGCTCAAGCCCTACGCGAAGAGCCTGCTGGCCGAGCTCGGGCAGGGCACGGTCGACTGGGTGCCGAACTTCGACGGCACGCTCAACGAGCCGGTCGTGCTGCCGGCGCGGCTGCCGAACCTGCTCCTTAACGGCACGGCCGGCATTGCCGTCGGCCTGTCGACCGACGTGCCGCCGCATAACCTGCGCGAGGTCGTTGCGGCCTGCATTCACCTGATAGACAACCCGAAGGCGACGGTCGCCCAGCTGATGAAGCACATCAAGGGCCCGGACTTCCCGACCGGCGGCGAACTGGTCTCGCCGAAAAGCGACATCGCCGAGATCTACCGGACCGGCAGCGGGACCCTGCGCCTGCGCGCGACCTGGAAGCAGGAGAACGGCGACATCGTCATCACGGCGCTGCCGTACCAGACCGCCGGGGCGAAAGTGCTCGAGCAGATCGCGGCGCAGATGCGCGCAAAGAAACTGCCGCTGGTCGAGGACCTGCGCGACGAGTCCGACCACGAGGAGCCGATCCGGCTCGTCATCACGCCGAAGTCGCGCAAGGTGGACGCGCAGGAGCTGATGTCGCACCTGTTCGCGACGACTGCGCTCGAACGGACGGTGCGGGTCAACATGAACATCGTCGCGCTCGACGGCCGGCCGCGCGGCTTCGACCTGCACGGGCTACTGAGCGAGTGGCTGGCGTTCCGCAAGGAGACCGTCAAGCGCCGCCTGAACCACCGGCTCGCGATCGTCAACGATCGCCTGCACATCCTCGACGGCCTGCTGGTTGCGTACCTGAACATCGACGAGGTCATCCGCATCATCCGCGAGGAGGACGAGCCGAAGCCGGTGCTGATGAAACGCTTCAAGCTCAGCGACGTGCAGGCCGAGGCGATCCTGAACCTGCGCCTGCGCAACCTGGCGAAGCTGGAAGAGATGAAAATCCGCGGCGAGCAGGACGAGCTGTCCGCAGAACGCGAGGTGATCGAAAAGACGCTGAAGAGCGCCGCGCGCATGAAGACGCTGATCAAGACGGAACTGACCGAGGACGCCGAGGCCTACGGCGACGCGCGACGCACCCGGATCGTCGAGCGGGAAAGCGCGAAGGCGCTGGACGAGACCCAGCTGATCGCGAGCGAGCCGGTTACGATCGTGCTGTCGCAGCGCGGCTGGGCGCGGGCCGCGAAGGGCCACGAGATCGACCCGTTCGCGCTCAACTACAAGTCCGGCGACGGTTTCCTCGCTTCGGCGCGCGGACGCTCGAACCAGCTCGCGATGTTCATCGACTCGAGCGGCCGGGTCTACTCGGCGCCCGCGCATACCCTGCCGTCGGCACGCGGGCAGGGCGAACCGCTTTCCGGCCGTTTCAACCCGCCGGACGGCGCGAGTTTCTGCGGCGCGCTGATCGGCGATCCCGACAGCCGCTGGGTGCTGGCCAGCGACGCCGGCTACGGCTTCGTCACGAAGCTCGGGGACCTCGTCTCGCGCAACAAGGCCGGCAAGGCCGTGCTGCGGGTGGCGCCCGGCGGTCGGGCCGTCGTGCCGGCCGCGGTGCCGCCGGACGTCGAGTGCCTGATCGCCGCGGTCAGCTCGATAGGTCGCCTGCTCCTGTTCGAGATGGACGAGCTGCCGGAGCTCGCGAAGGGCAAGGGCAACAAGCTGATCAACATCCCGGGCAAGAAATACCAGTCCGGCGAGGAGACGCTCGTCGCGATCGCGGTCGTGCCGGAAGAGGGCGACCTGCTCGTGCACACGGCGAGCCGGACGATGACGCTGAAGTGGAACGACACGGACAAGTACTATGGCGAACGCGCGCTGCGCGGCGCGCTGCTGCCGCAAGGCTGGAGAAAGGTCGAACGCCTGTCGTCGGCGGGCGGCTGACGCCGCCGGCCGGCCTCAGCCGGCCTTCTTGCGACGCTTGCTGCGCACCTCGGCCGGCTGCTCGACGGTCTGGTCGGTGTCGAGCATCTCGACCGTGTCGCCGCTTTCCGGCATCTGTACCGTCGCCGACTGTGCGGCGTCCTTTTCCTCGTCGGCAGCCAGCACGAATTCGCTGGCAGCGGCGCTGCCTTCAGGGATCTTGAGCGTGATCGATTCGCCTTCGACCGGTTCAGCATCGGCGGATTCGGGCATCTGCAGCGTCACGGACTCGCTCACGTCGGTGTCGTCGAGGTCGCTGACCGCTTCGTTGCTGACGAGCTCATTGCCGGTCATCACGTCCGCGCGGACCTCCGCCGTGCCGTCGAGGTCCTCGGCCATGGATACCTGGCTCGGGTCGTCCGCCTCGTCGATCTCGCCGAGATTTTTCTGCAGCTCGCGCGCGGCTTCCTCGATCTCGCGATTGAGCGCCTGCGTGGCGGTCAGTTCTTCCTCGTAGTCCTGCTCGAGGATCGCGTAGTCGAACTCGGTCGTCAGGTCGAGCGCCGGGCTCTTGCGCGGCAGGCTGTCCAGCGGTTCGACCTCGATCGCCTGCAGGTCGCGCGGCTTGCGGTCACCGCCGAAATCTTCCTTCGTGACGTCCAGCACCATGGACATGTCGTAGTTGCCGGTCGCCTCGTCGAGCTGGGCTTCGCGCGGCGGCATGATGCGGGTCGGAGGCGTACGCTCGCCGGCATCGTCCCCGTCGCTCTCGCCGACGACGAAGTCGAGCTCGTCGCGGTACTCGCCGGAGGACTCGAAGCTGTAGTCGAGCGCGACGTCCATGTCGTCGCCGGTGTCCAGCGGGTCCGCGGTGGTCGGCACGCCGAGGTCGATGTCGGGATCGGCCGCCGGTTCGCCCCGATCGCTGCTGCGCCGATTGTGGGTTGCCGCATTGATCTGCGTCTCGGCCATGTCGTCGCCGATCTCTGCGGACGGCGCTGCGCCGAACAGCTCGCGGAGCCGGCGGCCGAACAGCAGCAGCGCCAGGAAGATCGCGATACCGCTGCCGCCGAGCCAGACCAGCCAGCTCTGCGCCGGGTTGGCCTCGTCCGCGTCGGCCAGCGGGATCGGTTCCGGCTGCGCCTGCACGATCCGGGTCTGCGGAATGCCGACCGACATCGCGGGTCGGGACTCCGCGGCGGCGGCGGGCGCCACGTCGGCATCGACCGCCGGCTGGCGTTCCGTTGCAGCGGCCGGCGTTTCGACCGCTGCCGCCGCGGCTGTCGGTGCTGCCGCTTCGAGCGGCGCCGGTGCCTCGCTTTCGGCCGGGGCGGCGACCTCGGCCGCAGTCGGCGCGCCCGACGCCGGCGCGGGCGCCGTGTCGCGGGCGGCTTCGCGTACGCCGCCGTAGGCGCGCGCAGGCGTGAGTACGTCGGTATCGGCTGCGGCGGCGGCCGGCGCGGAATCGCCGGCTGTCACGCCGCTGCCGAGGCTCGCCGGGATCGTCAGCGTCGCGCCGGCGATCAGCCGGTCGACGTTGCCGTTCACGAAGGCCTGCGGATTCGCATTGAAGATCGCATCGACTGCCGGCCACAGCGTCAGCTGCCGGTCTTCGATGCGCGACACGATGCCGGACAGCGTGTCGCCGGACCGGACGCGGTAGCGCGCGCCGGCGCTGATCGGTGCAGTGTCTGTGCGCGGCGTGGCGCGCGCTGGGCGCGGCGCCGGCTCGAAGACGTTGACCGGCCGGCGTGCCGCGGCCGGTTCGGTCTGCGCGGCCACCGGCGCCAGCGTTGCCGGCGCTTCCTCCACCAGCGACGGCGGGTTCAGCAGCAGCATGAAATCGCGGCGCAGGCGCGCCGTGTAGGGGCAGTCGACGCTGAGCGACAGGCTCATCATCGGTTCGCGCAGCGGCGCGTCGCCGCGCAGCACGATGCGGTTACCCTGCAGCGTGGCTGTCGCCCGGGTGACCTGCGGCAGCCCTGCGGCGGCGCCGGTGCCGGCATTCAGGTACACACAGCCGTCGCTCAGTTGCTCGTTCGGGCCGAGCGCGAACGCGATGCTGGCGCGCAGCGGCTGGCCCAGCGCGGATTCGACGGCGATGTCGCCGAGTTCGATGGCCGGCGCCGGCCCGGCGAGCAGGACGCAGGCGCCGCCGGCGGCGAGCAGGCTGCACGGGCCCGGCACGGGCGCAAACGGGAACTTCG
>CALALV010000105.1 GCA_937925605.1 uncultured Woeseia sp.
CCAGCGCCGGCTCATCGGCCAGCGCGGCCGCCGCGCGCTCGCGCAGCATGTCGCTGCCCGGCAGCTGGCGCTCGCCGCGCATCAGGCGGCCGATCTCGAGGTAGGCGGCCACCTGCCGCTTGAGATCCTCGTCCCGGCTGAGTTGGCGCATCAGCAGGTCCGTTTCCGCTGCCGGCAGCTCGCCGTCGACGAAAGCCGAAATCTGCATCTTGAGGGCGTCGTTCATAATTCACCGTTCGCGGGCGGGCCCGCCATCACTGGTTGCATCCCCGATTGTGAACCCTCAATCGACGAGGTTCTCAATCTTCTTGCTGATCGCATCGCGGGCACGAAAAATCCGCGACCGGACCGTCCCTACCGGGCAGTCCATCGTCTGGGCGATCTCCTCGTAACTCATGCCGTCCAGCTCGCGCAGGACGATCGCTGTGCGCAGGTCGTCGGGCAGCGCCTCGATCGCGCGCTCGACAGTCTGGTTCAACTCGCGGCTGAGCGTAACCCCTTCCGGCGTGTCGGTATCCTTCAGTTTCGCGTGCAGGTCGTACTGTTCCGGGTCCTGCAGGTCGAGCTCCACGTCGAGTGGCCGCCGCCGCTGTGCCGCGAGGTAATTCTTTGCCGTGTTCACCGCGATCCTGTACAGCCAGGTGTAGAACGCGCTGTCACCGCGAAACCGCGGCAGCGCCCGATACGCCTTGAGGAACGCCTCCTGCGTGATATCGAGTGCCTGATCGGGGTCGCGTACATAGCGCATCACCAGGTTGACGATCTTGTGCTGGTACTTGAGTACCAGCACGTCGAAGGCGCCCTTGTCGCCCTGCTGGACCCGCTTGACCAGCTGGGCGTCGGTCGGCTCACTCATGCCGCCACCCCGTTGCCGCCAGGGCGCCGGCGCTCGCTGTCGGGGTAGACCGGGCGGCGCCCGGAAAGTTCGCACAATGCCGCGTTTTGCATAGCGTTTTGGAATACATTTCGTGACGGCGATCGCGCTTTCCGGCGGGCCGGCCGGGACAGCGGCGGATAGTAGCAGCTACGGTCGATGCCGGCCAAAGCCCGCGGCGCCAGCACCGAGCCGCCAGCACACCCGGAAGCGGCGCCAGTCGGCAGCCGGCATCCCCGCCCGCGCGAGCAGGAGCGCTGCACCGCGGCCTTGCGCGTCGGCCAGCCGCAGCCACGCGTGACCGGCCAGCAGCGTGCAGCCGGGCAACGCCCGGAGCGGCTGCCAGCGGCCGTCGCGGCCTCGCCCCTCGATGCCGTTCTCGTCGATGTGCAGCCGACGCCAGCGACCCGCGGCCCGCGACCAGCGCGCGAACGCGGCACCCTCGGCGACGAGCCAGGCCAGCGCGGCCAGGGCGCGCCAGCCGGGCGCGACGGGCAGGTGCAGCGTGATGACGAAACCCGCCACGAGCGCCGCCGCACCGGCCAGCCGGACGCGGTCGAGCAGGCCCGGGTCAGGCCGGAGCGTCACCGCGAATCTGTGCGATGACGGCGGCGGCGAGCGGGTCGGCGGCGGGCACACCGCGCAGAAGATAGCCGGCCAGCTCCGGGTCCGGAAGCTCGAGAAGTGCGTGGAACGCGGCCTTTTGCGCGTCCGGCGCGTCGGCATAGTGCCGGTCGAGCCAGGCGACCAGCAGCACGTCGAGCTCGCGCATGCCGCGCCGGCACTGCCAGCGGAGTCGGGCGCCCTGCATCCGCGCGGCGCCTCAGTGGCGGCGCTCGACCAGCATCTTCTTGGTCGCCGCGATCGCGCGCGCGGGATTCAGGTCCTTCGGACAGGCCTGCGAGCAGTTCATGATCGTGTGGCAGCGATACAGCCGGAACGGGTCCTCGAGCTCGTCGAGGCGCTCGCCGGTTGCCTCGTCGCGGCTGTCGACGAGCCAGCGATAGGCAGCCAGCAGCGCGGCCGGACCGAGGTAGCGGTCGCTGTTCCACCAGTAGCTCGGGCAGCTCGTCGAACAGCAGGCGCACAGGATGCAGGCCGCCGGTTCGTCGATCTTCTCCTGGTCTTCCTTGCTCTGCAGGCGCTCGCTGTCCGGCGGCGCCGGCGTACGTGCTTGCAGCCAGGGCTTGATGGACGCGTACTGCGCGTAGAAATTCGTCAGGTCGGGAACCAGGTCCTTCACGACCGGCATGTGCGGCAGCGGGTAGATCTTCACGTCGCCGCGCACGCTGTCGGCCGGCTTGGTGCAGGCCAGCGTATTGCGGCCGTCGATGTTCATCGCGCAGGAGCCGCAGATGCCCTCGCGGCAGGAACGCCGGAACGTCAGCGTCGAGTCGATCTCGTTCTTGATCTTGATCAGCGCATCGAGAACCATCGGCCCGCAATCGTCCATGTCCACTTCGTAGGTGTCCATGCGCGGGTTGTCGCCGCTGTCCGGGTCGTAACGATAGACGACGTAACGCTGCACGTTCTTCGCGCCGTCCGCCGCCGGGAAATGGCGACCCTTCCTGATCCTTGAGTTGGCTGGCAGGCGAAATTCCGCCACGTCTTGACTCCTGCTCGTCGTCCTTGGGACTTCAGTAAGTGCGCGCCTTCGGCGGCACGGCTTCGACCTCGTCGGTCAGCGTCTGTTCGTGCACCGGCCGGTAGTCGAGGGTGACGGCACCGCCGTCGTCGACCCAGGCCAGCGTGTGCTTCATCCAGTGCAGGTCGTCGCGCTCGGGATAGTCTTCGTGTGCATGCGCGCCGCGGCTCTCCTTGCGGTTCGCGGCCGACTCGATCGTCGCCATCGCGTTGAGCAGCAGGTTCTCGAGTTCCAGCGTCTCGACCAGGTCGGTGTTCCACACCAGCGAGCGGTCCGCAATACCGACGCGCTCGAAGGACTTCCACGTGTCGCGCAGCTTCTCGACGCCCTCGGCCAGCGTGTCGCTGGTCCGGAACACGGCGGCGTGATTCTGCATGACCTTCTGCATCTCGAGCCGGATGTCCGCGGTCGGGCGGTCGCCGTCGGCGTTGCGCAGCCGGTCGAGCCGCGCCACCGAGTCTCTGCCGGCGTCGGCCGGCAGCGGCTTGTGGCGCGATCCCGGGGACATGGTCTCCGCGCAGTGCTTGGCCGCCGCCCTGCCGAACACGACCAGGTCGAGCAGCGAATTCGATCCGAGCCGGTTGGCGCCGTGCACGGATACGCAAGCCGCCTCGCCGACGGCCATGAGACCCGGAACGACCAGCTCCGCGTTCTCCCCGCGCTTGGTCACGACCTCGCCCTTGTAGTTCGCAGGGATGCCGCCCATGTTGTAGTGCACTGTCGGCAGCACCGGAATCGGGTCGCGGGTCACGTCGACGTTGGCGAAGATACGCGCGGTTTCGGCGATGCCGGGCAGCCGCTCGTGGATCACCTCCGGCCCGAGATGCTCCAGGTGCAGGTGGATATGGTCCTTCTCGGACCCGACGCCGCGGCCCTCCCGGATCTCGATCGTCATCGATCGGCTGACGACGTCGCGCGACGCAAGGTCTTTCGCGTTCGGCGCGTAACGCTCCATGAAGCGTTCGCCGTCGCCGTTGGTCAGGTAGCCGCCCTCGCCGCGCACGCCCTCGGTGATCAGGCAGCCGGCCCCGTAGATGCCGGTCGGATGAAACTGCACGAATTCCATGTCCTGCAGAGGCAGGCCGGCGCGCAGCACCATCGCGTTGCCGTCGCCGGTGCAGGTATGCGCCGACGTGCAGGAAAAGTAGGCGCGGCCGTAGCCGCCGGTCGCGAGTATCACTTGGTGAGCGCGGAAGCGGTGCAGGCGGCCGGTCGCGAGATCGATCGCGACGACGCCGCGGCAGGCACCGTCTTCCATGATCAGGTCGACCGCGAAATACTCGATGAAGAACTCCGCCTCGTGCTTCAGCGACTGCTGGTACAGCGTGTGCAGCATCGCGTGGCCGGTGCGGTCCGCAGCAGCGCAGGTGCGCTGGGCGGTGCCCTCGCCGTAGTGCGTCGTCATGCCGCCGAACGGCCGCTGGTAGATCCGGCCGTCCTCGGTGCGCGAAAAAGGTACGCCGTAGTGCTCCAGCTCGATGACCGCGTCCGGCGCTTCCTTGCACATGTACTCGATGGCGTCCTGGTCGCCGAGCCAGTCGGCACCCTTGATCGTGTCGTACATGTGCCAGCGCCAGTCGTCCTCGCCCATGTTGCCGAGCGCCGCGCTGATGCCGCCCTGCGCGGCAACCGTGTGGCTGCGGGTGGGGAACACCTTCGTTACGCAGGCGGTATCGAAGCCGGCTTCGGCGAGCCCGAAGGTCGCCCGCAGGCCGGCCCCGCCGGCACCGACGACAACGACGTCGTGGCTGTGATCGATGAAGTCGTACTCGCTCATGCAGCACCGCCGACGGCGATTTTCAGGATCGCGAACAGCGCGGCAGCGGCGACGACGATGTGTGCGAATTTCATGACTATCAGTGAACTTACTTTCATCAGCGGTCCGTGCACGTAATCCTCGATGACGACCTGGACGCCGAGGCTCGCGTGGCGCGCGAGCGACAGCGTCAGCAACGTCAGCAGCACCGCGTTGACCGGCGCGGCGATCCAGGCCCGCAGCTCGGCCTGCGTGAAACTCTCCATGCCCAACATGGCGGCAAGAAACCAGACTCCAAGGACCGCGTTGGAAATCGCGGTCAGGCGCTGGCTCCAGAAATGCCCGGTGCCCTCCTTCGCGGAGCCGTGCCCCAGCACGCGGCCGAGCGGCGAGCGCAAGCTCACAGCGCCACCCAGAAGCCGGCGGTCAGCACGACTGTCAGGACGAACACGAACCAGGCCGAGGCGTTCGCGGTCGGCAGTTCGAAGCCGTAGCCCAGGTCCCAGACGAGGTGCCGGATGCCGTTCGCGAGGTGATAGAAGAACGCGGCGCTAAAGGCGAGCAGCGCAAGCCGGCCCGGAATCGACTGGGCGAGGTTGGCGAAGGCACGGTAGTCGGCGGCGTCACCGGCGAGCGCGACCAGCCACCAGGCGAAAACGACGAGCCCGGCGGCCAGCACGAGACCGCTCGCCCGATGCGAGATCGAGGCCGCCATCGTGACCGGCCAACGGTAGACAGACAGGTGCGGCGACAGCGGCCGCCCGTGATTGCTCATGGACTCTCGGTTCCCTCAAGAAGCTGGCGGCCGCCCGGCGGACGGCCGGCCGTCAGAAATCTATGCAGCGCCCGTTCTTCTCCCAGTCGCCGTAGCGCGTCGGGTCCGGGCCCGGACGCCCGCCGATTTCCGCAGGCGCAGCCGCGTCTTCCGTCCGCGGCTTGCCGGCTTCGTCGCTCGGGTTATGATGCCGTTCCTCGTCGCTTGCGGCGGGCTCGCGGCCCTTGCTGTCGTGCTCGTCGCGCATGCGCGAAGTATGCCACAGCGTCGCCAGCCGCGCAGGCAGGCGGCGGGTAACGATTTGTTTCGCAGGCGCCACGAGCGCCTTCCGGGAACTGGATGTACGCAACGATCGAAGCACGCGGCGATGACTGCCGGAGCTTCCTGCAGGGTCAGCTGACGCAGGATCTCGGCACCGTCAGCGACGCGCACTGTCCGCTGGCCGGCTGGTGTACGCCGGAAGGCCGGGTGCTCGCGACCTTCCGGCTGCTGCCAGGCGACGACGGCGGCTACGACCTGGTCATGCCCGCCGAGCACGTCGACGAGGTCGTTGCCGGACTCTCGCGCTACCGGCTGCGGGCACGCGTCTCGCTCGCCGCAGGCAGCGCCGACTGGCGGTCGCTCGCGCTGGCCAATGCCGCCGACCTCGAGCTGCTCGCTGCGCGCGAGCTGCTGCCGGAGGCGCGACGCGACGCGGCCGTGCGCCGGGACGGCATGACCGCGGTCTGCCTCGACGCCGGGCGCCGGGTCGTCGAGCTGTACGGTCCGGCCGCGGCGCTCGAGCGGGCCCGCCTGAGCTTCTGCGCGCCGCTGTCCGACGGGGACTGGCGGGCGGCCCGCATCCAGGCCGGCATCGTCGACGTCATCCCGGTCACGAGCGGCCGCTACACGCCGCACATGCTGAACCTCGACCGCATCGGCGCCGTGAGCTTTTCGAAAGGCTGTTACACCGGCCAGGAAATCGTCGCGCGCACCGAGTACCGGGGCAGCGTGAAACGCCGGGCGGCGCGGTTTCGCGCCAGTGCCCCGACCGCCGTCGCCGAGGAAGTGCGGCTGGACGGCACCGCGGTAGGCCGCGTCGTGGCGACGGGCGGCCGCGAGCTGCTGGCGGTGCTGCCGACGGAACTGCACGGCTCCGTGCTGCAGGCCGGAGATGCGCGGCTCGAACCGGCGGAACCCGGCTGAGCCGCGCCGGGTTGCTCAGGCCTCCGGGCGCATGTGCGGGAACAGCAGCACGTCGCGGATCGACGCCGAGTCCGTCAGCAGCATCACCAGCCGGTCGATACCGACGCCGAGCCCTGCCGTCGGCGGCAGGCCGTACTCCAGCGCGCGGATGTAGTCCTCGTCGTAGGGCATGGCCTCGTCGTCACCCGCGTCGCGCAGTTCGCACTGCTCGCGGAATCGGGCCGCCTGCTCTTCAGGGTCGTTGAGCTCCGAGAATCCGTTCGCGATCTCGCGTCCCGCCACGAAGAATTCGAAGCGATCGGTCACGAACCCGTCTTCGTCGTTCGCCCGCGACAGCGGCGAGACCTCTTTCGGGTACGCGGTCACGAAGGTCGGCTGGCGCAGCTTCGCCTCGGCGGTTTTCTCGAAGATCTCGATCTGCAACTTGCCCGGGCCCCAGCCGTCCTTCACCGGTATGCCCAGGCGCTCGCAGGCCGCCAGCAGGTAGCCGCGGTCGCGCAGCCGCGCACGCTCGAGCTCCGGGTTGTGCGCGAGGATCACCTCTTCCACCGTCAGGCGCGCGAACGGCGCGCCGAAGTCGAAGGTCTCGCCCTGGTAGTCGATCCGGGTCGTGCCGAGCAGGCTGTCGGTCATGCCGCGCAGCAACGCCTCGATCATGTCGATCAGGTCGCCGTAATCCGCGTAGGCGCGATACAACTCGAGCATCGTGAACTCGGGGTTGTGCTGCGTCGACACGCCCTCGTTGCGGAAATTGCGATTGATCTCGTAGACGCGCTCGAAGCCGCCGACGACCAGCCGCTTCAGGTTCAGCTCGGGCGCGATGCGCAGGTAGAGCGGCATGTCGAGCGCGTTGTGATGAGTCGCGAACGGCCGCGCGACTGCGCCGCTCGCGATCGGCTGCATCATCGGCGTCTCGACCTCGAGGTAGTCCTGCGCATCGAGAAAAGCGCGGATGTAGGCGATGATCCGCGTGCGCGTGCGGAACACCTGCCGGCTGTCCTCGTTCATGATCAGGTCGACATAGCGCTGGCGGTAGCGCGTCTCGGTGTCGGCGAGGCCGTGGTATTTCTCGGGCAGCGGCCGCAGTGACTTCGTCAGCAGGCGTGCCTCGTCGGCCAGCACCGTCAGCTCGCCTGTACGGGTCTTGAACAGCGTGCCGCTCGCGCCGACGATATCGCCGACGTCCCAGCGCTTGAACGCCTGGTAGACGCCTTCCGGCAGGCGGTCGCGCTCGAGCCGCAGCTGGATCTGCCCGCTGCGGTCAGCGAGCTTGACGAAGCTCGCCTTGCCCATGACCCGCTTTGCCATCATGCGCCCGGCGACCCGTACGCGGACGGCTTCGGCCTCGAGCTGGGCGTCGGCGTGACCGCCCCAGGTGCTGTGCAGCTCATCGGCCAGCGCGTTGCGGCGAAAGTCGTTCGGGAACGCGATCCCGTCTTCGCGCAGCGCGTCGAGCTTGCGGCGCCGCTCCGCGATCAGCGCATTCTCGTCACGGGGATTTTCGTCCGACACTTTACAGTCCCTGCTTCAGGCTGGCCTCGATGAACGGGTCCAGGCCGCCGTCGAGCACGCTTTGAGTGTTACCGGTTTCGACGCCGGTGCGCAAATCCTTGATCCGGCTCTGGTCCAGCACGTAGGAACGGATCTGGCTGCCCCAGCCGACATCCGCCTTGCTGTCCTCGACCGCTGCCGCCTGTGCGCGGCGATTCTGCAGCTCGAGTTCGTAAAGCTTTGCTTTCAGCTGCTTCATCGCCGTCGCCTTGTTCTTGTGTTGCGAGCGGTCGTTCTGACACTGCACGACGATGTTCGTCGGCAGGTGGGTGATGCGCACGGCGGACTCTGTACGGTTGACGTGCTGCCCGCCCGCGCCGGAGGCGCGGTACACGTCGATGCGCAGGTCAGACGGATCGACCTCGATGTCGATGTCGTCGTCGACCTCGGGCGAAACGAACACGGAAGCGAACGAGGTGTGGCGCCGGTTTCCCGAGTCGAACGGCGACTTGCGCACGAGCCGGTGCACGCCGGTTTCGGTGCGCAGCCAGCCGTAGGCGTACTCGCCGTCGATTCGTACCGTCGCGCTCTTGATGCCGGCCACTTCCCCGGCCGACGCCTCGATTATCTCGGCGTCGAAACCGTGGTACTCGGCCCAGCGCAGGTACATGCGCAGCAGCATCTCGGCCCAGTCCTGGGCCTCGGTGCCACCGGCGCCGGACTGGATGTCGAGGAAGGCGTTCGACGCGTCCATCTCGCCGGCGAACATGCGGCGAAACTCGAGCGCGGCGATGCGCGTCTCGAATTGCTCGAGGTCGTTCGCGATCTCTGCGGCCGTGCCCTCGTCGTCCTCTTCGAACGCGAGCTCAAGCAGTTCGCCGGCATCCGCCAGGCCCTGGCGGAGCTGGTCGAGGTTGCGAACCACGTCTTCGAGCGCGGCGCGTTCCTGGCCCAGCGCCTGGGCGCGTTCGGGATCGTTCCAGACGTCCGGCTGCTCCAGCTCGCGTTCGACCTCGGTCAGGCGATCAGCCTTGTTCTCGTAGTCAAAGGTACCCCCTCAACGCATCGGTGCGTTCGGTGAGGTCTTCGATCTGGTTCCTGAGCGGGCTGCGTTCCATCGGGTGCTGCCGGGCGAAAAACGCGGCATGTTACCACGCGCGGCCGGCGCTGCCAGCGAGCGGCGCGATCTGTTCGACGACCAGTTCCGCGGTTTCGACACCGCGCCAGAGATTGACGTCCAGGCGGTAAGCGAGCTGCACTGTGCCGCGCGCCGCGGCCTCGGCCTGGTTGAAGGCGATGGCGTCGAGCGTGGGTCCGCCGCCGGCCGGCGCCACCTTCAGTTTCAGGTGGCGCTCGCCGACGACGCGCTGTTCCTCGACGACGAAGTCACCGCGGAACAGCGGCTCGGGGAATCCGGCGCCCCAGGGCCCCGCCTCCCGCAGGCGGCGGGCGAACTCTATCGACAGCGCTTCCGCCGGCAGCTTGCCGTCGGTGAACAGCGTGCCGCGGAAGTCCGCGTCCGGGTACAGCCGCGCGAGGCATTCGGCCGCGGCTGTGCGAAACGCGTCGAAGTGCTGCTCGGCCAGCGACAGCCCGGCGGCCATTGCATGGCCGCCGAATCGGTCGATCAGGCCGGGGTGCTCGGTGTCGATGGCCTCGAGCAGGTCGCGTATGTGCACGCCGGCGATCGAACGCGCGGAACCCTTGAGTCGGCCGTCCGCTTCCCGGGCGAACGCGATCGCCGGCCGGTGACAGCGTTCGCGCACGCGCGCCGCGACGAGGCCGACGATGCCCTGGTGCCAGTCGCGCTCGTACAGGCATACGCAGGGCGGCAGCCGGCGCGGGTCGAGCGCATCGAGCGCCTCGAAGGCGGCCTGGCGCATGCCGGTCTCGATGTCGCGGCGCTCGCGATTGATGGCGTCCAGCCGCTCCGCGTGCCGCGCCGCCGCGGCTGCGTCGTCGCTCAGCAGGCATTCGATCCCGATACCCATGTCCTCGAGCCGCCCGGCCGCGTTCAGTCGCGGGCCGACCGCGAAGCCGAGGTCGCTGCTGACGACCCGCGCCGGGTCGCGCCCGGCCACGGCGAGCAGCGCTCGGATACCCGGGACCGCGTGGCCGGCGCGTATGCGCCGCAGCCCCTGGGCGACGAGGATGCGGTTGTTGCGATCCAGGCGCACCACGTCGGCCACGGTGCCGAGCGCGACCAGGTCGAGGAAGCGGGCCGGTACCCTGGCCGCAGCGGCCTCGCCCTGCTCGGCCAGGCGCCGGCCGAGCGCGGCCATCAGGTAGAACGCGACGCCGACGCCTGCGAGGTGCGGACTGCCGAAACCCGAGCCCGCGAGGTTCGGGTTCACGATCGCGGCCGCCGCCGGCAGGCTGCGACCCGGCAGGTGGTGATCCGTTATCAGCACGCGCATGCCGAGCCGCGCGGCCTCGTCCACGCCGCGCAGGCTCGAGATGCCGTTGTCGACCGTGACCAGCAACGCGGGCCGGCTCTCGGCCGCCACGCGCACGATCTCGGGACTCAGCCCGTAGCCGAACGCGAAGCGATTCGGCACCAGGTAGTCGACGTCGGTGAAACCGTAGGCGCGCAGGCAGCGCACGACGAGCGCGGTACTGGTCGCACCGTCGGCGTCGAAATCCCCGACGATGACGATGCGGCGGTCGCGGTGCGCGAGCAGCAGGTCCACGGCGGCGCCGACGCCGTCGAGGGAGCCGACCGGCAGCAGGCCGGCCAGGCCGGGATCCAGTTCGTCGGGCGAATGCACGCCGCGCGCCGCATAGATCCGCGCAAGGACCGGGTCGATCCCGGCCAGTCCGGCGAGCGCGGCGGGATCCGGGCGCCGCTCGGCGAGTGGTCGCAGCACGGCGCTCAACCCGCATCCCCCGCCAGCCGCCCGAGCTCGGCCGGACGGCGGCGCAACAGCGCGCGCAGGCCGCGACGCAGGCACACGCGGTAGCCGTCCGCGAACAGCAGCGTCGCCCGGCGCAGCCGGCCCGCGCGCCACAGGCCGGCGAACTCGTCGAGATCCGCTGCCCGGGCGACGAGGTCACCGCCGTCCAGGCAGTCGGCCAGCCGCGCGGGGTCCGGCGCAACCGCTCGCCCGGCGGCCAGCCAGTAGCCGACCAGCAGCGGGTCGTCGGCGTGCAAAGTCGGCAGCGCCCGCGACGCGGGCGCCGGCGCCTCGCCGCCACCCCAGAACCACAGCGCATTGACTGGCCGGCGCCCGGCGCGCTCGCGCTCGGCATTCGCCGGGTGCTGGTGCAGGCTCATCTGGATTTCGCTCGCCAGCGACTGCAGGGCGACCGCGCCGCGGCCGGCGGGCAGGTACGCGTCCGGCCGTTCGCCGTCCAGCGCAGCCGGCGGCGCGTCGGCGGTCGGCAGCGCGTCGGCGGACAGCAGGTAGCCGCGCTCGCCGTGCGCGAGCAGGCGCTGATGCCTTTCGTCGAGCAGCGCCGATTCGAGATCCGCGAGCATACCGGCGAACTCGTCCGCGTCGACATCGCCGGGTGGCGGCGCGTGCAGGTAGAGCCGGTCGAGCCCGGCCTGCAGCCAGACGGGATCGGCGGCGCCGACCCAACCGGCCGGGCGTTCGCCGGTTTCCCCCCAGAGGCGCAGCGCTGCCTGCGCCGCTACGGCGCCGTCCAGCCGGAAGGACTCGAGCACCCGGACGAGCTGGCTCGCCGGCCTGGCCGGGGCGACGAGTTCGCCGCGCGCGAGCAGCGCGCGCAGGCCGGCGTCGGCTGCGGACGGGGGCAGGGCCGGGGGGTGCACGAGGGGGGCGTGGCCGGGTGACGGGGGTAGCGGCATGGGGAGGGGGCGCGGCGCCGGTGCGGCGGTTGAACGGCGAGGCCAGGTTTGTATGATGACTGCCGGCGCCGCGGCCGGGCGGCCATGTTAGCAACGAATGTGCGGCGAGACGACACGGCCGGCTGCCGCTCCGTGCGTGTCGCGCCGGTTTCCTGGCGCGACACCGCGACCCGGTTGCATGGCTGGCGGTAGAGCTATGAAATTTTCGCGAGACGACACGACCGAGCTGACGATCCGCCGCGTAGAAGCCGGCGCGATCACGATCGGCGATGAGCGGTTGACCGCCGACGTGGCGCTGACCGCCGAGCGCATCCTGCGCGACTGGGTCGTGCCGGCGATCGGCGAACTGACGATCGACGATCTCGACACGCTGCTTGCCGAGCGCCCGGAGGTCATCGTGCTGGGGACCGGCCGGCAGCACCGGTTTCCGCCGAAGGAGCTGATGTTTGCGCTGGCGCGACGCGGCATCGGGCTGGAGACGATGGATACGCGGGCGGCCTGCCGCACCTTCAACATCCTGGTCGCCGAGGGCCGGCGGCCCGCGGCGGTGCTGGTCGTGGATTGACGGCCTTGCCGGCGCGGCATGCCCGGCATCGCCGCGCCGATCGGCTATCCGGCGCTCCGGGGCGTCGCCCGCAGGTCGTACGCCGCCGCCGGGCGTCGCTCAGTCGAGCATGGTTTCGCTCGACAGGCCCTCGCTTTCGAGCATCGCGCGCAGGTTGCGCAGCGCTTCCAGCTGGATCTGCCGGACGCGCTCGCGCGTCACGCCGATCTCCGCGCCGATCTTTTCGAGCGTCAGGCGCCGGTACCCGTGCAGTCCGAAGCGCCGCTCGACGACCGCACGCTGTTTCTCGCCAAGCTCGCCGAGCCAGCGATCCAGGATCGCCTTGACCGCTTCGCGCTGCGCACACTGGGCCGGCTCGGCCTCGTGGGCCGCCGCCAGCGTGTCGAGCACGCCGCGTTCGTCGTCGCCCGAGGTGGAGCCGATCGTGACCCGGTCGTTCAGCGCGAGCAGTCGTTCGACGTCGTCGACGTCGCGCGCAACCGTGTCGGCGATCTGTGCCGCGCTCGGCGCCGCGGCATGCGACTGCCGCAGCTTGTAGGCGGCACGCAGGCAGACGTTGATTTCCTTGATCACGTGAATCGGCAGCCGCACGGTGCGCGACTGGTTCATGATCGCGCGCTCGATCGTTTGCCGGATCCACCAGGTCGCGTAGGTCGAGAAGCGGAAGCCGCGCTCCGGGTCGAACTTGCCGACCGCGTGTATCAGGCCGAGATTGCCTTCCTCGATCAGGTCGAGCAGCGGCAGCCCGCGGTTGATGTAGCGCCGCGCGATCTTGACGACGAGCCGCAGGTTCGACTCGATCATGCGCTGCCGGGCGGCTTCGTCGCCGCGTTGCATGCGCCGGCCGAGCTCCACTTCTTCCTCGGCGGACAGCAGTTCGGCTACGCCGATCTCGTTCAGGTAAAGGCGTGTGACGTCGGCCTGCGCGCGCGACTGCGTCGCCGTGGCGGGCGTGGGTCTGGCTGGCCGGGATTCAGTCCCGTTGACACCGGTGCGCTGCATGCGGACTCCCCGCATTGTTTGTCGGCGGCTTGCAGCCCGAAGCCCCGGGAGCAACTAGCGTGCTGGAAGATACCTTCGCGGATCGACCGGTTTGCCGTTGCGCCTGATCTCGAAATGCAGCCGCGGTTTTTGTTCCGGCCCCTGTCCCATGGTCGCGATACGCTGGCCTTTCCTGATCGCCTGTCCTTCCCTGACCAGCAGCGACGCGTTGTGCCCGTAGGCACTGAGGTAGGTGTCGTTATGCTTGAGAATAATAAGCTTTCCGTAGCCTATGAGTCCACCGCCCGCGTAGACGACCCGCCCGTCGGCCGCGGCGACGACCGGCTGCCCCGCCCGGCCGCCGACCAGCAGGCCGGTGCCGCTGCCCGGCCGCTCGCCGAAGCCGACGTCGACCGGGCCCTCGGTCGGCCACTGCCAGCTGGGCGACGGGCCGGCCGGGATCGGCGGCAGCCGCGGCGCCTCGGGTCCGGCCGGGGCGCCGGCCGTGCTGCCCGCGGGCGGAATCAGGCGGATCCCCTGCCCGGGATAGATCAGCGATCCGTCGCCGAGCCGGTTCCAGCGCGCGAGGTCGCGGTGATCGCGGTTGTAGCGCCAGGCAATCGTGTACAGCGTCTCGCCGCGGCGTACGACGTGCACGTCGCGCTGCGACGTGTCGTAGCCGGGCGCGCTGCAGCCCGTCGCGAGCAGCAGGGCGAGCAACAGGCCTGCGACAGTGCGAGTGGCGGCGGAGGTGTGCATAGCGGCGGCCGGTGGCGGGTCAGTGCCACGCGGTCCAGGCGCCGATCGCTACGGCCAGCGCGACGACGCCCCAGCCGATGCGCTCGACGTAGCGCGGAAGGAGTTCCGTCATGCGCGGACCGCCGAGTCGCACCAGGCCGGCGACGAGGTAAAAGCGCGCGCCGCGACCGACGAGCGAGGCAAGCACGAAACCCGGCAGGTTGAGCAGCGCGACGCCGGCCGCGATCGTGAAGATCTTGTACGGAATCGGCGAGAAGCCGGCGACGAACACAGCCCAGACGCCCCAGTCGTCGAACCACTCGCGCCCGCGCAGGTACGCGTCCCAGTAGTCGGTCGTGCGCAGCCAGGGCTCCATCGCGTCGAACAGGTAGTAGCCGATCGCGTAGCCGGCCACGCCGCCGGCCAGCGAGGCGATCGTCGTCACGCCGGCAAAGCGGTATGCGCGCTCCGGGCGCGCGAGGCACATCGGCGCCAGCATCACGTCCGGCGGCACGGGGAAAAACGAGGACTCGGCGAAGCTCAGGCCCGCGAGGATGCCCTCCGCCCGCGGATGGGCGGACCAGCGCATGACCCGCTCGTAGAGCGGTCCGAACAGTCTCACCGCGCGGCCTTCCTGCGCCGCGCTACGGCCCGCGCGCACGGCGCCGACGCACCCGGCGCGCTCATTTTTCCTGCACCAGCGGCACGAAGCTGACGGCCCCGAGCGAGCGCTGCTCGAAGTCGTCGCCGGCCCGCGTCACGAGCGCCAGGTCCTGCCGCCCGGGCGGCCCGACCGGGATGATCAGGCAGCCGCCGTCGGCCAGCTGCGCCAGCAGTCGTTCCGGCACCCGGGGAGCCGCGGCGGCGACCAGGATGCCGTCGTATGGCGCGTACTTGGGCCAGCCCTGCCAGCCATCGCCGTGCCGGTAGTGGACGTTGTAGATGTCGAGCTCGCGCAGCTGGCGGCGCGCGCGCCGCATCAGCTCGGAGAGCCGCTCGACCGTGTAGATCTCGCGAACCAGCGGCGCGAGGACCGCGGTCTGGTAGCCGCAGCCGGTGCCGATCTCGAGCACGCGGCGGTCGCCGTCGAGATGCTCGAGCAGGGCCTCGGTCATGCGCGCGACCACGAACGGCTGGCTGATCGTCTGGCCGAGCCCGATCGGCAGCGCGGTGTCCTCGTAGGCGCGGCTCGACAGCGCCTCGTCGACGAACAGGTGGCGCGGAACGTTGCGGATTTGCGCGAGCACGTCGTCGGAGCGTATGCCCTGCTCGCGCAGCCGGCTCACCAGCCGCTCGCGCGTGCGGGCGGAGGTCATGCCGATCCCGCGGATGCCCGGGTGCGCCGGGTTCATCGTTCCAGCCACTCCGCCAGCTGCGCGACGGCCTCGTGGCGGGTCAGGTCGACCTTGAGCGGCGTCACCGACACGGCGCCGCGCTCGATCGCCTCGAAATCCGTGCCCGGACCGGCGTCCTGGCCCGGCCCGGCCGGGCCGATCCAGTAAATTGTTCGACCGTGCGGATCCTCGTCGCGGATCAGCGGCTCGGAGCGGTGCCGGAAGCCCAGCCGCGTGCTCCTGAGGCCGGCCAGCTCGGCGTACGGCCGGTCCGGCACGTTGACGTTCAGGATGATATCCGGCGGCAGCTTGTCGCGGCCGAGGCGGTCGACGATGTCGCGCGCAACGCGGCCGGCCGTCTCGAAATGCGTCGCGCGCGGCCCGACCAGCGAGACCGCGACGGCCGGGAACCCGAGAAACCGTCCCTCCATCGCGGCCGCCACGGTGCCGGAATAGATGACGTCGTCGCCGAGATTCGCACCGTGATTGATCCCCGACACGACGAGGTCCGGCTCGAAATCGAGGTAGCCGGACAGCGCGAGGTGCACCGAATCGGACGGGGTGCCGTTGACGCAGTAAAAGCCGTCACGGACCCGGCGGATGCGCAGCGGCGAATGCAGCGTCAGCGAGTTGCTGGCCCCGGAGTGATTCCGGTCCGGCGCGACGACGACGACTTCCGCGATCTCCCCCATGGCCTCGGCCAGCACGTTGATCCCCGTCGCGAGATAGCCGTCGTCGTTGCTGACCAGGATTTTCATCGGGATATCGAGTTATCGTTGCCGGTGCGACCGCACGTGTACACTGAGCTTTGAGGCAGCGGCCCCGGATGCGCCGCTCACTATACTGATTTGTCGCCGCGGCGCCATAGCGCGGCACCCGGTATCGAATGACGGACGACCGACACGACAACGACGCGGGCGACGACGCCGACGAGCTGTTCCGGCGCGCGGTGGCCGGCGCGCGGCCGCTCGCGCAGCGCGACGTCGTCCACCCGCCG
>CALALV010000106.1 GCA_937925605.1 uncultured Woeseia sp.
CGCGCCCGCCCTAGTGTGCTCACATGGGACTCACCCGCAACAGCCGGCCCGCCGCCCTGCTGCTCGCGCCGGCCGCGTCGCCGGCCGCGCAGGCGACAGGCGTCGATGCCGGCGGCATCGGCCCGCTGCTGATCGGCAGCGCGCTCGTGCTCGTCGCCGGGCTGTTGCTGGCCCGCCATGCCGCCCCGTTCGTCGGCCGCCTGCGCACGCGCCGCGGACGGCGGCGCCTGCGCGCGGCCGTAGCCGCGCTGCGCGCGCCACTGATCGAACGCTGCATCCTGCCGGGCATAGGCGACGGCCTCGCGCGCATCGACTGCGCCGTGCTGACGCCGGCCGGCATCGTCTGTATCCGCGCACTGCACCTCGACGGCACCGTGTTCGGCGCCGACGACGCGGCCCAGTGGAACCGGGTCGACGGCGTCGAGCGGAGCAGCTTCCTGAATCCGCTGATCCAGAACGAGGGGCGCATCCAGGCCCTGCGGCGCGTGGCGCCGGGCATTCCGGTCACTGGCGCCGTAGTCTTCACCGGGCGCGTCGACTTCGCCGTCGCGCCGCCCGCGGGCGTCCTGCGCGTCGCGGAACTCACCGACTGGCTCGCACGCTACGTGCGCGACAACCCGGCCGCGGCCGATCCGGAAGCCGCATGGTTCAACCTGCGCGCGGTCGCGCAGACGGACGCCGCGGCGCAGCGCGACTTCGACGCACAGTTAAGCTTCGGCTGAGCCGCGCGCGGGCCGGGCCGCGCGGATTCGCTATACTCGCCGCTTCGTCACGACCGCGGTGAGGCCCGAGCATGCAGCCCGACGTCCTGATCAGTTCGCCCGGCGGCGTCGTCGCCGTTCTTGCCGCGGTCGCCGCGTTCTGGTTCGCGGTCGAGCAGGCGAGCGGCTGGAAGTTCTTCCAGTACGTGCCGCCGCTCCTGTTCATCTACGCGACGCCTGTCTTCCTGAACAATCTCGACGTGATTCCGTCGGCGTCGCCGGTCTACGCCGGACTGAGCAGCTTCGTGCTGCCGGTGTTCATCGTGCTGATGCTGATCAAGGTCGACGTGCCTGCGGCGGTGCGCATCATGGGGAAGGGTGTGCTGGTCATGCTGCTCGGCACGCTGGGTGTCGTCGTCGGTGCGGTCGTGTCTTACGCGATCGTGCACCGCTGGCTGGACCCCGACGCCTGGCGCGGCTTCGGCGCGCTCGCCGGCAGCTGGATCGGCGGCACCGGCAACATGGCCGCGACCAGCGAGATGCTCGACACGCCGCCGGAGCAGTTCGGCCTCGCGGTACTGGCGGACAACGTCATCTACATCATCTGGCTGCCGATCCTGCTCGCCTCCAAGAATTTCGCCGAGCAGTTCAACCGCTGGGCGAAAGTGCCGGAAGACCGGCTGCGCATGATGGACCGCGCGTCCGCGCAGGTCCTCGAGCAGGAGCGCAACCCGGAGATGCGCGACTTCATCTATCTCGGGGCAATCGCGATCGGCGTCACGTGGATATCGAACCAGCTCGCAGGCGCGCTGTTTGCATGGACGGAGTCCGCGCTGCCGGCACTGACCGGCATGCTGACCGAGTCGACCTGGCGCATCCTGCTGATCACGACGATCGCGCTGTCGCTGTCGGTCACGCGGGTCTCGCGCCTGCCGGCGGCGACGCCGCTCGGCACCGCGCTGATCTACGTATTCGTCGCCGGCATGGGCGCGCGCGCCTCGATCGAGGGCTTCGGCCAGGCGCCGGCATTCCTGCTCGGCGCGCTGATCTGGATCTTCGTGCACGGCGCGTTCTGCCTGCTCGGGGCGAAGCTGTTCCGGGTCGACGTGCACAGCGCCGCGATCGCCTCGGCCGCGAACATCGGCGCAGCCGCTTCCGCGCCGATCGTCGCGGCCTTCCACCGGCCGAGCCTCGTGCCGGTGTCGGTCCTGATGGCCCTGATCGGTTACGCCCTCGGCAACTACGTCGCGCCGCTCGCGGGACACCTGGCGCGCATCGCGGTCGGCCAGCCCGGCTGAGGCCCGCGCATGCGCCGCCTGCTGCGCGCCGTCAAGATAACTGCGATCGCGCTCGCCGCGGTCGCGCTCGGGGGGCTCGCGTTACTCGCCTGGCTGTGGCAGGACCGTACCGCGCCGGCCGACCTGCCGGTTGCGACCGCGATCGGCGCGGCCGACACGGCGGACCGCGTGACCGCGACCTGGCTCGGCATCACGACGCTGCTATTCGACGACGGCGAGACGCAGATCCTCACGGACGGCACGATCTCGCGCTACCCGCTGGCGAAACTGCTCCTCGGCTGGCCGCTCGAATCGGATTTCGCCGCGATCAACCGGGCACTCGACGAGTACCGCGTCGACCACTTGCGTGCCATCGTGCCGCTGCACTCGCACTTCGACCACGTCATCGACGCCGGCCACGTGGCCAACCGTACCGGTGCGATGGTGCTCGGCTCGGAGTCGAGCGCGAACGTCGCGCGCGGCAGCGACGTGCCGGTCGACCAGTACCAGACGCTGCAATACAACGAGTCGCGCTACTTCGGCCAGTTCACGCTGACGTTGCGGCCGTCTCGGCACGTCGCGCTGCTGCCCGGCGGCTCGCACCTGCATGCCGGCGTGATCGACGCGCCGCTGTCGCAGCCGGCCCCGGCCAGCGCCTACCGCACCGGCGAGACCTACACGCTGCGCATCGAGCACCCGGCCGGTACGTCGCTGGTCCAGGGCAGCGCGGGCTTCGTAGAGGGCCAGCTCGCGGGCGTCCGCGCCGACGTGGTCTGGCTGAGCGTCGCCGGCGTCGCCGGGCTCGGCCGCGACTACGCGCGCAGCTACTGGGACGAACTCGTCACGGGCACCGGCGCCCGGCGCGTCTACCTCGTGCACTTCGACGATTTCACGCGCCCGTTCGGCGAGGTCGCGCTGTTTCCGGACGTCGTCGACGACGTCGCCAGCGCGGCGGCGTGGTTCGCGGAATTCGCCGCCGCCGCGGAACCGCCGGTCGAGGTACGGGTGCCGCCGTTCGGCGAACCGCTGGTGCTCTACGAGTAGCGGCGCTACGGCTTCGGCGTCAGCAGCGAGTCGAGCCGGTCCGGGTTCGCGAGCAGCGCCTCCTTGGCGGCCTTCGACAGGCGCTTGATGTCCCGCTCCAGCCGCAGCGCGGCGCCCCTCCCGCCGACGACCCGCTCGAGCTCCAGCCGGAAAGGGCCGCGCCCGCGCAGGTACTTGGCACCACGCACGCCGCGCTCGTGCTCGGCCATGCGGCGCGCGACGTCGAGCGCGATGCCGGTGTACAGGCTGCCGTCGGCGCAGCGCAGCAGGTAGACGCTCCAGCGGCTGCCGGAGAAGCCGCCGTCAGGCATGGCCGCCCTCGAGGCACTCGCCCAGCACGCGGAAAGCGCCCGCCTCGACACTCGCCTTGTTGCTGGCCGACGCGGCATAGCTCAGGACGATTTCGTCGGCGCCGTCGAGGGCCGGCTCCGGGCCGTGCAGCTTCAGCGTGAGCATGTTCTCTCCGAGCCGCGCCTCGCGTACCAGGTCGTGCCCGGCCAGCTGCTGCTCGTTGATCTCGAGGTACACGGCGCGGCCGATGCGCTCGCCGTCGCCGCGCATCAGCAGCAGGTAGTCGTCGATCTCGCCGGCGGCAGAGGTGCGCGCGAAGAACAGCATCAATGCACTGTCGCGTACGTCGAAGGCCACGGTGTCGTACTGGCGATGGCAGGTCATCAGTGGAGTCCGCCGGCTGCCGGAATCCCAGTGTACGCGAACCGGCCGCGCGCTGCCGGCTCAGCGGCCGAACTCGGCGATGCGCTCGTCCTTCTCGCTCCAGACCTCGCCCAGCCAGCGGTGAAACCGGCGCCGGTACTCGCGATCGCCGACGTAGTCGCCGTCGATCATCCAGGTCTCGACCGGTCGACGCTGCACCTCGACGACTACGGCGTCGAGTTCGCCGCAGACCATGTCCCAGAACTTGGGGATCCGGCCCGGGTAGATCACCGTCACGTCGAGAATCGCCGAGAACATGTCACCCATCGTGGACAACGCGAGCGCAACGCCGCCGGCACGCGGCATCAGCAGGTGCCGGTACGGCGATTCGCGCCGGGCCCGCTTGTCGTCGCTGAAGCGAGTGCCCTCGACGAAGTTGATGACCGAGGTCGGCGTGTCGCGGAATTTCTCGCAGGCACGACGCGTGGCTTCGAGATCGCTGCCTTTTTTCTCCGGATGGCGCGCCAGGTAGGACTTCGAATGCCGCTCCATGAACGGCATGTCGAGTGCCCAGAAGCCGGCGCCCAGCAGCGGGAACCACTTGAGCTGCTTCTTGATGAAGAACTTCAGGAGCGGGATGCGACGGTTGAACAGCGTCTGCAGCACGACGATGTCGACCCAGGACTGGTGATTGACCAGCACCAGGTACCACTCGTCCATGCGCAGGGTCTCCGCTCCGCGCAAGGTCCAGTCGGTGTCGTTGACGAGACCGAACAGCAGTGCGTTGCCGCCGATCCAGGCCTCGGCTATCGCCATCAGCCAGCGGGTCAGCACGCGCCGGACGGCCGCCACGGGCAGCAGCAGCTTGACCAGCGCGAGCAGCAGCAGCGGCACGATCCACAGGACCGTGTTCAGCGTCAGGCCCGCGAACACGGCGGTGCCTTTCAGGTTGCGCCCGAACGATTTCAGCGCCAGCTCCGGTTTCCCCCCAGACAGGGGGCGGCATTCTAGCGAAATCGGCGCGACCGCGCGGCGCTTGCGCCGCTTGCCGTGCACGCCGGCCCTGGCGTAGGGTCGGCAGGCCGCCCGCCTGCCGCAACCGGAGGCCCATCCGCATGGTGACTTTGACCGTCAACGGCGAGAGCCACGTGCTCGACGTCGACCCGCGCACACCGCTGCTGTGGGTGCTGCGCGAACAACTCGCGCTGACCGGCACGAAGTTCGGCTGCGGCATCGCGCAGTGCGGCGCCTGCACCGTGCATCTGGACGGGCAGCCGGTGCGCGCCTGCGTCACGCCGGTAGCGGCCGCCGAGGGCCGCCGCGTGCGGACGATCGAGGACCTCGCGGCCGGCGGCCGCCTGCACCCGCTGCAGCAGGCCTGGATCGACGAGCAGGTGCCGCAGTGCGGCTACTGCCAGTCGGGCCAGCTCATGGCCGCCGCGGCGCTGCTCGAGACGAATCCGGACCCGGACGACGAGGAGATCGACGCGGCGCTGCGCGGCAACATCTGCCGCTGTGGCACCTACCAGCGGATCCGCCGCGGCGTCCGGCGCGCCGCGCGTGCGCTCGCCGCCGGGGAGCAAGACGATGGCTAGGTGGACGCGGCGCGCCGTGATCGCGACCGGCGTCGCGGCCGGCGGGCTGCTCGCCGTCGGCGTCGGCATCCGCCGCGTCGCCCTGAGCGAGTCTCTCGCGCCGCTCGTCGCCGCCGACGGCGAGCAGGTCTTCCACATCTCGCTCACGCTCGCACCCGACAACGGCGTGACCGCGATCGTGCCGCACGCCGAGATGGGCCAGGGCGTGCACACGTCGCTCGCGATGATGCTCGCGGACGAGCTCGACGCCGACTGGGAAAAGGTCAGCGTGCGCGAGGCACCGGCGACCCGCGACTACGCGAACTACGCGCTGGCGCGCGGCTACCTGCTGGGCGAGCGCGACGTGCCCGGATTCCTGCTGCCGACCGTGGACGGCTTCTTCCTGGCTGCGACCCGCTTCGAGGCGCTGCAAATCACCGGCGGCAGCCTGTCGGTGCGTACGACGGGCCGCTACGCGATGCGCATAGCCGGTGCCGCCGCGCGCGAGATGCTCGTTACCGCCGCCGCCGATGCCTGGGCGGTGCCCCGGGCCGAGCTGCTCACCCGCCGCGGCGAGCTGCTGCACGCGCCGAGCGGCCGGCGCGCCCGCTACGCGGACTTCGCCGAACGCGCGGCGGCGCTGCCCGAACCCCCGGCGCCGCGGCTCAAAGCGCCGGACGAATTCACGCTGATGGGCACGTCGCCGCCGCGCCTCGACGTGCCGCCCAAGGTCGACGGCACGGCGCGCTTCGGGATCGACGTCGCGCTGCCGGGCATGCGTTACGCGGCCGTGCGCGCGGCGCCGGTCTTCGGCGCGCGGGTCGACAGTATTGCGACCGAATCAGTGCAGGACCTGCCGGGCGTGCGCCGCGTGGTCGACCTGGGCGACGCGGTCGCGGTCGTCGCGGACGGCTACTGGCAGGCGGAGCAGGCACTCCGGCAGCTCGATGTGCGCTTCACGGCCAGCGGCAACGAATCAGTGGACCAGGACGACATCTATCGCCGCTTCGCCGACAGTCTCGAGCGCGCGGCAGCCGACGACGCGTTCACGACCGACCTCCGCCGCGGCGACGCGCCGGGCCGCCTGGCCGCGGGCGGCCGCCTGGTCAGCGCGGAGTACCGGGTACCGTACCTCGCCCATGCGACCATGGAACCGATGAACTGCACGGCCGTGGTCGCCGACGGGCGCTGCGAACTGTGGCTCGGCACGCAGAATCCGCTCGGCTTCGCGAAGGATGTCGCCGGGGCGCTGGACCTCGACATCGACGACGTGCGCGTCCACAACCAGTACCTGGGCGGTGGCTTCGGCCGCCGGGCCTTCCCGGACTTCGCCATCCAGGCCGCCCGCATCGCGCGCGAGGCAGGTACACCGGTCAAGTTGATCTGGTCGCGCGAGGAAGACATGCGTCACGACCACTACCGGCAGGCGAACGTCAGCCGCTTCCGCGCGCTGCTCGACGATACCGGGCGACCGCAGGCGTGGGAAAACAGCTACGTCGACAAGCACGACCCGGAAGAGGCGCCGCACATTCCGTATGCCATCGAGAACCAGCTGATTCGTTTCGTCGAGAGCCCGACTCACGTGCCCTGGGGCTTCTGGCGCAGCGTCGATCATTCGCTGCACGCGTTCTTCACCGAGTCGTTCATCGACGAACTCGCAGTCGCGGCCGGGCAGGATCCCTACCGCTACCGGCGTGCGTTGCTGGCCGGCGAACCCCGCTTTCGGGCCGTGCTGGACCTGGCGGCAGAGCGCTCGGGCTGGGACCGGCCGCTACCCGCGGGCCACGGCCGCGGCATCGCGATCCACCGGTCCTTCGGCACGATCGTCGCGCAGGTCGTCGAGGCCACGGTCGAGGACGGGCGGCCGCGCGTGCAGCGCGTCGTCTGTGCCGTCGATGCCGGTTTCGCCGTGCACCCGGACGGGCTTCGCGCGCAGATGGAGAGCGGCATCGTCTACGGGCTGACCGCGGCCCTGTACGGGGAAATCTCGATACGCGGCGGCGCCGTGCGGCAGGGCAACTTCCACGACTACCCGATGCTGCGCATCGACGAGTCGCCGCTGATAGAGACGCACATCGTCGACGGCGGCGGGCCGCTCGGCGGCGCCGGCGAGCCCGGCACCCCGGCCATCGCGCCCGCATTGGCAAACGCCGTCTACGCCGCGACGGGCATCCGCGTCCGCGAGTTGCCGTTCGCCCGCCACGACCTGTCCCGGCCGGAGCGACCGGGCCGCGACATCGCCTGACGGCGCGCTCAGTCGCTGCGCGAGGTTACTTCCAGCAGGTGGTAGCCGAACTGGGTCCTGACCAGCCCCTGCACGCTGTTCAGGTCGGCACTGAAGACGACCTCGTCGAACTCCTTGACCATCATGCCGGGCGCGAACTCGCCGAGTTCCCCGCCGCGCTGTCCGGACGGGCAGTTCGAATGCTCCCTGGCGAGCTCGGCGAAATCCGCACCGCCCTCGATCTTTTCCTTGAGCCGGCGGCACTCCTCTTCGCTGTCGACGAGGATGTGGCGTGCGGTTGCTGAGGCCATGCTGTTGCTCCGTTGCGGGACCAGGGCGGCATTATTCCGCAATCGGTGGCCGCTTGCATGCGCGCGGCCTGACAGTAGCCGCGGCCTGCCTGTACACTCGGCCGCGGGCTTCGGGGACCTCTCAAGTGAGCAAACGAGACAGGAAGAGCACGGCCTTTCCGGTCGGCATGGGCGCCGGCATCGCGATCGGCGCCGCGTTCGGCGCGGCCGTCGGCGACGTCGCGCTCGCCGCCGCGGTCGGGGTCGCGCTCGGCCTCGTCTTCGGCATGCTGCTGCGCGTCATGAAGGTCATGGGCGACAACGGCGATGGCTGAGCATCGCTCACGGTATCGGCCGCGGGCCGGCGCGGCGCCATGATCGCGGCCAGCGAGGCTCTCGAGCGGCTGCGTGCGGGCAATGCGCGCTTCGTCGCCCGCGCGCAGGGCGAGAGCGCGCCGCTCGCCACGGACGGCGCGCTGGCATTGCCGCAGGTCCAGGAACCGATCGCGATCGTGCTCGGTTGTTCCGATGCGCGGGTGCCGGCGGAGATGGTCTTCGACCAGGGCCCTGGCGACCTGTTCGTGATCCGGGTCGCGGGCCACGTCGTCGCGCCATCGCAGCTGGGCTCGATCGAGTTCGCCGCGTCGAGCTTTGGCACGCGACTCGTCGTGGTCCTGGGTCATTCCCGCTGCGGCGCGGTCAAGGCCACGCTCGCTGCCCTCGCTGACCCGGAGCTGCCCGCGTCGCGAAGCCTGCAGACGATCGTCAACTTCATCCGGCCGGGCATCGAGGCTCAGCTCGCCGACGGCGGCGGGCCGGAGGACCTGCTGCGGCGCGCCGTGCGCGCCAACGTGCAGGCCGCCGTCGAGCGCGTGCGCCGCGATTCCGAGATCCTGCGCCGGATGATCGCCGACGAAGGCCTGGCCGTGGTCGGCGCGGAGTACTCGCTGGAAAGCGGCCGCGTGGACTTCTACTGAGGCGGGCGGCAATGCGGCGACTCCTCGCGCCATGCCTGTTGATAGCCGCCTGCGCCGCGCCGCCGGTCGGACCCGGGGCCGCCCGGCAGGCGGTCCAGGACGCCGAGCTGGCCTTCGCGGCGAGCATGGCCGCGCGCGACATCGAGGCGTTCGCGGACTTCCTGGCCGACGAGGCGGTTTTCGTAGAGGACGACGGGGTGCTCACGGGACGGGCCGCAATCGTCGCCGGCTGGAGCCGCTATTTCGACGGGCCGGAGGCACCTTTCTCCTGGCGACCCGCGCTGGTCGAAGTGCTCGACTCGGGCCGCCTCGCCCTGAGCACAGGCCCCGTGTACGGTCGTGACGGGCGCTGCGTCGGCACGTTCACGTCGATCTGGCGGCTTGCGCCCGACGGCCGCTGGCGCGTCGTCTTCGACCGCGGCGCTCCGGTCTGCGGCGAGCGCTGAGGGAGCGCTGGTTGCGCCGGCACTGACTGGGTATGCTCGCCGGGTTCGCGGCGCGCCCGACCAGCGACAGGATTGCCCAGTGAACGACCATGACCGCAGCGCCGGCGCGGAACGCGACCTGGCCTTTCTCAACGACTACGATCGCGCGACGCGCGAGCTGTCGCGTCCGGGGAAGATCATGCAGGTCACCTGCGACCGGCTCGGTCGCCACCTGCACGCCGACCGCGCCGCCTGGGCGGAGGTCGAGGAAGCCGGCGACCGCTTCACGGTCCAGTACGACTACACGGACGGCCCCGACAGCACGGTCGGCGACTACGCGCTCGAGCATTTCGGCCCCGGCGTCGCCGCCGCCCTCAACGCGGGCGAGACGGTCGTGCTCGGCGACGTGGCCGCATCCGGCGCCGCCGCGGCGGCCATGTTCCACTCGATCGGTATAGCCGCGATCGTCTGCTGCCCGCTGCGCGACGAGGGACGACTCGTCGCGTTCCTGTCGGTACAGCAGGCCGCGGCAAGGGACTGGCAGGACGCCGAAGTGCGGCTGGTGGAGCAGCTCGCGGAGCGCTGTGCTGTGCTGGTCCGCCGCGCGCGCGCGGACCTGTTGCGCAGGAAGCGGGAACGCCAGTTCGAGGACCTGTTCGAGCACGCGCCGGACGCGGTCCTGCTGGTCGACGCCCAGGGCGACGTGGCGCTGGCCAACCGCGCCGCGGAGCAGCTGTTCGACCGGCCGCGCGTCGAGTTGCTGCAGCAGCCCGTCACGCTCTGCGTGCCCGACCTCGAGCCGCGGGCGGAGGGTCAACCAGGCGCGGCGATGCACGGGCGCCGCCGCGACGGCACCGAGTTCCCGGCCGAGGTCCGCCTCAGCCCGATCGAGACGGAGCGGGGGCCGATGATCGCGGTCAGCATGCGCGACGACAGCGAGCGTCAGCGGCTGCAGGAGCAGCTGCAGCACACGATGCAGATGGAGACGATCGGCCAGCTCGCCGGCGGCGTCGCGCACGACTTCAACAACCTGCTGACCGTGATCAACGCGACCGCCGAACTGCTGCTGGCCCGCACGCAGCCCGACGAGGAAACGCGCGAGGACCTCGGCACGATCCTGCGCGCCTGCGAGCAGGCCGGAGCAGTGACGCGGCAGCTGCTCGCCCTGAGCCGGCAGCAGGTGCTCGACCCGGTGATCGTCGACCTGAACACGGTGCTGAACGACATGGAACCCTTGCTGCAGCGTTTGCTCGGTGACGTGGTCAGCGTCAAGTTGCGGCGCGCGCCCGACGCCGTCACGACGCGCGTCGACCGCACCCAGATCGACCAGGTGCTGCTGAACCTGGCGCTGAACAGCCGGGACGCGATGCCGGACGGCGGCACGCTGATCCTCGAGGCCGCGAACGTCATGCTCGACGAATCGCTGGTGGGCGAGCATCCCGACCTGCGGCCGGGCCCGCACGTGCTGCTGTCCGTCTCCGATACCGGCACCGGCATGGACGAGGCGACGCGCCGGCGCATCTTCGAGCCGTTCTTCACGACCAAGCCCGCGGGTAAAGGCACCGGGCTCGGCCTCGCGACGGTCTACGGCGTCGTGCGCCAGTCCGGCGGCGGCATCGCCGTCACGAGCGAGACCGGCAAGGGTACGAGCTTCCGCATCTACCTGCCCCGCGTCGTGCCCGGCGCGGTCGCGCACGAGCGCGTCGACACGGTCATGCGCGGCGAGGAGACGGTCCTCGTGGTCGAGGACGAGGCGGAAATCCGCCAGGTGGCGAGCATCATGCTGAGCCGGCGCGGCTACCGGGTCCTGACCGCCGGGTCCGGCGCGGAGGCGCTCGAGCAGGTCCGCGAGCACCGCGGCAAGATCGACCTCGTGCTGAGCGACGTGGTCATGCCCGGCCTCGGCGGACCGGAAACGATGCGCCGGATCCGCGAGCTCGAACCCGGCATCCGCGTGCTGTACATGTCCGGTTACGCCGCCGACCTGATCGCCCGTCACGGCGTGGACGAGGACCCGCAGCACTTCGTCAGCAAACCATTCACGCTGGCCGAGCTGAGCCGCGCCGTGCGCGGCGTGCTCGACGGCTGACCGCTTTCGCCACTACGACAGGGAGACCCGTTGATGGACATCCTCTACCCCGCTTTCGCGATGTTCGCCCTGACGCTGTTCGTCCAGGTCCGGCTGGGGCTCGCCCGCCGGGCCGCGGTCCGTGACAGGCGCATCGACCCGCGCTTCTTCAGCGCGTATCGCGGCTACGACGAGCCCGACGACCTGCGCGTGCTGTCACGCCATCTCGACAACCTGTACGAAGCGCCGGTGCTGTTCTACGCGATCCTCGTGATCGCCCAGGTCAGCGGACAGGCCGGGCTGCTGCCGGTACTGCTGGCCTGGGCCTACGTCGCACTGCGCTTCGCGCACAGCGCCGTGCACCTCGGCGCCAACGTCGTCATGCAGCGCTTCAGGATTTTCCTCGCCAGCCTGTTCGTGCTCACGGCGCTGTGGCTGGTCGTGCTGGTCGGCATGCTGATCGCCTGACGCCCGGGCCGCCTTCCGGTTACACTGGCGCTCCCCCAGCCCGGGATGAATTTGCGTGGAGTCTGAAATTACCGACCGGCTTGCCGTACTGATCGACGCCGACAACGCGCCGCCGACGATCGTCGAGGGCCTGATGACCGAAGTTGCCAAGTACGGCACCGCAAGCGTCAAGCGCATTTACGGCGACTGGACGCAGCCCGGGCTGAAGCGCTGGAAGGAATCCCTGCTCGAGCACTCGATCCTGCCGATACAGCAGTTCGGCTACACCAAGGGCAAGAACGCGACCGACAGCGCGATGATCATCGACGCGATGGACTTGCTCTACAGCGGCAACTTCGACGGCTTTTGCATCGTCTCCAGCGACAGCGACTTCACGCGTCTCGCCTCGCGCATACGCGAGGCCGGCCTGATCGTCTACGGCTTCGGCGAGCAGAAGACGCCGGATGCCTTCGTCTCCGCCTGCGACAAGTTCATCTTCACCGAGGTCCTGCGTGCCGGCGAGGACGAACCCCAGGTCATCAAACGCAAGGGCACGAACGAGCTGAAACAGGATTCGCGGCTTATCGACCTCGTGCGCAACGCGATCGAAGCCTCCTCGGACGACGACGGCTGGGCCGACCTCGGCCCGGTGGGCAGCAACATCGCCAAGCAATCGCCGCAGTTCGACCCGCGCAACTACGGCTACCGCAAGCTGCGCGAACTGATCTCCGCGATCAAGCTGTTCGAGATCCGCGAGAACCGGGCCGCCGACGGCCAGACGAAGCTGATCCAGGTACGCGACAACCGGCCCAAGTAGGTCGCCCGCCGGCGGGCGCGCGGCCGGCCGGGCCAGCGAGGTGCGCAGGATGACGGACAGGCTCACCCCCGCCGCGGCCCTCCGCGCGATCGCCGCGGGCGACGGCCGCTACGGCGTGCTGCTCAGCCACGGCAGCATGGAACTCGGCGCCTATGCCCCGCGCGGCAGCGACCCGCAGTCGCCGCACGAGCAGGACGAGCTGTACATCGTGCAGGCCGGCAGCGGCTATTTTCGACTCGAAGACGAGCGGCGCCCCTTCGCGACCGGCGACGTACTGTTCGTCCCGGCGGGCCTCGAGCACCGCTTCGAGGATTTCACCGACGACTTCATGGCGTGGGTGGTGTTCTGGGGACCGGCCGGAGGCGAGCGGGACGATCATGGCTGACGCGTTCCCGGAGGTGTTCGCGGCGCTGCGGCCGCTCCTGCAGGAGCACGAGCAGGCGCTGGTCGTCGTGCACGACGAGCCCGGGCGCTACTACCTCGACACCGCGCACGTCATGCCGAACGGCAAGCCGCTGTTCTTCGGCGCGGTAAACGTGGGCAAGCGCTACGTCAGCTATCACCTGATGCCGGTCTACGTGAACCCGTCGCTGCTCGAGGAAATCTCGCCGGAACTGCGGCGGCGCATGCAGGGCAAGTCCTGTTTCAATTTCACGGCGATCGACGAGGCGCTGTTCGGCGAGCTTGCCGCCCTCACGGCGCGCGGGCTCGCGGACTACCGGGAGCGCGGCTATGCCTGACGCCGACCGGCCGGCCGCGGCCTTCGCCGGAAGATGCCACTGCAGTGCGCTGGGCTACACCTACCGGCCGTCGCAACCGCCGTCGCGCTGGTCAGTCAGGGCCTGCCAGTGCCGCTTCTGCCGCGCGCACGGCGCGCTCAGCACGTCGGACCCCGCCGGCTCGCTGGCCTTCGAGGTTAACGACCCGGCGCGGCTCGTGCGTTACCGGTTCGGCTTGCGCACGGCCGATTTCCTGCTGTGCAGCGAGTGCGGAGTCTACGTCGGCGCGGTGCTCGAGGACGGCAGCGCGGCGTTCGGCATCATCAACACGCGCACGCTCGAGCCGCAGCCGGATGACATGGCCGCCGTGGGCGCCATCAGCTACGAGGGCGAGGACGAGGCGGGCCGTGCCGCACGCCGCGTGCAGCGCTGGACGCCGGTCAGCCGCTGGCCGCGGCCCTGACCCTCCCGCGAGCCCGCCGTCACGCGGACCGCGGCGAACGCCAGACGACTTCGTCGAAGCGCTCGAGCCCCGCGTCGCGAAACTTGGGCGGCGCGTTCGCCAGGTCGTCGCGCGATTCGACGCGCTCGAGATCCGGCCAATAGGTCTCGAGTTCGCTGCCCGCTACGGCAAAAGGCGGGCCGGCTGCGCGCCGCTGGTCGTACTCGAGTGTCACCACGAGGCGGAATGCCCGCGGCTGCAGCAGGCGGGCGGTATGCGCTGCGTAGCGCGGACGTTCGGCAGGCGGCAGCGCAACGAGCGCGCCGCGGTCGTACAGCGCGTCGAAGGGCGGCGCGTCGAAATCGAAGTAATCGCCGCAGTACAGCGTTATCGCCGCGTCGCGCGCGCGCCACGCGGGCAGTTCCTCGCCCGGCACGCGCTCCGCGGTCAGCCCGTTCTCGGCGAAGAAGGCCTCGACTGCCAGCTGTGACAATTCGACGCCGGTCACGTCGAGCCCGCGACCGGAGAGCCACAGCAGGTCGACGGCCTTGCCACACAGCGGAACCAGCACCCGCGAGCCCGCCGCCAGCGCCGGCCAGTGCCGGCGCAGCGCGGCGTTGCCCCGCGGCTCGTGCCAGCCTGTGCGACCTTCCCGCCAGCGGCCGAGCCAGTCTTCGCTCGGCGGCACGGTGGCCTGTGGCCGTTCGACCTGCTCGCCCCGCTTGCAATGCCGGTCAGACATGCGGCGATGTTAGCACCGCGTCCCCGCGGTTTACCTGGTGTCGGGCCGGGATTAACCTAGGCGCCTTTTGCGCGGCAGCGGCCGCGCTCGCGGAAGGCACAGATGACGAAAGCGACCCGGATCGACGGCAAGGCAAGGGCGGCGGCACTGACCGAGGCGATTGCCGCGGACACCGCGGAACTGCAGGCGCGGCGCGGCACCCGGCCCGGCCTCGCCGTCGTGATCGTCGGCGACGACCCGGCGAGCCAGGTCTACGTGCGCAACAAGGCACGCACCGCGGAGCGCTGCGGGTTTCATTCGGTACAGCACCGTCTCGCTGCCGATACGCCGCAGGACCAACTGCTCGCGCTGATCGCGACGCTGAACGACGACCCGGCGGTGCACGGCATACTCGTGCAGCTGCCGCTGCCCGCGCAGCTCGACGAGGGGCTCGTGACCCAGTCGATCCTGCCCGCAAAGGATGTCGACGGCTTCCACTTCGAGAATGTCGGCCGGCTCGCGGCCGGCGACCGCGAGCACGCATTCGTGCCGTGCACGCCTGCAGGCTGCATGCTGCTGATCGAGGACCGGCTCGGCGCCGACCTGTCGGGCCTGCACGCGGTCGTCATTGGCCGCTCCAACATCGTCGGCAAGCCGATGGCCGCGCTGCTGCTCGCAGCGAATGCGACAGTCACGATCTGCCACAGCCGCACGCCGGACCTGCCCGACGTCGCGCGCCGCGCCGATATCCTCGTCGCCGCGGTCGGCCGCGCCGGCATGGTGCGCGGCGACTGGATCAAGCCGGGCGCCGTGGTCATCGACGTCGGCATCAATCGCGTCGAGGTCGAGGAAGCCGGCGAACCGCGTTCGCGCCTGACAGGCGACGTGGCCTTCGAGGAAGCGGCGGAAGTGGCGGGCGCGATCACGCCGGTGCCGGGCGGCGTCGGCCCGATGACGATCGCGATGCTGATGGCCAACACGCTGGCGGCCGCGCGCCGCGCTCGCTGACCGGCCGGAGAGAGCCTGGCTGATTCGCTTCGCTCACGACCCGCCTTCGTCGTGTGCGACGCGAATCATTCCGGGTCCCTCTAGAAGCTCCGCTTCGACTCGAGCAGCAACTGCACGTCGTCGATCGTCGGGTCGCCGTCCAGCGGAAAGGCGATGTCGAGGTGGATGACCTCGCGGCCGCTCGCCCGCGTCGGCGCGAAGCGCAGGCCGATGCCGACGTCGGTCAGCCAGCCCAGGCTGCCTCCACCGGCCGGGTTAGCGCCCCAGGTCCGGCCCGCGTCGGCAAACACGGCGCCGCCGACCCGTGCGAGGCGGAACGGGTACCAGTCGGTGAAGTAGCGGTACTCCGCGGAGAGCAGGAGCCGCTGCTCCCCGACCTGGTAGCGCAGCGGGTAGCCGCGCAGGCCGTTGTCGCCGCCGAGCTGCAGCGGGTTGTCGAGGTCCAGGCGCCGGCCCCAGGCGCCCGCCAGTGTCGTGAACACGAGCGAGCGCTCCGACAGCTGCCGGTAGTAGCGGCTGTCGACCTGCCACAGCGCGTTCACGACGGTGCCGGATTCGACCCGCCCCGACAGGTTCGAGCCCAGGAGCAGCGCGCTGCTGCCCATCGAGCCGAAGCCGCGGCTGGCTGCCGCGCGAAAGACGAATGCATCCCGGTCCGACCCGGCGTCCGCGGACGCATAGCCCAGCGACGCGCCGATCCGCGTGCCCATGAAAAAGTCCTCGGTGCGCTCGATCTGGTCGCGGTTGCTCGAGGTCTCGAAGTCGTCTTCGACCCACTCGATGCCGACCCACGGGTAGGTGAGTTCGCGATCTTCGGGCAGCAGCGCGGGCAGAGTCGGTTCCAGCGCCTGCGCGAAGCGCCGTTCGTCGCGGGTCAGTCCGACGCTCAGCCGCCTCACCCAGCCGTCGACGAGGCCGCTGGATCGGCCGATCCAGGCCTCGGTAGTGCGTTGCGCGCTGCGGTATTCAGCGACCTCCTCGCCCAGTGCGTAAAAGCGGGTCTCGAACTCGCCGTCGTAGAAGGACAAGCCCCAGGCGTTGCGCGTGTCGAGCGCATAGAACGGCTGCGCGAGGGCCACCTGCAGGATCTCGCCGTCGGAATTGTCGGAGTAACGCAGCAGCAGCGAGCGCCAGCTGTCGCCGAGGTTGCGATCGGCGTATTCGAGACTCGTGGATTCGCGATCGACGTCATCCACGTAGGCGAGCTTGATGCGCGCGCCGCCGCCGAGCAGGTTGGTCTCCGACAGCGACACGCGCGCGCGGTTTTCACCGCCTTTGCGCGAGATCGAGAAGCCGGGCATCAGCGTCCACAGGTCGCGCGTCGTCACCTGCAGATCGACGACGCCGTTCTCGTAGCGCACCGCCCGGATGCGCGCGTCGTAGAAGTAATCGTTGCGCCTGAGTATGCGTGCCGATTCCTCGACGAGGCGCTCGGAGTACGGCTCGCCCTCGCGGAACAGGAGCTGCTGGCGAATGACCTTTTCACGCGTGACGATGTGCAGGCGATTCGCGAGGCGGAACAGCGCGTTGTCCTCCTCGGGGTCCGCGAGGTCGAAGACGTTGCGGCGCTCGAGCAGGATCGCGCCGATGATCGCGCCCTCTGCCTCCAGCGTCGCTGCGTCCGGCAGCCCGGCGTCGTCCGCAACGGCGGCGGCCGGGAACAGCAGGATCGCGAGCAGCAGGTATCGGCTTGTCCGGGTCATTCGTTCCTCTCGCTCGATGCCCGTCGGGGCCTCCGCGAGCGCTGAGGCTAACCATATCCGCGCCCGGTCTCCACCGCGTTCGCCTGTCGCGGCAGCGGCGGGCCGGTAGAATGCAGGTGACGACGGCGCGGGCGACAGGCCCGGGAGGAGAGCAGGCGTGCAGGCGATGGGCGAGGATTTCCGGACGATCTGGCTGAAACCCGACGACCCGGGCGTCGTGCAGATCATCGACCAGACGCGGCTCCCGCACGAGTACGTGGTCTGCGACCTCGAGAACTACCGCGACGGTATCCGTGCCATCGCCGACATGCTCGTGCGCGGCGCGCCGCTGATCGGCGCGACGGCGGCCTGGAGTCTCTACCTGGCGGCGCGCGAGGCCGGCGGCAGGCGCGCGGCCATCCGGCGCGCCGCCGACGAGCTGGCGGCGTCCCGGCCGACCGCGGTCAACCTGCGCTGGGCGCTCGAGCGGGTGGCGGAGGCCCTGCGGCGCGCCGGCGACTCGGCCGACCCGGTCGAGGTGACGCGCCGGGAGGCACAGGCGATCTGCGACGAAGACGTCGAGATCTCGCTCGGCATCGGCCGTCACGGGCTGCCGCTGCTCGAGGAGATCGCGGCGCGCAAGGGCGGCGGGCCGGTCAACGTGCTGACGCACTGCAACGCCGGCGCGCTGGCGACGATCAACTGGGGTACGGCGACGGCGCCGATCTACCTGGCGCAACGGCGCGGCATCGACGTGCACGTCTGGGTGGACGAGACCCGACCGCGCAGCCAGGGTTCGCAGCTGACGGCCTGGGAACTCGCTCGCCACGGCGTGGCGCACACGCTGATCGTCGACAACGCCGGCGGCCACCTGATGCAGCACGGCCAGGTCGATATCTGTATCACGGGCACGGATCGCACGACGCGCCGCGGCGACGTCGCGAACAAGATCGGTACCTACCTCAAGGCGCTGGCGGCGGCCGACAACGGCGTGCCGTTCTACGTGGCGCTGCCGTCGACGACGATCGACTGGACCGTCACGGACGGACTGCGCGAGATTCCGATCGAGGAGCGCGACGGGCGCGAAGTCTCGCACGTGCGCGGCCGCTACGGCGAACGCATCGTCGAGGTCGCGACGGTTGCGGATGACACGCCGGTCAGCAACTACGCGTTTGACGTCACGCCCGCGCGGCTGGTTACCGGGCTGATCACCGAGTGCGGCATCTGCGAGGCCAGCGAGGCCGGGCTCGCGGGCCTTTTCCCCGAGCGTGCCCGCAACGCGTCGTGATCGACGAAGGCTACATAAAGTTCGAACTCGACTGGCAGCAGGGGCCCGCGCCCGACGCGGCGCTCGTCGCCGAGCTCGACCGCTGGCGCCGGCCGCTGCACGCCGCCAAACTGATCGGCCATTCCGCCCGCGACGACGTCGGCTACGGCAACCTGAGTCTCAGGAGCCCGGGCGACGGGCTGTTCGTCATCAGCGGCACCCAGACCGGGCACCTGGCCGAACTCGGCCCGCAGCACTGCGCGCTGGTTACCGCCTGCGACGTCGAACGGAACCGGGTCAGCTGCCGCGGCCCCGTGCGCGCGTCGTCGGAGTCGATGACGCACGCCGCGCTCTATGCACTGAGCGCGGACATCACCGCGGTCGTGCACGTCCACAGCCGGCCGCTGTGGCAGGCACTGCAGGACCGGCTGCCGACCACGGACGCGGCAATCGCCTACGGCACGCCGGAGATGGCGCGGGAATTCGCCCGCCTGTACCGCGATACGGATTTCGCGCGCGACGGCGTCGCGGTCATGGCCGGCCACGACGAGGGCATTGTGGCATTCGGTCACGGCATGGCGCAGGCGGCGCGCCGTATACTGGCATTGCTCGAACAGGAAGGAGGCGCCGCGCCGCGGATGCAGGATCGATGAATCGGCTCAGCCTTGTCGGAATTGTCCTGGGCCTGGCCTGCGGGTCGGCGCTGGCCGAGTCCGTGTCGATCAGCGAATGGCTGGTGCCCTGGCAGCGCAGCGAACCCCGCGACCCGTTCGTCGACGACGGCGGGCGCGTCTGGTTCGTCGGCCGACGCGGCGACTACGTCGCCAACCTCGTGCCCGAGACCGGCAACTTCAGCCGCTACGACCTGCCGCCCGGCAGCGGACCCCAGAGCCTGCTGCGCACGGCCGACGGAATCCTGTGGTACGCGGGCAATCGCGATGCCTACATCGGGCGTCTCGACCCTGCGACCGGCCGCGTGGCCCGCATCGGCATGCCGGAACGCCGGGCGCGCGACCCGCATTCGCTCGCGCTCGACGGTGCCGGGAACATCTGGTTCACGGTTGAAGACGGCAATTTCGTTGGTCGCCTGGAAGTGGCCACGCTCGAGGTCGCGTTGCTGCCGGTGGCGCAGCGCAAGGCCCGCCCTACCGGCATCGCCGTCAGCGCGCGCGGCGAACCCTGGGCGACGGCGAGCGACCGCAACCTGCTGCTGCGCATCGACCCCGACGCACTGACCATCGCGGCCATCACGCTGCCCGAGAAGAAAGCGCGGCCTGCGGGCATTGCGCTGACCGCGGACGGCCGCGTCTGGTACACGGACCGCGAGCGCGGCTATCTCGGCAGCTTCGATCCGCAGAGCGGCGAATTCCTCGAGTGGTCCCCGCCGGGCGGCGACGACAGCGAACCGCTGCCCCTGGCGGCGGACCGCTTCGGCCGGCTGTGGCTGGTGGAAACGGGCCGCGAGCCGAATCGATTCGTCGGCTTCGATCCGTCGCGCGGGGATTTTTTCTCGGTCACGGACATCCCGTCGGGCGCGGGCCGCGTCGAGCGGCTGCACTACTACGAGCCGGCGGGAGAAATCTGGTTCGGTACCGAGACGAATTACATCGGCCGCGCCGGCATCCACTGAGCGGCGCGCTTACTCGTCCTGGCTGGCGAGCAGGACGGGCTCGAGACGGAAACGGTAGGTGCGGCAGGTCAGCGCGGTGGCGAGCACCTGGCCGGGCTCGAGCGGCTCGAAGCTCGACTCACGGATCGCGCGCAGCGCGGCTCGGCGGAAGATCGGGTGGCTGACCTCGCGGATCCGCGCCCTGCGGATCCGGCCGCGCTGGTCGATCCGGAAGCAGACGGTCGCATCGCCCTCGATTCGATCGCGCCGGGCGATGCGGGGATAGCTCGGGAAGGCCGTGACCAGCGGCGTGCGATCCGTCGAGCTGTCGATCACGTGCCGCAGCCGCTCGATCTCGTCGGCCAGCAGCGACGGTGCGATCAGGAGCAGCAGCGCCGCCAGCAGCAACAGCGGCAGCAGCAAGAGCTTATTGCTGCGCATCGTCCTCGTCCGCCGCATCGCGGTCGTCGACGATGACCTCGGGCGATACCGGGTGCACGGCGTCCATGTACATCGCGCGCGCCACCTTGAGCGTGTGCGCGTTGGGCCGCAGTTCCTCGCCGCGCTCGAGATCGCGCTCGGCTTTCTCGTACTGTTTCGTCTTGATGTAGATGACGGCGCGGTTGTTGTAAGCGCGCCAGTTGCTGTCATTGCGCTGCAGCAGCAGGTCGCAGTAGCGCACCGCGACGTCGTACTGTTCGAGCATGATGTAGCCGGCGCACAGGTTGGACAGCGCCGCCTCCTCTTCGCGCGCATTGGTCGCGATCTCGAGGCCCTTCAGCGTAAGGCGAACGCCGTCCTCGGCGCGGCCGGCCATCAGTGCGCTTGCGCCGTCGGAGAGCGGCACGTTGCTCGGCCCGATGACCGTCTTCGGGCCGATGTCACCCTGCATGCGCTGTGCACCCTGCGCGAAACACGCTGGTGCGAGGCAGAGGGCGAGCAGGAAGGTGAAGACGCGGCGCATGCGCATGGAACTCCTCGGCAGGTCAATACTAGACCAAAAGCCCGGGAGGCGGCGACGACCGGGCCCTGGTCGCGCCGCACCCGGTGAATAGCGTCTTGGACTGCGCGGCAGCGCAAAAATTCACCGCGCCGCGCGCGGGCTCAGCCGCTGATGTACTGGCCCAGCTGCTCGATTTCTTCCTGCTGGTCAGCGATGATCGCCTTGACCAGGTCGCCGATCGAGATCACGCCGGTCACGCGCCCGTCGTCGACGACCGGCAGGTGGCGAATGCGCCGGTCCGTGACCTGGTTCATGCAGGCGCTCACGGTGCTCTCGCTGCTCGTCGTGGCGACGTCGGCGGTCATGATGTCGCGCACCGGGGTGTCGTCGGATGCGCGGCCTTTCAGGATCACCTTGCGGGCATAGTCGCGCTCGCTGACGATGCCGAGCAGTTTTTCGCCGTCCATGACGACGAGCGCGCCGACGCCTTTCTCGGCCATCATCTTGACGGCGTCGAGCACGCTGGCTTCCGGACCGATGGAGAGCACGTCGCGGCCCTTCGCGTCGAGCAGGTGTTTTACGAGCTTCATCGGGTTACCCCCTGGGCTTGTTGTTCTTCCCTATCCGGGCCCGGCAGCCGGCGCGCGGCGTGCACGGCTGCCCCTTGTCGTCGCGCCAGTATACGACCGCAGCGCGACCCGATGAAACAGGGATACTGCCGCTCAGCTGCGATCCTCGACCTGCCCGCGCACGTTGCTGTAGCGCAGCGAGCCGCTGCCGTCGTCCACGATCAGCAGGTCGCCGCCGACGTCGCTCACGTCCACGCTGCCGGAGCCGTCATCGATCGTCACGGCGCCGCCGACCGTACGGATGTCGATGCTCCCGGACCCGTCGTCGATGCGCAGGTCCCCGGCGACCCCGACGACGTCGATAGAACCCGAGCCGTCCTCGATCTCGACCGAACCGCCGAGATCCCGGAGCTCGATCCGGCCGGAGCCGTCGTCTATGCGCAGATCGCCGTTCACGCCCGTCACGCTGATCGCCCCGGAGCCGTCGTCCACTTCGACCGCGAGCGCGGGCGGTACACGGACGACCAGGTCGATACGGGGGTTGTCGCCCGAGCCCCACCAGCCGGCATCGAAATCCGCGACGAGTTTCGCGCGCCGGCCATCGACGCCGAGCTCCAGCTCGAGGCCGTCGGCAATCAGCTCACGCGCGTCGTCCTCGTCGCGGTCCGGCACGACGACCGTCGCTGCCACCGTGATGCGCTCGGCGCCGGGCTCGCCGCGGATCTCGAGACTGCCGGCGCCGGCCTCGATTTCGAGCTGCTCGACGCCGGAGGCGTCCAGTGCGAGATCGTGCACCTCCTCGTAGTCCGCGGCAGCAGCCAGCGGCACCGCGGCCGCCAGCGCGGCTGCCAGGATGCATTGTCTGATCATGTTCTTCTCCCTTGTTTGCGGTTGGCTTGTCTCGCCAGGCTGGAATTGGATGCCGCGGCCCCGCGTCCGGTTGCAATGGGCCCGCCGCCCGCTCAGCGTGCCCAGCGCGCGAGCCGGCGATCGAGCTCGCCGCGATCCAGCCAGCGGCCGCGCAGCATGACGCCATGGATCCGCGCCGCGTTGGCCACGTCGACCAGCGGATCGTCGTCGAGCAGCAGCAGGTCGGCCTGCTTGCCGGTGTCGAGCGTGCCGAGCCGGTCCGACCAGCCGAACCAGCGCGCGGCATTGACGGTGCCGGAGAGCAGGGCCTCGTGCGGCGTCAGCCCGGACTCGACCAGCAGCGCGAGTTCGCGGTGCAACGAGAAGCCGGGCACGTTGAAGACCTGCGGCGCATCCGAGCCGAGCAGCAGCAGGCCGCCGTGCCGCTCGAGGGCAAGAATCAGCTCCCGGCGCAGGCGGATGGCGCGCTCGGCAGTGGCTGCGGAGTAGCCGGGTTCGGCCAACAGTTCCTCCTTGCTCGCGACCCAGCGGGCGACCGTGTCCGCCGGCATGTAGCGCATCTCCGGGCGCCCGGCCAGCGCCGCGGCCGGCTCCGGCCCGGCATAGTGCTCGAACAGCGCCTGGGTCGGCACGTTCCAGGCACCGGCAGCCTGCGTGGCCAGCGCCAGCCCGTCGATCCGCGAGGCCTCGGCGGCCGGCGCGAGCAGCAGCCCGAAGAAACCGTCGTAGCCGCCGCTCGGATCGACGTCCGGCGGCACCAGCGCCTGCAGGTAGCCGTCCAGGTGATCGATCGTCGAGATGCCCGATTCCAGCGCGAGCGGCAGCCCGACTTCCGCCGGCACGTGGCCGGCGAAGCGCAGCCCGTGCTCGATCGCGGCCTCGGCGACGGCGCGGAACTCCGCGCGCGTCAGGCCGGGGTGAATCTTCAGGAAATCGTAACCCGCGGCGTACTGCTCCCGCACCATGCGGGTCGCCTGCCGCGCGCCGTCGACGCTGCCGCCGTTGAACGACGGACCCGAGGTGTAGAGGCGCGGACCGAACACCTCGCCCGCCTCCAGCGCCTCGCGCAACGCGAGGTGCGAGGGCTGGCCGAGCATGCCGCGCACGCTGGTCACCCCGTTCGCGACGAACAGCGTCAGGATGCGCTCGAGGCTGTCCGATTCGGCGCCGGGAATGTGCGCATGCATCTCCGCGAGCCCGGGCATCAGGTAGCGGTCCGTGCCGTCGACCACCGCGTGACCCTCTGGCACCTGCGTGCGCTCGACGGGCCCGATCGCCGCGATGACGCCATCGCTGACGACGACGGTCTGCGCGCCGACGATCGCCCCCTCGAGCATGTCGACCACGTTGACGTTGACGAAAGCCGTCGCGCCTGCCCACCGCGACAGCAGGGCGAGCAGCGCCGCGAGCACCAGAACTGTTCGGGTCATGCCGTTCCTCCTGCACCTGCAGATCGTGCGCCCGGCCGACCGGGTCGTCCGTACGCAGCGCTCAGATGACCTTGCGCAGCGTCTCGCGGCTGATATTCGCGCCACAGACGATGACGACGACGTTCTTGCCGCGGCAGTCCAGCGCCTTCTTCCGCAACCCGGCCAGTGCCACGCCCGCCGATCCTTCGAGCAGCATGTGCTGTGCATCGATGAAGTCGCGCATCGCCGCCGCGATCTGTTCCTCCGAGACGAGCACGAAATCGTCGACCAGATCGCGACACAGTTCGAAAGTCACGGCGCCGGGCTCGATGCCGCCCGCCGTACCGTCGGACAGCGTCGGCGCGCTGGGCAGGTCCAGGATGCGACCCTGGCGCACGGATTCGGCCATGACCGCCGATGCCGCCGGCTGGCAGCCGTAGATACGGACGCGCGGGTAGGCGGACCGCAGGAACGCGCCGCTGCCGGCGATCAGGCCGCCGCCGCCGACGGCCACGAACAGCGCGTCCACGCGGTTCAACTGCTTCGCGATCTCGACCCCGCAGGACCCCTGCCCGGCGACGACGACGTCATCGTTGTACGGCGAGAGATAGTGCATCCCGCTCGCCGCCGCGTACTCTCGCGCGTGGGTCTCGGTGTCGAGCCCGTCCTCGCCGAAGAACTCCACCCTGACGCCTGCGCGCCGGATCGCCTCGACCTTGACGCTGGACGTCTGCTCGGGCACGAAAATGACGCCGTCGACGCCGAGTTTCTGCATCGCCCAGGCGACCGCCGCGCCGTGGTTGCCGCTCGAGGCGGCCACGGCGCCCTGCTCCCGCTCCGTGGCGGTCAGCGACAGCAGCTTGTTGAACGCGCCCCGCAGCTTGAACGAGCCGGTGAGCTGCAGGTTTTCGAGTTTCAGCCAGACGCTTGCACCGGTCTGTTCGCTGAAGAACGGCGAGTACTCGAGGGGAGTATGGCGTATGTACGGGGCGATGCGGTTTGCGGCCAGCACCGCATCCGCCGGCAGGCGCTCGGGGTTCATGCCGCTACTGTACCGCAGGCTCGCGGGACCCGCCCGTCAGCGTTCGATCGTGTAGCTGAGGTCTACACCCGCCGCGCGCTTGCCGGAAGTGGCCTTGATGCCGAAGCCCCTGGCGAGGTCGTAACGCACGCTGATGACGTTCTCGCGATCAAACAGGCCGATGCCGTAGCTGACGTACAGGTCGGGCGCGATGTAGGTGCCGACGTCGACCGCGCCGACGCCCTGCTCGTAATTGAAGTCCGAGCCGGTCGCAAGCAGCGTCAGCGCGCGGTTCTGGCTCGTCGCCGGCGTCGTGTACACCTCCAGGTTCGGCCGCCGCGCGGTGCCTGTCACGAGCACGCCGGCGCGGCGCACCTGCGAGTTGCCGAAGATCTCGCGCTCCGCGCGTATGCGTAGCTGCGGGTCGTCGGCCGGGACGTTCGGGTAGCGCACAGTGCCCTCGCTGATTTCCAGCAGCTGGCCGTAGGCTTCGAACTTTCCGCGAATGTCGAAGGCGCCGCTCGCCTGCGGCAGCGCCGGCCCGTTCCACGCATAGGTCGCACGGCCGGCGAGGCGCGCCTCGGCGACGTCGATGTCGACGATGACGGACTCGCCGAGCACGAGTTCGAGACTGCCCTGCCAGTCCAGCGGCGATGCGGGTTCCTCGACCGCGTCACCCGGCGGCCGCTGGGGCCCCGTGAAGACGACGTCGTCGCTTTCGGAAACGCCGGTGTTGATGAACTTGACCGACGACAGGCGTGCCTCCGGCACGACGACGCGGCCGTTCAGCCGGATCGTGTCGCCGCGCAGGCCGATTTCGACATCGGGATCCACCGTCACCCGCAAATCGTCGAGCCGGATCAGGTCCAGCCCGCTGCCGGTCAGCGCCAACTCGAAGCCCGCACTCCGGCGCGCGAGGTAGTCGGCGCTGGAACGCAGCCGGCCACGGCCCTCTCCCGCGCGGAAGCTGCTGTCGATCTCGATGCGATTGCCCTCGAGGATGTTGCCCTCGAGCTCGATCTCGCTGATCTCGAGCCCGAGCGGGTCGTAGACCAGTCGTCCCCCCGTCAGCGCGAGGCCGCCCGCGAAGCGCGGCGCCGCGAGCGTGCCGTCGACGCGGATGTCGGCCTCGAGGCGCCCGGCCGCTTCGTCGATCTGCGGCACGATGCGCGCGCCCACGCCGACGTCGCGCACGTTGACCGTGAGCTGGCCACCGATCGGGCTCGCGCCGCCGAGCGCAATGTCGGCGACGCGGAAACTGCCGGCGATTTCCGCTGCCTCCGAGAATGGCAGGCTGAGCTCGCCCGACAGCAGCTGGCCGTCGTCGAGTTCGAAGGCCGCGAACCCGGACCGCGTCGACAGCGTCAGCCGCTCGTCCCAGGTGTTGCGGATCAGCCCGGCACTGACGTCGACCCGGCCGCTGCCCGACGGCCGGCCCGACGGGCCGGCGGCCAGTTCCAGCGCGCCGCTCAGGCGTTGCGTGAACTCGAGCTCGGTGTCGACGACCATGCGCAACAGGTCGAGCGGCAGCGACTCGAGTTCGAGTGCCGCCCGGTAGCCGTCGTCGGCGTAACGGCCGGCGAGGCACAGCGAGCCGCCGTCGGCGGTGTCGAAACAGCCGCGCGCGGCGCGCAGCTCGCCGGGCACGATCTCCAGGGCCATGGCCTCGCGCAGCGTCACGCGCGTGTCGTCCGGGCTCACGAGTTCGAGCGTTGCCAGGTCGCCGGTCCAGCCGCTGGCGGGCTGCCGCGGATCGACGAGTCCGCCGCGCAGCGACACGCTCGCCCTGCCTTCCGCGGCGTCGAGCTCGAGCCGCAGCCGGTGCTGCCCGGGGTCGCCCGCGAGACCCGCGTCGAGGTTCTCGATACGACGTCCCCCGGCCTGCAGGCCGGCCAGCTCGAGCTCGGCGGCCAGCAGCCCGGTCGCTTCGCCGGGTGCATTCGCGAAAGCGAGCCGGTCGACAGCCCAGTCGCGCCAGCCGAGCCCGCTGGCATTCAAGTCCACCTCGACCCGCGGCCAGGGCTCGTCGCGCAGCACGCGTCCGCTGGCCGTCACGCGCCCGTCCGCATCCGGCAGCAGGTCGGCCAGCGATTCGCTGTCGACGCGAAACTCGATACCGCCGGCCGCGTCGAGTCCACCGTCGATGGCGAGCCGGGTGCTCCCGGAGCGCAGGTTCACGGCGTCGAATGCCAGCCGTGCATCCTGCCAGCTCACGGTGCCCGATGCCGCCACCGGCCGCGCGCGCAGCTGGCCGTCGAGCTGCCCGATGCGCAACTCGACGGCCAGTGGTTCGAAACGACCCTCGGCCTCGAGCTCGGCGCTGACGCTGCCGGGCCAGTCCGGCAGCAGTGTCTCGACGCGGATGCCGGCGGTGGCGAGGTCGGCGCGGAACAGGCCGCCGTCGCGATAGTCGACGGCGACCTCGCCGCGAAGCTCACCGCCGAGCACGCGGCCCTCGTCGATGCGGAAGCGGACGCCAGCGGGCCCGCCGCCGCCGGCCAGAACGAAACGGCCCTCGGGGAGTTCCGGTGCGGACAGCGCGACCTCGCCGCTCAGCGTCCAGTCGTCCGGCGCGCCGCGCACCGTGACGTTCGCCGTGGAACTCGACAGGCGCGGGTCCGCCGGCCTGAGCGGCCACTGCAGCGCCTGCCAGTCGAGCGCCAGGTCGACGACGCCGGCGTCCAGGTCGACGACGCCGCGGGCATCGACGCGTGCCTCGCGATGTCGCACGAGCAGCGACTCGACGTCCAGCCGGCGGCCTTCGAGCGCCAGGCTGCCGCCAGCGGACAGCTGCTCGCCCTCCGGCCAGTCCGTGAACCAGCGGCCCGGGTCGAGGCGCGCGACGTCCAGCCGGGCCGCGGCGGCCAGGCCCTGCTGCCAGCCGAGCCGGCCGTCCAGGCTGGCGGCGAGTTCCGGCGACGTGCCGCGCAGCTCGATCTCGTCGAGCCCGGCAAGATCGCCGGTAACGTCCAGCTCGAGGCCGAGCGGCGCGGCCCGCTGGGTCACTGCGCGTGCCGTGCCGCGGGCCCGGTAGTCATCCGGGGCGCCGCTCACGTCCAGCTGCACGTCGGTGAATTCGACGAGCGTGCTCCCGTCGGCGGCCACGAGCGGCAGCGACGGCGACGTCAGTACGAGATCGGCGACGGGGCGCTCGAGCGGCTGCGCAATCCGTCCGCGGATGCGTGCAGCCGGCTGCTCCGTGGCC